>NZ_QHLI01000007.1 GCF_006864425.1 Campylobacter troglodytis | reverse complement strand
AAGCCCTCTTGCAAGGCAGAGCCTAGCTCCTTTGAATTCAAGGAGTTTTCATTTTGAATGGGGCTTTGAGTTACTCCAAGGTATTGTATCTTGCTTATGATGGCTTTGAAGCTTTTTGTTTGTGAGTTTAAGGGACTTGTGCTTGAATTTAAGCCTTGCAATCCTTCATTTGAGCCTGTGTTTTGTGAGTTTAAGTTTGAATTCAGCTCTGTATTTGAATTTAAAAAATTTGTTTCTTGTGAATTTAAGCCTTCTTCGTTCTCGCTTTGTGAATTTAAGGGACCTGTTGTCTGTGAATTCAAAGCATTTAAGCTTGAATTTAAAGGCATTTGATTTAGATCTTGCAAAGATGATGTGATTTTTAACAAGGCTAGTTCGTTGATTAAGGAGCTTGGATTAAGGGCGTTGTTGGGCTTACTGGCATTAAGATTGCTATCAAGTGGGTTTAAGCCGTTAAGATTTTTATCAATAGGGTTAAAGGCATTAAGGCTGTTATCAAGGGGGTTTAAGGCCTTAAGATTGCTATCGAGGGGGTTTAGGCCATTAGGATTGTTATAAAGGGGGTTTAAGCCATTAAGGGCTTTAGCTGTTGAGTTAGAATTCAAGCCTTCAAAGCCTAAAAACTCAGCTTGCATACTCTCATAAAAGCCCTCGCATTCGCATACAAGAAGCTCTTCTAGCCCCTCTTTTATGTAGGCTTTTGTGATGATAAAGGAGTGTTTTGAGGTGATTAGGGATGAGTGAGCTGCTTTCATTTTTTATCCTTTTGGCTTTGTGCTGTTTGAATTTTGTTTTGCTTGAATTTACTTAATTTATTTTGCTTAAATTAATCTTGTTTAAATGATTTGTTTTGAATTTGTTTAAAATATTTATTTTGTCTTTTTTAAAAAAGTTTTGTCATTTTTAGCCCAGCGACCAAGCAACTTGCAAGACGTAAGCAAAAAATCTCTTTTTTGATTTTGAGATACTTCGCATTCGCTCAGTATGACAAACTTTGCGTTATTTTGAGATACTTCGCATTCTCTCAGTATGACAAATATGGTATTTTGTTTAAAATCAATAGTTTTTTAAAATAGAGCCTTATTTTAACTTTGCTTGATTTTACTGAATTTATCTTGCTTACTTTGAATTTATCTTGTTTTAAAGCCTTTTAAGAAGCATTTTAAAGCTTTTAAAAACACTTTAAGAAAGCTTAAAAAATCCTTTAAAAACAATCAATTATACCCTAAATTCATTTGAATTTGAAGGTTTAATTTAAAGAAATTTAAGGCTTGAAAGAGCTTTTAAAGCACTTGAAAGGATTTATAAGCTTTTGGGTTGAAGCTTGAATTTAAAAAAATTTGAAAGAATTTTGATAACTTGAAAAAATAAATTGCAAAAAACTAATTTTTACTTGAATTTAAAAGCCTTACAAGCTTTTAAAGAAGTTTAAGACTTGAAAGGCTTTTGAATTTAAAGAGTAGGCTTTAAGGTGAATTTAAAAAAGTGAAAATGTTTGAAAGCTTGAAAGAAATTAAAAAGAAAGTTAATGATTTAAGGATAGTTGAATTTTAGTTGACAATGTTTGAAAAAAGCTTAAAGACTTAAATTTAGCGTAAATTTAAATTAATAAAAGTTCTTTGAGGGGCTTATTTGAATTTAAAGCTCTTTTAAACAGTTTTAAAAGCCCTTACAAGAGCTTTAAAAAGCCTTAAAATTAAACGCACAGTCAAGGCTTTTAAAAAGGGGTAAAATTAGGAAGTTGCTAATTTAAAAAGCTTTAATTTTATGCTTTAAAAATAAGTTTTAACTTAATTTTAAATAAAAATTCTTGTTTTAAAGCCTTAAATTTAACCTCATAAATTTTGTTAAATCACAAGGCTTTGTTTCTAAGCCTTAAGGCTTGTTTGTCAAAAAAGAGTTTTAAGTTAATCTTGCAAGGCTTTACGCAAGTAAAAACTAGTTAATTTAGTAAAAATTAAGTTCTCTTAATCGACAAAAAACACAAAGCCTTAATTTTGCTCATTAAAACACTCAGCCTTTAACTCACTTACAAAATATGGTTCGCTTATGTTTATTAGCTCGTTTTTAGCCCCTTGCTTTTTCATATGAAGGTCTATTATTCTTATATCACCGTCTAATTCCACAAAAACAGCTTGCAAATACTCGCTTGGTTCAAGGCTATTTTCAGAAATCAGACATTCTTCACTAATAAGATCAAATTTTTCATTTGCCTCAGAAAAGCTTAAAAGTCTAAGCTTTGAGTATTCGCCTTTGAGCTTTTCCTTGATAGCAGCTTCTGTATTATCACCACCACTACAAGCACCAAAGAGTAAAGCAGCTGTTAAAGTGAGTGCTAAAAGCTCTATTTGTTTGAATTTTTTCATTTTATATCCTTTATTTTTCTTTAAATCATATTTGATTTATTACAATAAAAAGTTAATGAGTATAAAAAATATCTTTCTATCTATTTAAAATAAATTTATATTTTTTTAATATAAAAATATCTGTCATATTAAAATAAAATCCATTTAAATATTTCAAAAAGGCTAAAACATTGTTTAAAAATTCAAGCTTTTTTAAATTCACAATACAAAAACACTTTCAAAAATAAGATCTTTTTTCATTAAAAGCATTATATTTATGGATTTAAAGTAAATATTTCATAATGATTAAAAAAAATATATAAAAAATTTCTTAAATCAAAGTTTATTTTAAGCAAACTTTTTTTATAATTTCACCGAACTTAATTTCAAAAGGAGGAAAAATGAATGATATAGGTTCAACAAACGAGGCTACAAGCCTTGTTGTAGAGGGCTTAAATGCTGAAAGTGCCATCAGTGTAGTAGCTGAGGGTGTTAGCTCGGCTATAAACAGCCTAGATCCAGCAAATACAAGTTTCATTATGCTTTGTGCCTTGCTTGTTTTGCTGATGACACCTGCCTTGGCTATGTTTTATTCTGGTATGGTTCGCAGCAAGAACACGCTAAATACCATTATGAACTGCTTCATAGTCTTTGGTGTAATAAGCTTGCAGTGGGTTGTGCTAGGCTTTACCCTTGCCTTTGGCGAGGATACGGGTTCGGGCATAGTTGGTAGCTTTGCAAACTTCGTTTTAGAAGGAGTTACAGGCTATAATGACTCTGGTGTGCCAAATATCTTATTTGTCATCTTTCAAATGATGTTTGCCCTCATAGCCTCTGCAATCATCACAGGTTCTCTTGTGGGTCGTATCAAGCTTGGAGTGTTGGTTGTGTTCTTGCTCTTTTGGAGTACCCTAGTTTATGATGTCTTAGCGCATATGATTTGGAGTGATGATGGCTTCTTACTTAAACGAGGTAGCTTTGACTTTGCAGGAGGCGGAGTTGTTCACATTAGCTCAGGTGTGGCAGGCTTGGTTGGAGCCTTGATGGTTGGTGCTAGAAGACAAAAGGATGAGAGCATAGCAAGTGGCGCAAACTCCATACCCTACGCCTTTTTAGGAGCGATCTTGCTCTTTATAGGTTGGCTTGGCTTTAATGCAGGAAGTGCAGGTGCTGTTGATGATATAGCTGTAAATGCCTTCGCAGTTACCATACTTTCAGCCTCCACAGGCTTTTTGGTTTGGATCTTAGCTGAGTGGATCATACACAAAAAACCAACAGTTCTAGGAGGCTTAAGCGGCTTGGTAGCAGGGCTTGTAGCCATTACCCCAGCTTGCGGCTATGTTGCTATATGGCCTAGCATCTTCATAGGTGCTTTAGCCTCTGTGTTTTGCTACGCTGGACTTAGCTTTATCAAATACAAATTAGGGCTTGATGATACCTTGGATGCCTTTTCCTTGCACGGCATAGGAGGGGTTTGGGGAGGCATAGCCACAGGGCTTTTTGCAAGTGGTGCCATAAATCCTGATGTAAGTGCAGAGGGTGGTCTAGGCGAGGGGCTATTTATCAGCGGCTCAGCTAGCTTGCTAATAGAACAAATCCTAGCCATAGTCATTTGCATAAGCTTGTCTGCTGTGATTAGCTATGCTATCTTTAAGATCATATCTCTTTTTACTAGCCTTAGGGTTGAAGAAGAGGTTGAAAGTCAAGGGCTAGATAGAAAAATTCACGGAGAAAGTGCCTATAATGTCTAGTAAAATATAAGCCCTTCTTAGGGCTTATATAAATTTTTTGGCTCAAGATACTTTAATTTTATACAATATCATTTTAAAGTATGGAGAGTTAGATGAAAAATAAATATATGATTTATTTCCGAATTATCTTAAAAGAATTTTAAGGAATTTTGAAGTATTTCTGCCTTGATTTAGAGGCTAAAAAATCGCTGAAATTTGCAAAATTTCTCGTGTTTGCGTGAATATAATTTTGCGGGAAATTTGCATTTTAATAGCCAAAGAGTGCGAAAAATCAGCAAAACTAAGTTTCTTTAGAAAATAAGCGGTGAAATCGAAGTTGATGAGAGTTATTTTTTACAACGCTAGGCTCGTAACTGCGTAGTAAGAAGGTGCAAAAAGAGTGCGAGGTAAGCGTGGGCGTGGGGCTGGTCGCAAAAGTTTTTACTTCGTGCTACGCACTAGTAACTGCAAGCAGAAGAGGCTTTGCGAATTTTAGACTTGCTAAATTTAGAGGTATAAAAACAGAAAATTTTATCCTTCACTTAAAGGAAACAAAATTAAGACGAACAATTTAGGACAAAATCTTTATCAAATTTTATTAAAGTCGATAAGGGAGAATCCTATTAGAGTATCTTGAGCCATTTTTTATGTATTTTTATCACTCAATTTTGATTTTATCTAAAAATTCAAGCCTTTAACTTCGATCACAGCTTGTTTTTAAGATTTTTTATCCGCTTTTTTTAAAATCTTTTGTCTTTTTAAAATATGAAGTCTTGTTTTGAATTTGACAAGTTATCAAAGATTTTAATGATTTTTCAAAAAGTATTGAGTTTGTCACATAGCTTTGTTATTTTTGAATTTAAAATAAAGATAAAGTAAGGGTTTGAAATCAAAGAGAACTTGTGGTTAAATTTTAACTGTCTTAATAACTTATGCTTTATTTAAAAAAGCTTCTTTTGTAAATAAGCTACGATTTGAAATACCTTGTGATAGTTTTGACAAAATCAAGATTTTGGCAAATAGCCTATTTAAAACATAATTTCAAGCTCAAACTGGCTAAGAAACTATCTTTGCCTACATTTTAAGGCTTGTAAATTTAGCCTTGCTTTCATAAAACATTGTTACTTTTTTGAATTTTATGTTAAAATTAGGGCTTTTAAGAGATAAAATCTGAGGCTTTTTTGATTATAATTAAGACAAAAAAAGGATTACAAATGCAAGATTTTACACTTGTTGGCTTGTTGGAGGGCTTTTTTAAGCTTGTTTTGCCAAAAACTGATTCAATTATGGTAATTTTGCTTGTAATTACAGGCATTTATTATAGTTTTAGGCTTAAATTTGTGCAATTTACCATGCTTTGTTCTGTCTTTAAGCTCCTAGTTCAAAGGCATAAGGATCAAAAGGATGAGCACATTAGTCCCTTTGCAGCCCTTATGATCTCAACAGCCTCAAGGGTTGGCATAGGTAATATAGCTGGAATTTCAGTTGCCTTGGTGCTTGGAGGAGCTGGGGCACTTTTTTGGATGTGGGCTATGGCTTTTTTTGGAGGAGCTTCTGCCTTTGCTGAAAGTGCCTTGGCTCAGGTTTATAAGAGCAAAGACAGTGTAAGTGGTGGCTTTAAGGGAGGACCTGCTTATTACATAAAAAAGGCACTAGGCATTGGCTGGCTTGCCATATTTTTTGCCATCATACTCATCATCACCTATGCCTACGGCTTTAACGGACTTCAAAGCTACACTATGACCTCTGCTTTTAAGGTTTATTATGATATGTATTTTGTGGGTGCTGAAACTAGCTTTGATCAAAGTTCTATGTCTATTTATATAGGAGTTTTACTAAGTGCTTTTTGTGCTTGGTTATTTTTTTCCCATCATACAAAAATAGGCAAGGTAAGCTCCATCATAGTGCCTATAATGGCTATTGGATACACCTTTTTAGCCTTTATCGTTGTTGTTTTGAATTTAGAAAAACTGCCCGAGGTTTTTTCTTTAATCTTCAAACAAGCCTTTGACTTTGAGGCTATTTTTGGAGGCTTTGCTGGCTCTGCTTTGGTAATTGGCATAAAAAGAGGGCTTTACTCAAACGAAGCAGGTATGGGCTCAGCTCCAAACGCAGCAGCAGCAGCCATCACCTCTCATCCTGCAAAGCAAGGCATTATACAAAGCTTTGCTGTTTTTATTGATGTTATAGTTTGCACTAGCACAGGGCTTTTGGTGCTTTTTTCTGAGGCTTATTTTGCAAATATAGGAGCTGACGGCAAGCCTCTTCTTAGTGCCTTGCCCTTGGTGCAAGAGGTTATGAGGGAGCATTATGGGATTTGGGGGCTTCATTTTGTATCCATAGCCGTTGTGCTTTTTGCTGTAACCTCCTTGATAGGAAATTATTATTACGCACAAGCAAATGTGAAGTATCTAACAGATTCAAGGCTAATTATGAATGTTTTTCGCTTCTCGGCTGTGGCTATGGTATTTATAGGCTCACAGATGAATATCAGCCTAGCTTGGGACTTTGCTGATTTTACAATGGCCTTTATGGCAACTACGAACATCATCTCGATCTTACTCTTATCTGGCATAGTTAAGAAGGTCTTGGATGATTATTTAGAGCAAAAGAAGCAAGGCATAGATCCTCATTTTAGTGCAACTAAGCTTGGCATTAAAAATGCTGAGTGTTGGAATTAAAATTAAGGAGAAAATTTGGGCTTTTTGAATTTCATTATAACGGCTTTGTTTGTGGGGCTAATAGCCTTTTTTGTCATAGGTTTTAACAGACAAATGATGGAAAGAAACAAGCAAAGAGAGGAAAGGTATAAGCACTTAAAAGAGGATAAAAAAAATAAAAACTTGTGAGTTTTTAACAGTTTTAGTTAAAATTTACAAGCAAGTTTTTTTGTTTGATTTTATATTGAAGTATTTTGCAAATTTTATCAAATGCCTAAGTGCTTGAAGTGGTTTGTGAATTTATTTAGCCTTAGGTTTTTTGAAATTTTGCATTTAAGTTGACAAGCTAAGTTATTTTAAGCAAAAAGCTTTAAAAAGGAGAAAAAATGAGCAAAAAGATGCTTTTGCCCTTGGCTACTGGCTTTGAGGAGATAGAATTTGTAAGCACAGCTGACATTTTAAGAAGGGCTGGGGTTGAGGTGATTGTGGCTAGTTTGGATGAGGAATTGCTTGTTGATGGAGCTCATGGGCTTAGAATTTGGGCTGACTGTGTGCTTGAAAGCGTGAATTTTAGTGAGCTTGATGGCATAGCCTTGGCTGGTGGCTACAAGGGTATGCTGAATTTAAAGGCTAATGAAAGGATTTTGTCTTTAATTAAAGAGCTACACAAAGAAAAAAAGCTAGTAGCTGCCATTTGTGCCTCGCCCATAGTGCTAAATGAGGCTGGTATCTTCGAGGATAAAGATAGCTTTGCTTGCTATCCAAGCTGTGAGGCTGGTTTGAAAGGATCAAGGATAGACAAGGCTATCTTTAAAAAGGATAATGTCATAACCTCAGCCGGACCTGCCACAGCAACCCTTTTTGCCCTTGAAATACTGTCTTATTTATGTGGAGAAGAAGCAAGAAAAAACTTAGAAGAGGAGCTTTTATTGCCTTTGTTAGCTAAGAGCTTAAGCTGAGTTTAATGTTAGCTTTCAAACAGTGTTGAATTTGCTTAATCTTGTAAATTGATTTTTTAAAAAAGATGGCACTTGGCTTAAATAATTTGTTTCTCTATTCTTGCGGTGTCGTTAAGGATCTATTTGATAAAAAAGCTTTTTTTGCAAATAAATGTTAAAAAGGCTTTTTTGCCAATTTTAGCAAAGCTCACATAGTCTTTCTTTAAGAGCCTTTAAGGGCTTATTATGAAAGGGCTTTTAGGCATCAAATTTAGGTTTTTTAAAAAGGATAAGCTTATGGACTCAGCTTTAAAAAATCGATATGTCCAGTCCTTTGCGATAAAGAAACTTCAATTTTGGCAAAGAAATTTAAATTATGGCAAAGGAACTTGAATTCTTGCAAAGAAGCTTAATTTTTGGCAAAAAAGTGTGAAGTGCGACAAAGAAGTTTAAAATTCTGGCAAAAAAGCTTAAAAAATTCACGCTTTTTGTGAATTTTTATGATTTGCCTTTGTTGAATTTTCCTTTTAAATACCTAAATTATTCTTTCAAGCATACCTCATTGCAAATTTTAATATTTTTCTTGCCTTGTAAGCACAGCCCTAGAATGACAAATAAGACATCTTGTCTAAATGTTTTAAAAATAAGCCTTAATAAAAGTAGCAATTTTTGCAAAAATGCTAAGCTCTTTCAATCTTAGCAAATTCAAGTAAGGTTCTTAAATTTAGCCTAAATTCAAGGCTCTTTTGTGAAAAAGATCTAAATTCTCCATACCTTGTGCTAGCTAAAAAATTTGCAACTGTTTTTAATTTTGCCAAGCTTAAATTTAAAAGCTCTAGATTTTTTTGCCTTGAATTTTTATCTTAAAACAAGTTTTAAAGCTCATAAAATTTGTCTTTAAGATTTATAAATTCGCCACATTTAAAAACTCATTCACTTTATCACAAAAAGACTTTAAGCTTCATATCTTTGAACTAGCTCTTAATTTGAGGCATTTAGATCTAGTGTGCTAATTTACATACTAAAAGCACAGCAAGGCTTTTGTGTTTTTAAATTTAAGTGAAAATTTGAGCTTTTAAATTTAAGTGAAAATTTATATGTAAATTCTTTTAAATTCAGTCAAGTTTTGCCATAATTTTTTAAATTTTTAGGAGTGATTATGAGCAAATTCACACACTTACATCTTCATACTGAATACTCTTTATTAGACGGTGCCAACAAGCTTAAAGAACTAGCCAAAACCCTTAAAGATCAAGGTGCTACAAGCGTGGCTATGACAGATCATGGAAATATGTTCGGTGCCATTGATTTTTACAAGACCATGAAGGAATTTGGCATAAAGCCAATTATAGGCATAGAGGCTTATTTGCATAATGGAGAGGAAATAAATGATAAAAGCACAAAGCAGAGATTTCACCTTTGTTTGTATGCTAAGAATCAAAAAGGCTATGAGAATTTAATGTATCTAAGCTCTCAAAGCTACATCCAGGGTATGTATTATTACCCTAGAATCAACAAAAAAATGCTAAAAGAGTATAGCGAGGGGCTAATTTGTAGCTCTGCTTGCTTGCAAGGTGAGGTGAATTGGCACTTAAATACCCAAAATGAAAGAAATGTAAAATTTGGAGCCAAGGGCTACGAGGCTGCGAAAGAGGCTGCCTTGTGGTATAAGGAGGTCTTTGGGGATGATTTTTACTTAGAGCTAATGAGGCATGGAATAAATGATCAATTTTTCATAGATGATAAGGTCATAAGGCTTTCAAAGGAGTTAAATATCAAGCTCATAGCCACAAACGACACGCATTATACCTTCAATGACAGAGCAAAGCCTCACGAGGCCTTAATGTGCATCAATATGGGCGTAAAGCTAAGCGATACGGATAGATTAAAACACAGTGTCTTTGAATTTTATGTAAAAACCCCAAAGCAAATGTCAGAGCTCTTTGCTGATGTCCCAGAAGCCCTTGCAAACACTCAAGAAATAGCAGATAAATGTAACCTAGATTTAAAGCTTGGAGATGCTACTCCTCCAAATTTTAAGTTTTCTCGTGAGTATGCAAAAGAATATGGGCTAAATTTAGAAGAAGAAGATCAGGAGTTTAGCTTTAAAAACGATGATCTAGTCTTTGAGTATCTTTGCAAAAAGGGGCTTGATGAGAGGCTTAAATTCATAAAAGAAGAAAGGCACGAGGAGTATAAAAAGCGCTTAGATAGAGAGATTGAGGTCATTAAAAATATGAAATTCTCAGGCTATATGCTCATAGTTTATGATTTTATAGCTATGGCAAAGAGTAAGGACATACCTGTTGGACCAGGGCGAGGCTCAGCAGCTGGAAGCTTGGTGTCTTACTGTTTAAAGATTACCGATCTTGATCCCTTGCCATATAACTTGCTTTTTGAGCGCTTTTTAAATCCTGAGCGCGTGTCAATGCCTGATATTGACATAGACTTTTGTCAAAATAGACGAGATGAGGTAATAGACTATGTGATTGAAAAATACGGCTTTGACAAGGTAGCACAGGTAATCACCTTTAATAAGCTACTTGCAAAGGGTGTTATCAGAGACGTAGCAAGGGTCTTTGATATGCCCTTAAATGAGGCAGATGAGTTTGCAAAGCTAATACCAGATGAGCTTAAAATCACCCTAAGCGATGCTTATAACAAAGAACCAAAGATAGCTGAGTTTATAAAAACTCATCAAAGGGCTGAGGAGATTTGGGAATATGCCCTTGCCTTGGAAGGCTTAAACAGAAACGCTGGAGTTCATGCTGCAGGGCTTGTGATCTCAAATGAAAGCCTTTGGAAAAAAACCCCCCTCTTTCGTCCTAGCAAAAACGATGAAAAGCACCTTGTTACCCAATACGCAAAGGACTTTTTAGAGGAGGTAAACTTAATTAAATTTGACTTTTTGGGCTTAAAAACCCTTGATGTGATTGATAATGCTATAAAATTAATTAAAAAAAGATACGAAAAAGAGATCATTTGGGAACAAATTGATCTAAATGATCCCAAGGTGTATGAGACCGTTCAAAGTGGGGATACGCTTGGGATCTTTCAAATAGAATCAGATGGTATGCAGGTTTTAAATGCTAGGTTAAAACCTGACTGTTTTGAGGATCTTATAGCTGTACTTGCACTTTACCGCCCAGGTCCTTTGGAAAGTGGAATGGTGGATGATTACATAGACATTAAGCACGGACGCAAGAGGGCAAACTATGCTTTCAAGGAATTAGAGCCTATTTTAAAGGATACTTACGGGGTAATTGTTTATCAAGAGCAAGTTATGCAAATAGTGCAGATCGTTGGTGGCTTTACCCTTGGGGGTGCTGATTTGGTTAGACGTGCTATGGGAAAGAAAAAAAGAGAGATCCTAGATAAGCTTAAAAGCGAGTATTTAGAAGGGGCTAAAAAGCAAGGCTTTGATACGAAAAAGGCTGATGATTTGTTTGAGCTAATCTTAAAATTTGCTGAATATGGCTTTAATAAATCTCACTCAGCAGCCTATGCACTAATAGCCTTTCAAACTGCTTATTTAAAGACCTATTATCCTAGTGAATTTATGGCAGCACTACTTACGAGCGAGCAAAACAAGGTAGAAAAGGTAGCCCAGTACATAGAGGAGATCAAAAGAATGCAAATTAAGCTTCTTCCTCCTAACATAAACAAGGCTCAGGGTGAATTTAAGGCCATAAGGCTTGAGGATGGTAGCGAGGCTATACTTTATGGGCTTGGTGCCATTAAAAGTGTGGGTATGCCAGCTGTAAATAGCATAATAAGCGTTCGTCCAAAGGAGGGCTTTGCTAGCATTGATGAGTTTATGTCAAAGATAGATACAACTAAGATAAACAAAAGAACTATGGAAAGCTTGATTAAGGTTGGAGCCTTTGATGAGTATGGCTTTACGAGAAAATGCTTGGTTGAGAATGTAACCAAGCTTTGCGAGAAGGCAAGAAATATAGCTGAGTATAAAAAGGAGGCTGAAAGTTCTTTGTTTGATATGGAGGATGTAACAGGTGATATTAAGATAGAACTAACTAAGATCAACGAAGAATATGGCTTAAAAGAAAAATTAGAATATGAAAAAGAAATTCTAGGGCTTTATCTTTCAGCTCATCCTCTTGATGAGTTTAGCGAGGAAATAGGTGAGCTTGATTATTTTAAGAGCTTGAATTTTGACGAGCTAAAAGATGGGGGGCAGATCTACTGTGTAGGAAAGATAGAGGATTTTAAGGCATTAATGAGTAAAAGTGGACGCAGATATGCTAAGATGCAAGTGATGGACTTTTACTCATCTTTTGATGTGGTTGTTTTTGAAAAGCATGTAGAAGCACTTGAAGAGCTTTTGAAAGATGAGTTTAAAAGAAGCAGGGCTTATGTGTTTAGACTTGGTTATAAAAGAGAAAATGGGGAATTAAGCCTAATGTTAAACGAGCTTTTGGAGCTAAAAGATGCAAAAGAAAGGGGCATTAGATCAAAGAAAAACTACAAAAAACAAGCAGAAAAACAAGAGTTTATAAAAGAGCCAAAGGACTTTGAGGATTTGCTTGTAGAACTTGATCTCAGTGATTTAAACAAGGATCTTGTTTATGAGATCCACGAACTTGCTAGAAGCTTGCATAATCCAAATGACAAAAATGGCAAAAGGCTTGTGATCAAGGTATCTTGCGTGAATGACTGCTTACTTTACCGCACAGACTTTGTTATATCTGAAAAAATAAAAGAAGAGATTAAAAAAAGATGCGTTAGTTAGTTTTAAGTCGGTTTTAATTAGAGATTTTTGACTCAAGACAACTTAATTGGATTTTATCTTATCAACTTTATTAAATTTTGATGAGAATTTTGTCTCAAAATTTTCGCCTTAATTTTGTTTCTTTTAAATGAGGTATAAAATTTCTGATTCCTTTAAACTTGCTTAATCTATGCAAAGCCTCAGAAATTCTTAAGGCGATTGATACTTTTAGCTAAAATGACCTAGGATTTTTCCTAAGCCATTTCAACAAAATTTTATACAAATTTTCATTTTTAACCTTGACATTATATTGAAATTTAGTTTCTTTCAAATGCGTGAAAAATTCTCTTGCCGTAAAACTGACTTAATCTAGCCTTTACAAAGCCCTAGAAATTCTCAATGCCATTTATGTGATTTGTGCCCTTTGCAAACTCATTTTCCCTGTGTTTTACTCTATAACTTTGCTACGCAAAGTTGCAAGCTTAGTGCTGTAAAAAATCAACTAAACTACCATAAGTAGCCAAGCACTAAAATTTCGTCTTGCTTATACCACTTAAATCCCATAGGCAATAGCTCACTAACAAGGCAAGCTTTTACAAGCTGAGTATAAACTTGTTCGTTTTAGCATACCTTCTCGCAGAGGGACAAGAACACGAAATGAAAATATAGGTGTCTTTTTTCAGCCCCATGTCCACGCTTAGCTAGCATTCTTTTTGCACCTTCTGCTAGCAGTTACGAGAGAAACGAAGTAAAAACATACTTCAAAATTCTTTAAATTTAGCCTCTGAAATTTTGAAACGATTGATATACTTATTTTTCATCTGTGTAATCATAGCTTAAAACTTATTTATTTGAGTTTAAGTTGTCTTGAGCCAGATTTTTTGAATTTTTGCTAAGTTGCTAAATTTATAGCAAGGCACTTAATTTGTGGGTTTTGCTTTTTTATATAAAGATCTTAGCTTGCAAGCTAGAAGAATACTTAGCAGAAATTTAAAACTTCTTTGAGTGTTTTGTTGAATTTTTTCAAATTTGGAGAATTTGTTTTTGAATTTTTGTTGAATTTAAATTCAAGGGCTTGGTGAATTTTGTGCGTTATCTTTGAATTTCTATGTAACTTCAATAAAATTTGTTGAATTTTGTGAATTTATTTTTGAATTTTTACTGAATTTATGCCTAAACTTAAAGACTTGTTGAATTTTTATAAATCGTCTTTGAAGTTTTGTTTCACTTTAATAAACTTGCTGAATTTTGTGAATTTTCTTTTGAATTTTTGCTAAATTTAAATAGCTTATTGAATTTTTAATCTTTGCTTTAGACTTAAAAACCATACTCTTAAAATTACATATTCAAAATTATGTTCTCAAAACTTAACCCTCAAAACCGTGTCCTTAAAATTTCATCCTAAAAACTGTAAGTGTAGGTGGGGTAAGGGGACTTGCTTTTTGAAATAGCTTACAAGACACTCTACAAAAGCCCTTTTATAAAACGACAAAAAAGGGGGTGCGTAGAGTTTTAAAAAAGGCGGAATTTTTACAAGAAGATAGGATAAGAGATTATATCTTAATCCTAATTTATAAGACAAGGGTTCTTAACTTTATTTCTAAATACAAGGGTTCTTAATTTTGGCATTTTTTCAAACTGTGAAGAACTTTTTTTTAAAGCACAAGAAAGAAAAACTAAAATTCAGACAAACTGTGAATTTATTGCTCTTTTATTCAATTTAATGTGAATTCAGGCTTTGAATTTAAAATGATATTTTTTTTGTATTTAATGTAAATTTAGGCTTTTATTTGAAGTAAAGAATTCAGTTCCTATTTGCAAGTAATTTTTTTCTTGTGCTTAATGTAAAAAAATTCAAACTTTGATTTAAGATTATGAATTTAGACTTGAATTTTTAAAGGCTATTTTTTGAAAAAGTATTGATTTATCTTTGGTAAGCATATGGGCGAAGAAGCTATAAATTTAAGGCATTTTTCCATAAATTCGTAGATTCTTCGCATACATTTAGAATGACAAGAATTTTGTCATTTTGAGCGAAGCGACCAAGCAACTTGCAAGATGTAGCCTAAGCAAAAAATCTCTTCAGTTATGAGATATTTTGCATTTGCTTGGTATGACAAATTTTTTGAGATACTTGGCTCAAAGGCTCAGTATGACAAAGCTTGAGATACTTCGTATCGCTTTGTATGACAAGAATTTAAGAGCTTTTTTGAATTTTTGTCATATTGAGTTTTCGTAGAAAACGAAATATCTCTTTTTGAATTACAAGATACTTCGCTTGGTATAACAAGAATTTTCTCATTTTGAGCAAAGCAAAAAATCTCTTTTTGGTTTTAAGATACTTCATTTTCGCTTAGAATGACAAATGAGTATTTTATCTAAGATCAATAGTTTTTTAAAATAAAGTCTTAAATTTAAAAGCCTTGAATTTATCTTAGCCACTAAGCTAAATACAGTCTTTTAAATTTAGCCTTCTTGTGAATTTATACTTACAAAGTTTTCTAAGATGCGAATTTTGAAAAGCCTTACTCTGATTAGAGGAATTAAACTTAGTTAAATTCAAGCTTGATTTTTCTTTGCGTTAAAATGAAGCCTTTTGAATTTAAATTAGCTTAATTTTAAACAAAAACTTCAAAAGCTTAATATAGCCTTTAGATAAAACAGTCTTTTTAAATTCAAGCACAAATTTGAATTTAAGCACAAAAGCACACTTAAAAATCTCAAAACAAGGATTTTTCAAAAACTTTTGATCCTTCTCATACTTGCCAAAGATTACAAAATAGATTTTGCCTTTTTTCAAAAAATATTAATTTTACAAGTCCTTGTGGAGAGTTTTTCAGCAAAGGTCCTTAGATAAACAAGAATTCTTTAAATTTAACTTATATTTAGAAAATATCTTACGCGAGAAAGCTTTTAGGATGCTTCTTTTGAAGCATCCTTGGATGTAGATTTTAAGGCAGATTATAAATTCAAGCAGGGTAAATCTACTAATTAAAAGAAACCAAGCTTATTGATGTCATAGCTTACCAACAAGTTCTTTGTTTGTTGATAATGCTCCAAGGCTACCTTGTAGGTTTCTCTACCTATGCCGCTTTGCTTGTATCCTCCAAAGGCAGCATGTGCTGGATATGCGTGATAGCAGTTAGTCCATACTCGTCCAGCCTTTATGCCACGGCCAAAATGATAAGCTCTGTTGATGTCTCTGGTCCAAACCCCACTTCCTAGCCCATAAACAGTGTCATTTGCGATTTCTAGTGCCTCGCTGTCTGTTTTGAAGGTGGTTAGTGCTAGAACAGGCCCAAAGATCTCTTCTTGGAAGATCCTCATTTTGTTGTTGCCTTGAAGTATGGTTGGCTTTATGTAGCAGCCATTTTGCAACTTGCCGTCTAAGACATTTCTTTCGCCTCCTATTAAGACCTTTGCACCCTCTTTTTTGCCTATGTCTATGTAGTTTAGTATGGTTTTGACTTGATTTTCATCAACCTGTGCTCCCATCATAGTTTCTGGATTTAGAGGATTTCCTATCTTAATGGCTTCTATTCTTTTTAGCACCCTATCCATGAATTTATCATAGATCTTCTCGCTAATTAAGGCACGAGAAGGGCAAGTGCAAACCTCGCCTTGATTGAAGGCAAAAAGAACCAAACCTTCAATGGACTTGTCAAAGAACTCATCCTCAAAATCAGCTATATCATCAAAGAAGATATTAGGTGATTTACCGCCAAGTTCTAGGGTAGCTGGGATGATGTTTTCTGTGGCAAAACGCATAATTTGTTGTCCTACAGCAGTAGATCCTGTAAAGGCGATCTTAGCAATTCTAGGGCTTGTGGCAAGGGTCTTTCCTATCTTGCTACCACTTCCGTTGATGATATTTACAACCCCATCAGGAAGTAGATCTCCAATTAGCTTAAAAAGCACCAAGATGCTAGCAGGAGTAGCACTTGCAGGCTTAATGACTATGCAGTTTCCTGCGGCAAGGGCTGGGGCTAGCTTCCAAGCAGCCATTAGTATGGGGAAATTCCAAGGAATGATCTGTCCTACAACCCCTAGTGGCTCATGGAAGTGATAAGCTATGGTATTGCTATCTATCTCACTTATGGCACCTTCTTGTGATCTTAAAACACCAGCAAAATACCTAAAATGATCAGCTGCAAGTGGTATATCAGCATTTGTGGTTTCTCTAATGGGTTTGCCATTGTCCCAAGTTTCTGCGTGGGCAATTAGCTCTAAATTTTCCTCTATACGATCAGCTATTTTAAGCATGATCCTAGCTCTTTCTTGAGGAGAGGTATTGCCCCATTTATCCTTTGCCTTGTGTGCTGCATCAAGGGCATTTTGCACATCTATATCGCTTGATAAAGGCACCTTGCACAAAACCTCGCCAGAAATTGGGGTTTTATTGTCTGCGTATTCGCCCTCCTTAGGAGCTACCCATTTGCCACCTATGAAGTTATCATACTGCTTGTCAAAGACATTCTCAATGCTTGTATATTTACTCATTTTAAACTCCTTGTTTTGTATTTGTGTAGTAAAGCTAGTAGGGTTTCTACTAGCTTTAATTAGTTAAGATGCGAAGTCTAGTACCATTCTTCCATCTATCTTGCCTGCTTTCATATTATCAAAGACCTTGTTGATATCTTCAAGCTTGGCAGGTGTTACATGGGCTTTTACCTTGTTGTCCTCAGCAAAGGCTAAAGCCTCTTGTAGATCAAGTCTAGTACCTACTATGGATCCACGAAGGGTGATGCCATTTAGGATCATTCCAAAGATATTGACAGGAAATTCACCAGGTGGCAAACCGTTCATAGCCACTGTTCCGCCTCTTCTTACAACGCCCACAGCTTGCTTAAATGCCACAGGATGCACAGCGGTTACTAGGACCCCGTGAGAGCCTCCGTCAGTTTCTTTGACGATTTTTTTAATCGTTCCTTCCTCACCAAGGGTTTTAGCATTTGCAACGACAGTGGCTCCATACTTCTTAGCTAGTTCCAATTTGTCATCGGCTACATCGATGGCTGCTATATTAAAGCCCATAGCCTTTGCATATTGAACCGCTAGGTGTCCTAGCCCTCCTATGCCTGAGATGGTAACCCACTGACCAGGCTTTGCCTCTGTCATTCTAAGTCCCTTATAAACAGTTACTCCTGCGCATAAAATAGGTGCTATGCTTAAAAAGTTGGTGTCCTTTTTAAGTATGCCTACATAGTTTGCATCGGCTACTGCATACTCAGCAAAGCCTCCGTTGGTAAAATATCCGCTGTTGGTTTGATCATTGCACAAAGTCTCCCAACCAGCCATACAATGAGAGCAGTGTCCGCAAGCACTATAAAGCCAAGGAATGCCGACCGCATCGCCTTCTTTGATGTGCTTGACACCACTTCCGACCTCTACTACATAGCCAACACCTTCGTGTCCTGGGATTAAACCTCCACCACTAAGAGCCTTTAGATTAGGCTTAACAGGCCAATCACCATCAGTAGCGTGAAGATCTGTGTGGCATACACCGCAAGCTTGTATCTTAACTAGAACTTGACCGTCTTTTGGCTTTGGAACAGCTACTTCCTCAATGACAAGAGGCTTTCCAAATTCCTTGATAACGGCGGCTTTCATCTTCTTAGCCATTTGAAACTCCTTAATGTTCGCATAAAAATATGCATCAATGTGGACGCTTAAAAACTAAGCGCAACTTAATCCAGCTACCCTTGTAGCTAACTTAAATTATAACAAAAAAAAAAAAACTGTTGAGCAAAAAAAGAAAAAATTTACACAAAATGTAACAATTTTAAGTAAAAAGATTTATCATAATTTTTAAGAAAGCCTAAGCTTAGGGATTTTGAGGTATAGCTAAGTTTATAGCTAATACTTTATCTTTTATGAATTTAAGCAAGTTAATTTTCTTAAAATTCACAAAATGTGTTTTTTAAATTTAAGCACTAAGCTTTGATAACTATTTTTATATTTTTAGCCTTGAATTTTTTAAAGACTTATGATTTTTGAGCTTGAATTTAAGCTACTAAAAACTTAAAATAGCCTTTTGATTTAATGCAACAAAGGCACTTTGAGGCTAGGATGGCTTCAATAAAAGGGTTTTAAGATTGATGAGGCTTTTTTAAAGCTTTGCTAGAATTTGAGAAAGGGTGGAAAATTCAAAGAACTGTTTTTGTCCTTGAATTTTCATTTTTTATCTTGTCATTTTATGCTTTTTTAGTTTGCTTGAAAAAGAATTTTTATAGTTTTTTAAAAAAGAGCCTAGTTTTTTAAAGAAGTTTTAAAAACTGTGAATTTAACTTTGAATTTAAGCCTAAGATTGACTGGTTTTAAAGCCAAGTTATTCTAATCTTTTATGAATTTTAAGCCTTAAAAGCAAAGCACGCTAAGGCTTTATGACAAATTTTTAAGCTTTCAAATAAACTACACTAAGGCTTATGACAATTTTTTAAGCTTTAAAAATAACTTAGAACAAGGCTTTATGCAAATTTTGTTAGCAAGTTTGCCACCTCCTTTGCGTGATAGCTAATGATAAGTTTAGCCCCAGCTCTTTTAAAAGACATCACCGTTTCTAAAAGCACCCTTTCATAATCAATCACTCCTAATCTAGCCCCAGCCTTTAAAAGAGCATATTCTCCGCTTACATTATACACGCAAAGTGGCAATTTGCTGTGATTTGATATATCCTTGATTACATCTAAATAAGCAAGGGCGGGCTTTATCATCAAAAGATCAGCTCCTTGTTTTTCATCTTCAAGGCTTTCTAAGAGTGCTTCCTTGCCATTAGCAAAATTCATTTGATAAGATCTTCTATCTCCATAGCTTGGGCTTGAATTTGCCACATCCCTAAAGGGTCCATAAAAAGCAGAAGCAAACTTGCTTGAATACGCCATTATAGGCAAGTTTTCAAAGCCCTCCTCATCAAGTGCCTTTCTTAAAGTGCCTACAATACCATCCATCATACCGCTTGGTGCTATCATATCAGCACCAGCTCTTGCGTGAATTAGGGCTTGTTTGGCTGAAATTTCAAGGGTGAGATCATTATCTACTGTTTGTTTTATGGGATCAATAATGCCACAGTGGCCGTGATCTGTGTATTCACAAAAGCAAAGATCAGTAATTACAAACAAGCTTGGAAAAGCCCTTTTAATCTCTTTTAAACTTCTAGCTATTAGACCTTCCTCATTTAAGGCATCGCTGCCGACACTGTCTTTTTTAGCCTCTTCTAAGACGCCAAAGAGTATGATAGCCTTTATTCCAAGTCTTTCAAGCTCTTTGCACTCCTTTAAGATCTCATCAATACTAAGCTGAAATACACCGGGCATTGAAGAAATTTCATTGCGGACATTTTTGCCATCTACCACAAAAAGCGGATATATGAGATCATTTACGCTTAGATAATTTTCTTCTAGCATTAATCTTAAATTCTCATTAAGTCTCAATCTTCTAAATCTTTTAAACACCGTGCTTCCTTGAATTTTTTGACACATTATAGCTAAGTCTTTGTATAATTTAAAAAAACTTTCTTTATCTTATTTTTAAGCTAACTTAACAGTAGTTATTCATCAGTTTCCTTTTTTTCATTATAATTTCACACTTTGTAATAAAAAGGACAAATTATGGATCTTAAAATATCAGAGCTTGCAAATTTGCCAACAAAATGGGGACAGTTTAAAATTCAAAGCTTTAAGGAAAAAGAAAAGGAACATTTGTGTATATTTAAAGGGGAGCTTCAAGGAACTTGTAATGTGAGAATTCACTCAGAATGCCTAACAGGAGATACCCTTGGTTCTTTAAAATGCGACTGTGGGGAACAGCTTGAGTTTGCACTAAGATACATACAAGAACACGGAGGGATGGTTGTTTATCTTCGTCAAGAAGGAAGGGGTATAGGGCTTTTTAACAAGATCAATGCTTATTCTTTGCAAGATCAAGGACTAGACACCATAGAGGCGAATTTAAAACTTGGCTTTAAGGCTGATGAGAGAAGATATGAGATAGTTGAGTTTATCTTAAAGCATTATAAGATTAGCAAGATAAATTTACTTACAAACAATCCCTCAAAGCTTGACGGTTTAGAGGGCATAGAGATCATCAAAAGAATTCCCATAATAATCAATGCAAATTGCTTTAACAAAGACTATCTACAAATCAAGCACGATAAAATGGGACACTTGCTTTGAATTTCAAGCTTTTGCAAGATAATTTAAATTTTTTGCAAGATCTTAAAGACTTAGAGGACTTAAAAAAGAAACTTGAACTTTATGAAAAGTTCTTTAAATCTTACTCAAAAGCTCATAATATTAGCAATTTTAAGGAACTTGAAAGGGAGATTATAGCTAGTTTAAAGATCTTAGATTTTAAGGATCTAAGCTTTGCTGAAAATGCCATTGATCTAGGCTCTGGGGCTGGCTTTCCTGCTGTATTTTTAGCCATAGTTTTAAAGGCAAATTTCACGCTTTTTGAGCCAAATCCCAAAAAAGCCTCCTTTTTAAGTCTCATAAAAAGCGAGTTAGAACTTGATAATCTAAGCATTATAAAAGAAAAAATAGAGCTTCACGCGCCTAAATTCAAAGCAAGGCTCATAACTTCAAGGGCTTTAATGAAAATTCCACAGCTAATCACAGCTTGCAAGGGCTTTTTTGATGAGGACAGTTTGTTTGTATTTTATAAAGGATCAAGCCTTCAAAGTGAGCTTGTAGGGCTTAAAGATTATAAAATATATGAGTTTGATAAGAGAAGATATTGCTTAATTTTGGGTGCAAAGCTTTGCTAACTGTGGCTAAATGAAATTTAAGAACTCTTAAACAAACTTCATTTTTAAATTTTAACAGTTTTGTCAAGATCTACAAATTTTAATAACTGCTTTGACCTTGAATTTAATCAAGTTAAATTCAAGTTTTTATACCAACACAAGGGCTTGAATTTTGCAAATTTTAAGCCTTACTGTGAAAGCTAGTTTTTTGCAAGATTTAAAGAGGAATTTTTGAAAGGCTTTGAATTTAAGCTATATTAAAAAGGCATTTTAAATTTTTTCTTAATGTGGGTTGAATTTAAAGGCATTTTTAAAGGTTTTGCTTTAAAAATGCAGTCTTTATTTTAACTCTTTTAAAGTGCTATCTTAATTAGTAAGCTTAAAAAGCTATAAATTCAAGCCCTTGAATTCAAACTGTGTCTTTGTGAAATTTGTGTAAAAGCAGTAGCTTAAAATGACAATTAATTAGTTCATAAGGGCTGGCTCTAAATTTAAAATTTACATTAAAAGATCTCAATTTTAAAACAAAAATCAGCTTCTTTGATAAGAAATCAAGCCATTGTATAAATTCAACTCAAGAAAGTTAAATAGCTCAAGACAGTTTAATTTGATACAAGATCATTTTAAAGTATAAAAAACAAAATGAAAAATAATTTAATGATATATTCTCGAATTTATTTAAATGTAAGGGAATATTTTTGAAGTATTTTTTACTTCACACTACGCGTCTTGCAACTTTGCAAGAAGAAGCAAAGGCACATTATATGGTCAAACACTCTAAAAACGAGTTTGCAAAGGGAATAAATCATATCAATGATCTTGTGAATTTTTACTTCTCATTCTTGCAGCTGCGAACAAAATAGGCTATGTGGAATTTAAATTTGCTAAATTTTGTAGAATTAAAAGAGAAAATTTTGTCCTTCACTTAAAAAACAAAATTAAGACGAAAAATTTAAGACAAAATTCTTATCAAATATTTATTAAAATTGATAAACCAAAATCCTATTAAGTTTAATTGAACCAAAATTCACATTAAAAATTATCAAGCCTAAAACAAAATCAACTTTTTTGATAAAATTCAATTATTTAAATTCAAGGCAAGAAGTTTAACTTTACTCAGTAAAAATAGAACTCACCAAAGAATTCACATAATCCTCTGCTTTAAAATGAATTAAATCCTCCACCCCCTCTCCAACTCCTATAAAGAGTATGGGAAGTTCAAGCTCTCTTGCTACGCTAAATAAGGCACCTCCCTTCGCTGTCCCATCTAGCTTTGTGATGATGATCCCATCAAGCTTGATTAACTCGTTAAATGCCTTTGCTTGTAAAATTCCAGCATTTCCTTGAGTGCCATCAAGGACAAGGATCTTTCTGTGAGGGGCGCCTTGCATTGCCTTGTCGCAAATGCGAGAGATTTTTTCAAGCTCAGCATTTAAATTCTTTTGATTTTGAAGCCTTCCTGCTGTGTCTAAGATCACCCTATCAAAGCCCTTTGCCACAGCCTTACTAATGGCATCAAAGGCAACGGCTGAGGGATCGTGTCCTTGAGAGCTTAAAACTATTTCAAGTTCTAATTTTTTAGCCCAAAGCCTTAATTGCTCGATAGCACCAGCACGAAAGGTATCACAAGCACCTAAGATCACAGTTTGTGCTTGATTTTTATATAAATTTGCCAGCTTTGCCACTGTGGTTGTTTTGCCAGCCCCATTTACGCCTAAGATTAGCTCTACAAAGGGCTTTGAGGGCTTAGTTGCTGCCTCTTCGTAGATAAAATAAGTATTTAAGACTCTCTTTAAATCCTCTTTTTTTATCTCCTTGCTTGGAGGTAGATAATAGATTACTTCTTCAACTATCTCATAGCTCACATCTGCTTCAAGTAGCATTTCTTCAAGCAGATCCTTTGAGATTTTTTCGCCCTTTTTGATTAAATTCATAGAGGCAACTGTTTTGCTTAAACCCTTTTTTAGAAAGTCAAGCATTACATAAAGGCCTTTTGAATGTCTATGTCAAGCATTTCTTGGGGGATGATTCCTAGGTAGTGATTGATGAGTTTGCCCTCATTTGAGTATAAGACCATCACAGGCAAGGCATTTATGCCACCTATGCTCTTAGCAAGTAAGTAATTTCCATCTCCTTGGGCTATGGGGTAGCTTATTTTGTTTGAATTTAAAAAGTCGTTTAACTCATTTGCTTCTTTTTCTTCTAGTAAAACACCAACTATAACAAAGCTTTCTTTATACTTTTCTTGAAGCTTGTTAAGATGAGGTATCATAGCATTGCAAGGCTTACACCAGGTAGTAAAAAACACAAACAAAACAGCCCTATCCTCTGTGTCAAATTCAAGCCTTTGTCTTTCTGATTTGATGAAGATCTCCTTGCCGCTATTTAGAATTAAAGAAAAATTTAACTTCTCATCCTGTTTTAACTCAGAAGATCTAGTAGCATTTAAATCATCCTCGCTTTTTTTGCCCTCACAGGCAGCAAAAAAATAAAGAAGTAAAAAGAGTAAAAAAACTCGTAAAATCATATGATTTCCTTGTTGTATAAGTAAAAAAAGATTAAAATTATAACACAGTTTTAACGAATGGCTATTTAATGGACAAAAAAGAAAATTTTAGAAAAAAGGCAAAAAGGGCTTTGATTAGGCACTCAAAAAGCTCTTTTTTGAGAAATTTTTGCGTTTTTAAAGAGGTAATGAATATTATAAAAGCAACTAAGGCAAGGAGGATTTTATTATATTTGCCTTTGAGCTTTGAGCCTGATCTGCACCGATTTAGACGCAAATTTTCAAAAAAATGTCAACTTTTTGTCCCTTTTATGCAAAATCAAAGCTTAAAAATGGTAAAATTACGAGTGCCTTTTTATAAAAAAAGGTTTGGGATTTATGAGCCTATGAATTCCTTTTTTGTCTCAAAGATTGATCTAGCTATAATTCCTGTCATAGGTGTTGATAGAGACTTAAAAAGGATAGGGCAAGGATTTGGCTTTTATGATAGATTTTTTGAAAATTTAAGTTATGATCCACTGCTTATCTTCGTTAGTGCTACAAGGTCTTTAAGCAAAGAAAAACTAGGTCAAAAGCACGATATACAAGCTGATTTTTACATAAATCCTTACGAAAAATTTCATAGGAAAGAGCTAAAAAATGCTTATAACGCTAATTACCGTATTTATCGCCGTTATCATAGGCGCTGGGATAGGATATTTAGTTGCTAAGAAGATAAATGATGCTAGTTACAACATCTTTATCGAACAAGCCAAGGCAAGAGCAAAGGCTATAGAGTATGAGGCTGAGCTTATTTTAAAGGATGCTAAAAATTCAGTGCTAAATGCTGAATTTGAGGCTAAAAAACGGTTTGAGGACAAGAGCCACAGGGTGCAAAAGGAGTATTCTTATAAATTTGATGAGCTTGAGAAATTTGAACAAAGATTAAAAGAAGAAAAGGCTCAAATTATCAAGGATCAAAAAAGGGCTAAGAATTTATATGATGAGGGTGCGAATTTAAAAAACAACTACGAGCAAAAGCTAAAAGACACAGTTAATATGCTAGAAAGACAGGCCGGACTTACTCAAAGCGAGGCTAGGGAGATCATCTTAAAAAAGGTTGAAGAAAGCTCACGCGATGAAATAGCTCATATAGTTAGAAAGTATGAAGAGGAGGCAAAAAGAGAGGCAAAAAGAAGGGCGAATTACATAATAGCTCAGGCAACATCTCGCTTTGCTGGTGAATTTGCAGCCGAAAGACTAATCAATGTAGTAAATATCAAAAATGACGAGCTAAAAGGACGTATCATCGGCAAGGAAGGGCGAAATGTCAAGGCACTTGAAATGACGCTTGGAGTGGATATTATCATAGATGATACCCCAGGTGCCATTATAGTTAGCTGCTTTAATCTTTACCGCAGAGCCATTGCCACAAGAGTAATCGAGCTTTTAATCGAAGACGGTCGCATTCAACCTGCAAGAATCGAGGAAATTCACGAAAAGGTATGCAAGGAATTTGAAAGCTCCATACTCGAAGAGGGACAGACGATAGTGATGGATTTAGGGCTTAACAAAATGCATCCTGAAATTGTAAAGCTAATAGGCAAGTTAAAATACCGAGCAAGTTATGGACAAAATGCCCTAGCTCACTCTTTAGAAGTCGCACACCTTGCAGGCATAATAGCAGCTGAGTGCGGGGGAGATGAGCTTGTAGCAAGAAGAGCTGGACTTTTGCACGACATAGGAAAGGCTTTAACTCACGATTTTGAGGGCTCTCATGTGGATCTAGGAGGGGAGCTTTGCAAAAGATACCAAGAACACTCAGCCGTTATAAATGCGATCTACGCACACCACGGACACGAGGAGGCTACAAGTGTCGAAAGTGCTGCTGTTTGTGCGGCTGATACCCTTAGTGCAGCTCGTCCTGGAGCTCGCCGCGAAGTGCTTGAGGCCTTTTTAAAGAGGGTTACAGAGCTTGAAGACATTGCAAAGAGCAAGGAAGGCATCAAGGGTGCTTATGCCATTAATGCTGGGCGAGAAATTCGCGTAATTGCCAATGCAAGCTTGATAAATGATGATGAAGCCGTGCTTTTGGCTAAGGAGATAGCCACTGAGATAGAAGAAAAGGTGCAATATCCAGGCGAGATCAAGGTAAATGTGATTAGAGAGCTTCGTGCGGTGGATTATGCAAGGTAGGCCTTATGCAAGAAAGCATTGAGAGTTTGCTTAATTATGGCTATATTATTTTGTTTGTATATTCCTTGGGCGGTGGGATGGTTGGCATCTTAGCCGCTGGGGTTCTTTGTGCTACCAATCATTTCAATCTTTCACTTTGCATAATCATTGCCTTCATAGCTAATACCATAGGCTCAACGCTTTTGTTTGTTTTGGGTAGGTATTATAAAAAGGATCTAATGCCTTATTTTGCTAAACATAGACGCAAATTAGCCCTAGCTAGAATGAAGATCAAAAGGCATGGAAGCGTGTTAATACTTTTTCAAAAATTCATATATGGCTTAAAGACCTTTGTTCCGCTAGCTGCTGGCTTTGTTCGCTTTGATCTTGTGAAATTTTGCCTTGTAAATACCCTTGCTTCATTAATCTGGGCCAGCTTACTTGGATACTTAGGCTTTGCCTTTGGGACTGCTCTTAGTTCCTTTGTGGATAAACTTAGCGAGGCCCCTTACATAATGCCTTTGTTTTTGCTATTTTTACTTGCCTTGATCTGGTTTTATCTATCAAGATTTTCAAAAAAAAGAGTTTGAATTTATCATTTTATTTTACTTTGAAAGCAACTAGCTTTGTGCAAAATACAAAGAATAAAAAATTCACACAAGGCTTGAATTTATAGATATTTATTCTTGTAATTTGACAAGATTTAAGAACTTGTTTAAATTTATAATTGGCTCAAGGTATTTTAAGTTGATGTAAGATCATTTTAAAGTATAAAGAATACAATGAAAAATCAGCATATTATACATTCTCTAATTGTCTCAAAAGAAATTTAAGGATTTTGAAGTGTTTTTTGTTTCGTTTCGTCTTGCAACTGCGTAGTAGAAGTTTGCGAGCTTTCGTTTACTTAAATTTAAAGGCTGAAAATTTTATCCTTCATTTAAAAGAAATAAAATTAAGACAAAAATTTTGGGACAAAATATCTATCAAAATTTATTAAAATTGATAAGATCTTGTTGAGTTTAATTACACCTTACTTTAAAAGCAATTAGCTTCGTGCAAAATGCAAAGAATAAAAACTAAAATTCACACAAGGCTTGAATTTATAGATCTTTTATTCTTTTAACTTTGACAAAATTTAGAATCTTGCTTGAATTTATAATGTTTATTTAAGCTAAGTTAGCAATTCATTTTGCCAAGCAAAAACTACTTTGTTATTTTTAGTGCTTGTAGTAAAAATTCGCTTTGTTTTAAATTTATGCCACCAAAAATAGACAGTGATAAATCAAGTCCTTTTTAAAAGCATCATAGCCTTGATTAAGGTTTTTATAAAAAAATATATTTTAAGGCGATTAATGCTTTTAGCTGATATAATTACAGCTCAAAGCTTGGTAAAATAGATCTTAAACAAGTATATATTTTTGCCTTACATTTTTGAGCGGAAATTTAATCAATTGTAGAGTGTTTTTTGTGCTGATATTTGTGTGGGCAAAATCGCCCTCTTTGCAAGCTTTCTCGCCCTTGCGTAAATAGGATAGTGCAACAAGCTTTTAACCCTTAAAGAATGTGAAAAAATCTCAGCGGTGAAATCGAAGAGGGTGAGAGTTATTTTTTGCTTCGTTTCGTCTTGCAACTGCGTAGTAGAAGGGGCTTTGCAAAGGCTAGATTAGGGGGTTTTGCGGCAAGGGAATTTTTCTACCTTCATTTGAAGGAGAGTGAATTTCGATATAATGTCAAGGTTAAAAACGAAAATCTGTATAAAATGTTGTTAAAATGGCTTAGGAAAAATCCTAGGTCATTCTAGCTAAAAGTATCAATCGCCAATTTTAATCAAAGATAAATGCAAAAATATGCTAAAATTCAAGCCTTAATTTACTTAAAGGATCCTCGTGCGAAATGGACGCATCTTTCTTATAATCTTCATACTTGTCATACTTTGCCTAGTGCTTTATCTTTTTAAAAACTTCTTGCTTGTTATGATTATAGGCTGTTTGTTAGCTGTTGCAACCTCAAATATCAATGCTAAATTCTTATATCTTTTAAAGGGCAAAAAGGTCCTTGCTGCACTTTGTACTAGCATTTTGGTAGTGCTTTTTTTAATAACCCCCTTTGCTTATGCCATCACAGAACTTGCCCTTGCCATTAAAAACTTTGACATAGGCATTATTAACTCTACTTTTAATTATATAAAAAATTACGAGTTTGAACTGCCCTCATCCTTTGAATTTTTAAGACCCAAGATAGTAGAAACCCTAAATAGCATAGATCTAAATTCACTTACAAAGAATGTTTTGGGGTATTTTGGTAATTTTACTAGATCGGGTATGAAGATCGTAGCTGATCTAATTTTAATCTGCGTTTTTTATTTCTTTGCAAATCTTTACGGCACAGAGCTTGTGATTTATTTAAAATCAGTAATACCCATAGAAAGAAAAGAACTTGATGAGATCTTGCGTGAGGTTGGTAATGTAATGGCCGTGGTGCTTTATTCTATGGTCTTTATAGCCTTGATCGAGGGGCTTTTATTTGCCATAATAGTCGCCTTTTTTGGATACAACGGTATATTTTGGGGCATACTTTTTGCTTGTAGCTCTCTTATACCAGCAGTTGGAGGGGCTTTGGTCTATGTGCCTTTAAGCCTTTATGAATTTGCTTCAAACAATCTATCCTCTGCACTTTGGATCCTATTTTCTTCCATCATAATAATCTCAGTGATAGCAGATACCTTCATCAAGCCTCTGATCATTAAATGGATAAACGAAAGACTTGTTAAAACTCCGACTAAGATAAACGAACTTCTCATCTTCTTAGCCATGCTAGCTGGAATTTCAAGCTTTGGCTTTTGGGGGCTGATCCTAGGTCCTGCCATACTAACCTTCTTCATATCCACAATAAAAATGTATGTGATCTTAAAGGAAAAGAATTTATTATAAAAAAGCCCTTGCTTTTTGAAAGCCTTGAATTTGGCATAGTATTTATTTTCTTGTATTCTTGTGAATTTATTGCATTTAGTAGCAAAGTAGCTTTCCTTGCTAAGACAAGCCTTTAAAATTATAAGTTGCTTGTGACTTTTAAAATTTACAAGCTTTTTATTTTAGAAGTTTTAATTTTTTTTAACTTAGCATATGGCTTTCGTGCTGCTTATAGATGAAATGCTAGTTTTGTTATGTTGAAAGAACTTAGTATTTTAGTTGGAAAATGCCAGATCTTAAAAAAATTCACGCAAAAGATGCAAATTTTAAATCTCTTTGCCATAAAGACTCACAGTTGCAAAGCAATACTTTTTGAACAAAAGCCTTTTGTTTATCTTAGCTTGAAATTTAAAATTCAAAGCTTTTTACTCGCTTTAAATCTCGCTTTAAATTGCAAAACTTTTTGTAAGGTCTATCTTCTTACATTTAAGGCTTTAACTTTAAAATTCAAAGTCTAGCTTTTTTAATTAGCCCTAAATTTTTAAGCTTTTTTAATCTTTGAATTTTAAATTCAAGCCTTAAAATTCAAGGCCTAGCTTGCTCTAAATTCAAAGTAAGCTCATAAGTTTAAAGATCAAGCAAATCAAAGCTCTATATATCTTTGTATGCTTTCAGGTTCCTTTGTGGGTATTAGCTTGTCTAGGCTTATAAATTCTTGTGTTTGCTTTTCATACTCGGCCCTTAGCTTGTCAAAATCTTCTTTTTCCTTGCCCTTGAGTATGGATTTTGCTATCTTTACAACAGAAAGAGGATTTATGGCTACATTATTAAGATAAAGTCCAAAATGAAGATGAGGTCCTGTGCTAAGCCCTGTTGAGCCGACATAGGCTATGGTTTGTCCTTGGGATACCTTTTGTCCCTTTTTTATCTTGGCATATCTGCTTAAATGTGCATAAAGGGTTCTGTAACCTGAGCCGTGCTCGATTTGCACTGTCTTGCCATATCCTCCCCTTGTGCCTACAAAGCTTACCACTCCATTTCCTGAGCTTTTAACAGGGGTTCCGTGAGGTGCGGCATAATCCACTCCCAAATGCGCTCTATATTTTTTAAGTATGGGATGAAATCTTGCCTTTGTGAAATAAGAACTAATCCTACTATACCTTACAGGAGTAGCCAGCAAGAAATTTTTCATCTCCTTGCCATTTAGATCAAAAAAGCTATCCTTAAAGGCAAATACCTTCTTTGCTTTTTTATTTGCCCCCACACTAGCCATCTTTATAACTATATCTCCAAATCTCTCGCCTAGCCTTTCTTTCCTCTCATAAAGGACAATGATCTCATCACCCTTTTGCATACTCTTAAAATCCACATTTCCAGCAAAGGCATTTGTCATAGCCCTTGCTAGTGGGGTGCTACCTGTTATTTGCTCTATATCCTTGTAGGCTGAGTTTTCAATGCTAAATTTCAAAAATCTAAGCTCTGTGTCATAAGAAATGGGCGAAAAGCTTGAAAGATACTTGCCCTCTTTGTCCTTGTATATGTGAAGCTGAAGATCGGAGTTACTAACCGGTATTAAAACCTGTTCTATTTGTTCATTTTCATCTTTTAAGATGTGAAATTTTTGTCCTGCTTGAATTTCAGAGGCTAGTTCTTTTTCTTGGGCATCCAAGTCTCTATACAAGGAGTAAGGCAGTGAATTTTCCTCTAAAAAAGTGGAAAAAAATTTATTTTTCTCCCATTCTTTAATCTCTATTTGCACAGCGCCAAAAAGCTGAGAGCTTAAAAATAAACAAAAAAGTGCCAGTTTTTTCATAAAATCATCCTTTCAAAAAAGCTAAATTTTACCTTAAAATTCTTAATATTGCTGTTAAATTGTAAGAAAAAGAGATTATAATTTCTTCTTTATCTAGGGGGTTTCTTTGCTAAAAAAACTTATATTTTTTGCCCTTTTATGTGTAAGCTTACAAGGCTTTGAATTTAAGTCCTTGCATTTTAAGATCGAAGATATAAAAGGAAAATTCATTTACATACAAGATGATGAGAGGATTAAAATAGGCACAAGTGCTGCTGTGCTTCAAAGCTTTAAGAATACAAGTTCTATCATTTCAAGTGCAACTGTGATTCAAAGAGAAGATGGGCTAATAAAGCTAGAATTAAGCCCCTTTACTATCTTAGAGCAAAAAGCCCTGCCTCTGCTTGATAGCAAGGTGCAAAAGGGAGATGAGGTAATAGTGAATTTTTTATATGATAGGATCTTGCTTATAGCACCAAATGAAGAAAATTATAACAGCATAAGAGAAAAATTTAATCAGCTTTATTTTGTCCATCCTGATCTTTTGGGTGCTTATATGATAAGAGAATTTAAGCTTAGCCCAAAACAAAAAGATTTTAAGCTTTTTTGTGCTAGCAATGCAGTTGGCGTCCTTGCCTTTGTCTTAGAAGATAAGATCTCTTTTTTAGACTGTGCTAGTTTTACTGTACTTTTTGAAGAGCCCTTTAACTCTTTAAATTTAGAGGCTCAAAAGCCCTTTTACTCGAATGTAGAAGGATATAAAAAGAATTTTTTCAACTTTTTTGAGTGGGGGGTTAAGGATTATTATGAGTATTACAAAAAATTGATAGGAGAGGGTAGGTGAAGACAGAATTTCAGCACTATTTCAAAAGCCTCTTAGGAGAGGACAATGCCTATTTTGACGAGGCTCACAAAAGAGCTTATAGTTACGATGCTACAAGGAAGATCCACCTTCCTGATGGGGTACTTTTTCCAAGAAATGAAGAAGATATAAGTAAAATTTTAAGCTACTGCAATGAAAATAAGATCATCATAGTTCCAAGAGGAGCAGGTTCTGGCTTTACAGGAGGGGCTTTGGCTGTAAGTGGGGGGCTTGTTCTTAGCTTTGAAAAGCATATGAATAAAATTTTAGAAATAGATCTTGAAAATTTAGTAGCAGTGGTTCAACCCGGTGTCATCAACGCTCATTTACAAAAAGAAGTAGCAAAGCTTGGGCTTTTTTATCCACCTGATCCAGCAAGTATGGAGTATTCCTCACTTGGAGGCAATGTCAGCGAAAATGCAGGCGGGATGAGAGCAGCTAAGTATGGCATCACAAAGGATTATGTTATGGCCTTGCGTGCTGTTTTGCCAAACGGAGAGCTAATTCGTGCAGGCAAAAGAACCATAAAAGATGTAGCAGGCTATAATATAGCAGGAATTTTAATAGCAAGTGAGGGTTCTTTGGCGGTTATAACAGAAATTACCCTAAAGCTTATAGCCTTGCCAAGGCTTAAAAAAACTGCTATGGGAGTTTTTGACACAGTTGAAGATGCTATGAATGCGGTTTATAAGAGCCTATCAAAGGGGGTTACCCCTGTTTCTATGGAGTTTTTGGATAATTTAAGCATTCAAGCTGTGGAGGATAAATTCAACAAAGGACTTCCAAGGGATGCAGGGGCTATTTTAATCAGCGATGTAGATGGCAAGGTCATAGAGGCAATTGATATGGATCTAGCCTTGCTCAAAGAAAGCTTTTTATCTTGTGGAGCAAGGGAATTTAGGATAGCAAAGGATGAGCAAGAAGTAGCTGATATTTGGTTTGCTAGAAGAAACTGCTCTCAAAGCATTAATATTTATGGGAATTTAAAGCTCAATGAAGACATAACAGTTCCTAGATCAAAGCTTCCTGAGCTACTAGCAGGAATTACCAAGATAGCTGATAAATACGGCTTTAAGGTGCCTTGCTTTGGACATACAGGGGATGGAAATGTGCATGCAAATGTTATGGTGCCTGATAAAAACGACAAAAAGCAAGTTGAGCAAGGACACGAGGCGATTACAGAGATTTTTCAATTAGCCGTTAGCTTAGGAGGCACTCTCAGTGGGGAGCATGGTATAGGGCTTTCAAAGGCTCCTTTTATGCGACTAGCATTTACAGAAGCTGAGATGCAACTTTTTAAAAGTATAAAGAAGGCATTTGATCCAAATAATATCTTAAACCCCTTTAAAATGGGGCTTTGATAATGGGCAAATTAAAGCAGCTTTGGTTCTTTGTCCTACTTTTTAAGGACAAGGAAATAATGCTCTTTTCAGCAGCACTTAGCTTTTACACAGTGCTTTCCTTGATACCCCTTTTGTTTGTAGGCTTTTCTATCTTTACTCAAATACCTAGTTTTCAAATTTATTATGACAAAATGAAAGGGCTAATCTTTAACTTTTTAATCCCCACCCAGCAAGAATTAATATCCTCTTATCTGGATTCTTTTTTAAAAAACAGCGTTAATCTTGGCATAGTTGGCTTTGTGGCTATGATTTTTACCTCTTTGGCATTTTTTTCAAGCTATGATTATGTGATAAACCGCATAAGCAAAAATGAGCCAAAGACTTTGTGGCAAAGCATTAGTTCTTACTGGACCCTAGTAACCTTAACTCCTTTGGGATTAGGGCTTAGCTTTTATGTGTCAAGTTTCATACAAAAAACCCTAGATGAGTGGCAGGTTAGCTTTAATATCTTAGAGCTTTTACCCTTTCTTATCATTTGGGGGCTTTTTTTTGTAGCCTTTTCAAGCTCCTTAAATAAGGGAAGCCTTAAAATGCTAAGTTTAAGCTCTTTTGTAAGTGCTGCCATTTGGTATATAAGCAAGAATTTATTTATTTATTATGTGGTGTATAACAAGACTTATACCAATGTGTATGGTTCTTTTTCCACCCTTTTGTTCTTCTTTTTGTGGCTTTATATATCTTGGGTTATCTATCTTTTTGGCTTAAAGGCTTATTATCATCTAGATCAGCCAGTTCCTGTAAAAAAAAGCAAAAAAACTAGCTAAAAGATCCAAGAAAGCCAAGAAAAAAGCACATTTGCGTCATTTTTACCGCCTGGCACATAGGCTGCTTGAATAGAAAAGCTTTTGTAATTTATACCCATAGCAGGTAAGGGCAAAGGCAAAGGTATATACCAATACTCATACCTTTGAGTAAGTCCTACTGTGTAGCCAAGTGCAAATTTTATAGAGCCCTTATTAAGATGATAAAGATGAATATAGCCAAACATACTTTGGGTGTGATAATTTGAATCTGCAAACACTATCCCGTAAATCCCATAAAATTCGTATTTTTTATTGATAGTCTTAGAAATTCCAAGCCCATAAGGTCTTTCATTATACCTTTGAACTCTATCCTCGCTGTAAGTATAGCGGTTATGCCAGGTATTTATAGGAAGCAAGGCAGTTAATCTGCCATTTTCATAAGAATCTTGCATTTGATTTTTTAAAAAAAGAACAAGCCTTTTGGCATTTGAATCCTCAGACTCCTCGCAAAAAACAACAGAGAATAATAGCAAAAGACAAAATAAGAATCTCATTTACTATCTTATAAGATCATAATGTGGGGGAATTTTGGGGCTAAAAAGTTCTTTGTTTATGGCTACATTTCTTTTTTGATTAGCTAAGAGTATAAGCACCTCATTGTCAAGCTCGTCTTTATAAGCTATGCTTTTAATTTCTTCGTTTTGAAGCTCTATTTTGTAGATAATTTGCTGATATTTTGCCTCATAATGATCCTTTGAGATCTTTTTTGCTTGTTTGAAAATTTGGCTTAAATTTGGAAGTTCGTTTAAGGAACTTACCGTGGCTTGTTCTAAGCTTGGCTCTAAGATAATCACCTCATTTTTCCTTATAAAAATTTGCTTGTTGTTTGGCTTTTTATACTGCCAAAAGGCCTCATTTTGAGTTAGCACAAAGCTTCCCTCATAGCTTATGCTTGAATTTATAGAACGAACAGTTTGAACAAAATCGCTAGCAAAGCTTTTGTAATTTAGATCAAAGGCAAAAAGTTGAAGAAAACACAAACAAAAAAGAAATAAATATCTCATAGCAAATCCAAAATCAAATAAAACATTTTATCTAAGTTTGATTAATTTTTACTAGCTTTATCCTAGCTAAGAAGACTTGCTTTGAACATTCACTTAAATGCCTTTTTTAATCATTAAAGCACTTTTTTGTGTGTTGATCTTTAAAAGTGGATAAAGGCAAAAATTCACCCGGTGAATTTTACAATTTTTTTAAGTTATTTTTCTACAAAAATGCTTAAATTTTAACTTAATTTAAAAGAGCAAAAACTTTTTTTAAATTTAAAGAGCTTCAAGGCAATTTAAAGCAAATGAATTTTTTAAATTCAACATTAAAAAACTAAGAAAATTTAAGCTTTTTTGCTATACTTTTTAAAAATTAATAATTACACTTAAAATTTTAAAGGTAGATAAATGTCTTATATGGATTATACAAATTTAGATTTTCACTATATAAATAAGGCTGGCAAGATAGCCTATATAAACTCTTGGGACAAAAAGGTGTGTTGCGAGGGTTATTACTGTGATCTTATGCAAGAATTAGATCTTTACTGTGAATTTAAAAAAGATGTTTTAAAATATTTTTGTGCCTTGGTTTTACCTGCTACGGTTGATCAAATTTGGCTTTATAGAAATAAAGAGCTTTTAGAGGACTTTCTTGCTAGAGGAGGCATTATCTTTGACTTTGCGGCAAGTTTTTGTGAGTATTTGCCAAATTTACCCCTTTACACTCAAAGCAAACTTGCTATAAAATCAAGAGAGATTAAACTTACTAAGCATCCTATATGCAAGGGAGTAAGAGAGTATGATCTAAACCACAGACACGGCGTCAAGGGCTTTTTCAACAGAGGCTTCATACAAAAGCCCTTAAATGCCGAGCTTATCTTAGAAGATAATGAGGGCGAATGCGTAGCTTACATAGATAAAAGCTCATTTGAGGGCATCTTGCTTAAAACAGCAGGAGCTGATTTAATGGGACTTTCAATGGGATTTGAAAATGACACCTCTCGTAGAATGGGGCTTAACTGCTTGATCTGGCTTGAAGATGAATTAAGGACTAGGCTATGAAAAAGGCTATAATCACAGGTGGGACTTCCTTTCATCAAAATTTTTTCACAAATAAAAATGGCAAATATAAGCATTTTTTTGATCAAATTTTTTATTTGCCCGATCTTAAAAAAGAAAGCTTGGAGGGCTTTGATTTAGTAGTGATGGCTTCTAGGCTTCATCCTCGTTTTGTGCTTGAAAATAAAGACAAAATCCTTTCTTATCTTAAAAATGGAGGGAATTTGCTTGTTTTTCCCGATCTTACAGAGGGGCTTTTTGATCATATTAAATACAAAAGCTGTATAACGAATTTTTGGTGGTGGATACTTCCTGGGGCTGATTTATATCTAGCAAAGGCTAATGAAAGCCATAAAATTTGGGATTTTTTAGAGCTTTATCAGTGTAAATGGCATCTTCACGGCTCATTCTTGCACGGTTTAAACATAGAAAAGATTTTAGTAAATGAGCTTGGAGAAAGCATTATTTGCAAGGATGATCAAAGCTTTAAAGGAAGTCTTTATCTAAGTGCTTTGGATCCTGATTTTCACTTCGGGCAAGGCTTTATGCCTATAACTGAGCCCTTTTTTGACGGCTTTATGTCTTGGCTTGAGTATGATCTAGCACAAAAGGTAGGGGCTTGAGAAAGATCTTTTTATTTCTTATTTTAGGCTTAAGCTTAGCCCTCTCACAGCCCTTAAAGGTCGTAGTTTTTGGAGGGCTTTGGCCTATGCCATCAATCTTAGCCTTTTTTACGGACGCTAATATTATTTACATTCCACGGTCTGCTTTAAATGCCATTGAAAATTCAGTGGTAATTGACTTAAAGCCTGAATTTAAAACTGTTTTAAGCAGTAGAAGCGAGAATTTAGAAGAGCTTTTATCAATGAATGCTGACTTATATCTAGGGCATAGCGGTGATAAAAGGCTTTATGAGGGTTTAAAAAAGGCAGGGCTAAATGTCAAGCTCTTTGATGTGAATGTGGATAATTATAATATGAAAAAAACCATAAAATATTGGCTTGATGAGCTTAGTGAGTATTTTGATATAAAAGTTAAGAACGAGGATTTAATAGGCAAAATTAGCGAGGCTGAGGAGCTAATAGCACAAAGAACAAAGGGGATTAATAAACTAAGAGGGCTAATTTTAAGACCTGACAAACACAAGATAACAGTTGGCACAAGGAGTTATTACCTAGAAAAAAGCGGACTTATAGATGCTTACAAGGGCTTTTCTACTGAGGGGCTTATAAATTTAGAGGAGCTTTACCGCTTAAATCCTGAGATTATTTATCTTACAAATTTCACCCAGGCCCAGCCAGAAGATCTCTTTAATGATCCCAAATTTAAAGATCTTAAAGCCGTTAAAAACAAGAGGGTTTATAAATTTCCCCTTGCTACCTACCGTCCCTTTGCTCCAAATTTAGATGTAGCCCCTGTGCTTTTGCACCTAGCAAAGACAAATTACCCAGAGCTTTTTGAGGACATAGACATAAAAGAGGAGTTTAGAAAGCATTTTAAGCATTTTTACAAGATAAATTTAAACGAGGCTCAATTAGAACTTATCTTGCATCCTAAAAAAGAAGCGGGTGAGCTTTGATAAGCTGTGTTTGTGGCTTTTTAGCTTAATTTTATCTTGCAAAAAATCCTATGAATTTTTGCAAAAATTACCTTAACTGAGAGTCTAAAACAAAAATTTAAGGAGAAATTATGAAAAAAATTCTACTTTTTGTGCTTTTATTAAGTAGCATACTTTATGCAAACGAAAATAAAACAGTTGCCATAGCAGGTGTTTGGCCTGTGCCTTCTGTGATCTTGTATCTTAGCGATGCAAAGATAATCTTTATGCCCCAATCAGCTAAAAATGCCCTTGTGAATTCTTTAGCGGCTGAATTTTACCCACAAATTCACAGCATAAAGGCTTCAAACAATGAAAATTTAGAAGAGTTCTTAATGCTAAATGCCGATCTTTATATCTGCCATAAGGCAAATTTAAAGCTTTGCGATGGCTTAAAAAGAGCTGGGGTAAATTTAATCGAGCTTGAAACAAGCAAGGGTAATTACAACTCAAAAGAGGTTCTAGCACATTGGCTAAAAGAGCTTGAAAAAAAGATGAAATTGAAAGAAAAAGGCAGCAAGATCATTGATAAAATCACTCAGACAGAAAAACAAATACAAGATAAAACAAAAGCTGCTAAAAAGCCTAGGGCTGCGATTATATTTACATATCAAGATGGCAAAATCAGACTTGGGGGGATCTTTGCTGATTATTTGCTAGAAAAAAGTGCAGCTACAAACGCTTACAAGGGCATTTCAAACACAGATGGCAATATAAATTTAGAGGAGCTTTACCGCTTAAATCCTGAGATTATTTATATTACAAATTTTACCCCCACTCAGCCAGAAGATCTCTTTAATGATCCTAAATTCAAGGATATTAAAGCCATTAAAGATAAAAGAGTGTATAAGCTTCCACTTGGCACCTACCGTCCCTTTGCACCAAGTTTGGATCTAGAAATTGTTTTGAAATTTTTAGCCCAAAAAAATCACCCAGATCTTTTTAAAGAAGTGAATATAAAAGAGGAATTTAAAAGGCATTTTAAAGAATTTTATAAGCTTGATTTAAATGAGAAGCAGCTTGAAACAATTTTAAATCCCTCAAGCAAGGCAGGAAAGCTAAAATAAAATCTAAGTGAAATTTGTCTTAATGAGAAGATATTTTTCATTTTATATAAGGCTTAATGATAGATCTATTTAAAGATTTTTTAAGCTTATGTGCTTATAATTTTAACTCAAAACTTAAAAAGGATTATTAAAATGAAAAAATTAAGCCTATGTTTAAGCTTAGTGCTTTTTGCCCTCGCCAATGAGGAAACTTATAAACTAGAAAAGTCCGTTATTTCTGCAACCCTATCTGATTTTACCCTTGAACAACAAAGTAAAAGTATCACCGTTTTAGACAAAAAGACCCTACTTGAAACAGGTGGTGGCACAGGTGGAGTGCAAACTGCGCTAGAACAAGCTCCTGGGATCTTATTTTCTCGCTTTGGTGGGCTTGGTGGCACTATGTATGTTCGTGGTTTAAATTCAAGCTCTGATACTACTATGATAACAGTTGATGAAGCAAGGGTTCTTGGTAGGCCTATTTTAGAATACAACTCATTTGATTTAAATGCAGTAGATAGCATAGAAATTATCAGAGGTCCAGCTTCTGCCTTATTTGGCTCAAACGCGATGAATGGCGTAATAAATTTTAAGTCAAGGCGTTTTAGAGGAGATCTTACTCAGCCTTTTAGTTTGGGACTTAAATTAAGAAATTTAGAGTATTCAAGCGTTAATAACGGCTTTGGTGGCAGACTTGAAGCCATAGGTGGAGGCAATGGCTTTGATGTACTCTTGGGTTTAAATGGCAAGATGGGACAAGATTATAGAACGCCTGACGGTGTTATAGAGCATTCAAGCTATAATCTTGCAGGTTTTGACTGGAATATGGGATATACTACACAAAATGATATAAGATATTACACTCAAGGACGTTTAGCAAGGGTAATGAGCGAAAATGCTGGTGGAAGAAGAGTGCCTGCTGCAATGCTATGGACCAAAGAAGATCCACTAACCGAGCTTTATCTAAGAGCTGGTGTAGAAGCACAAAATTTAAGCTTTGCTGAAAAAATGGATGCTTTTGTGTATTTTAGGCGCTATGATACAGATTTATATAATTACACAAGGGCAGGAACGGTCATTCACAGAGAGGTTAAAAAAAGCGATTATGCAGGCGGACGCTTGGCGTTTAGAACGCAGCTTGGCAAACATAATTTAGGCTATGGGCTTGATACAACGCAAACCATAACCTCAAATCGCTATAAAACAAACGGAGTCGTTGAGCCAGATAGTGCGCCAACCGCACAAAGCGAGATAGGACTTTTCTTAAAAGATGATTTTAGTGCTACTGAGAATTTGCTTCTTTCAGCTTCTGTAAGAGGGGATTATGTCTATGCACTTATGGGAGGCGAAAAAAGACAATCAACCGATAACAACGCCCTTACAGGTTCTTTGGGTGCTGTGTATTTTTTCACTCCACATTTTAGTTCAGCCTTGAATTTAAGCAGAAATTTCTTAGCCCCTTGGATTGGCTATAAACTTGCGCAATCAACTCAGGTCATAACCCAATCTGCAACCTTGCCAAACCCAAATTTAAGCCCTGAATATTCGCATACAGCTGAATTAAGTTTTAGATACAGTGATGAAAAAAATGAAATCTCAATAACAGGATACAGAACCGAATACACAGATAAGATCACAGCAGTGCGGCTTGCAGATGGAAACTCACAGTATCAAAACATAGGTAAATCCTATATACAAGGCATTGAATGGCAAGGACAAGTTAATTTTTTTGATTTTACCCTTGCTTTTTTAGGTACAGCACTTTATGGACATGACAAAACAAATGACAAGCCTCTATCTTACATAGCTCCCTTATATGGACGAATTTCTTTGCAATATGATCTGCCTTGGGGCTATGTCAAGGTGCAAGAAAGGGCATATCAAGGTAAATCACACCGTATAGATGAAAGCGATGAGAAAAAAACAAAATCTTATGCTATGACTGATGTATTTGTGAATTTTGATTTGGGTTATTTAGCAAATTCTATGAAAGCGATGAGTTTAAATTTTGGCGTTGAAAATGTTTTTGATAAAAAGGCTACAAAACCAACAACAATAAGCATTCCAACCTTGGTAACTTCAAAAACAAATCCTCTTTTAGAGCCGGGCATAAATTTCTTTGTGAAGTATTCTTATAACTATTAAGGATGCTTATTAGGGTTAAAATTCATCTTTTTTAGCATTCATGCTGCTTAGTTTAGCAAATGCTAAAAGCAAAAAAGTCGTGAAGGCTTATAATATGCTTTTGCGTCTTTGTTTTTAAGCGATGCTAGGCTTGTTTATATCCCTGAATCAGCTCAAATTGCTCTTAAAAATTCTGTTGTGAATGATTTTTTCCCAAAAATTTCACATATCAAATCAGGTGAAAATGATAATTTTAAAAAGCTTTTGTCCTTAAATGCTAATTTTATATTTGTCATCAAGATAGTGTGAAACTTTGTCCTATGCTTGGCTAAGCGTTTTACCATTAAAGATAAGAGTGGCGAATTTTAATTCAAAAGAAGTGTTAAAATATTGGTTGAGTGAAATAAACAAACACTTTAATATAAAAGAAAAAAGCGATAAAATCATCGCAGCTATAACGCAAAGCGAGAGAGAAAATGCCCAAATTTTAAAAGGTGCAAAACCTGTTCGTTATGATGGTGAGTATATATGAAAATAAGATTATCCTTGGAGCTTTTGGAGATTATCTTTTACAAAATAGCGGAGGGATAGATATTTTTAAAGGTGTGTGGAATGCAAATAATGGTGGAGTAATCAATATGGAAGAAATTTATCGTTTAAACCCTGATCTTATTTACCTAAGAAATTTTACGCCTACACAGCCACAAGATTTGATTAATGATAAAAAATGGCAAGGCATAGATGCTATAAAAAACAAAAGAGTGTATAGCTTGGCACTTACCGCTCCTTTGCACCAAATTTAGACCTAGCTGTGCTTTTGAAATTTTTAGCCCAAAAAAATCACCCCAAACTTTTTAAACACATAGATATAAGCGCAGAATTTAAAAGGCATTTTAAAGAATTTTATGGTTTAGATTTAGTTGAAAAGCAAATAGATGGTATATTAAAGCCAAGCAAAGGGGCTGGTTTATTAAAAAGCTTGAATTTATTTTGTTGTTTTAAAGCTCTTTTAAGGGATTTGCTTTTGAAACTGTTGAATTTCTCGTAAGCTTGTATCAAATTTAGCCTTTTATAAAAAGCACAAAAGTTCTTTTTGCAAATAAACTTTACTAAATAAACTTCGTTTTATCAAAACACCTTGCTTTAACGAAGAAATTTTGTTTTCTAAAAAAGCTTCAATGTAAGCTTCTTAGCTGAGGTTAAAACGACAAACTTAACTAAGATAGACAAAATCTATACTTTTTGAAAAATAAGCTTTTTTATAAAAGAGTTTTTGAATTTTAATTTTTTTATAAAAGCTACTTAATAATTAAAATAAAAAATTTATAAAAATTAAAGAAAAAATTTGATATATTTTAATATCTATTTTTAATTTAAAGGATAAAAATGAAGAAAAAATTAGCTTTATCACTTATTTGCGCATCTTTTCTTTTCGCTAATGAAAATACGGCAAATATTGGGGGGGGGGGGAGGTAAGCTCCTTTCAACTTGAAAAAACAGAGATCACAGCTTCAAGCCTTGATCAAAAAGACTTTGTAAGTAGCGTTCCACACAAAAGCACCACAAGGATTAAGGGTGTGGATCTACTAAGATATGGCGGCACAGGAGGGATACAAAGCGTTATGGAAAAAAGCCCGGGCATTATCTTTGTGCGATCAGGTAGCACAAACGGACAGGTAAATATAAGAGGTAGGAGCACCCAAAGATCCTACTCTCTTACAACCCTTGACGGGGTTCCTGTGCTTGGTAGAAACACGCTTATGTTTAATATAATGGATCCAAATGCCTTTGATTCCATTGAGATCATAAGAGGTGCTGCTTCTTCTATGTATGGCTCTGATGCTATAAATGGGGTCATAAACCTAGTCTCTCGCAGATATAGAGGAGACATTAGCAAGGATTTTAGCCTTGATACCAAAATAAGAGCCCTTGAATATGCCACTGTTAATAATATGATAGGAGGAAGATTAGAGGTTCTTGGAGGAGGAGACGGCTTTGATGTGCTTTTTGGCTTAAATGGCAGGACAGGTGGGAATTTTCAAACCCCTGAGGGAGAAGCTAAAAATTCAGAATTTAAATCTTATGGTTTTGATTTTAATATAGGCTATACAAATTCAGCCGATACTCGCTTTTATACCCAAGGTCGATACGCAAGGGCTGTTGATTCAGGTGCTGGAGGGCAGTTTGCAAATGGGGGTGCTGATTATGGCTCGATTAGAAGAAGATATCCTATCTATGAGACCTACATTAAACTTGGGGTTGAGCTTTATGATCTACCCTTTGCTGAAAAGCTTGATGCCTTTGCTTATTATAGAGGCTATGAAACCGAGCTTTTCACAGGCTTTTACACAAGAGACGGTCGCGGCGGACTTACAAACACCTATAATTTAACCAATCAACACGTTAGAGGCACAAAGTATGCTGGCTTAAAGCTGGCTTTTAGCTCCTTAGTTTCAAGCCACAGTCTTGATTACGGCATAGAAACTCTAAGCTCTTTAAACACAAAGGTGATTCCACCTACAAGGTTTGCAACGACAGGTTGGACTATTACACCCCTAACAGGTAGAAAATCTCAGCAACACACCTTTTCGGCCTACATAAAAGATGACTTTGCCCTGTCAAATTCTTTTACCCTAACAGCAGCCTTACGAAATGCAACCATTTTAACAAACATAGGTCCAAAGCTAGCAGGATCAGCAGAATCTGCTACTCAAACCTCAAGGCTTGATGAAAAAAGAAATGATGTGAAAAATGCCTTCACAGGAAATATAGGAGCAAATTTTCATTTCAATGAATTCTTTAGCCTTTATGGAGATATAAGTCATAACTTCAAAACAGCAAGCGTTAGTGGGATCTTTGCTGCAAACGGTGCAGCTGCTGATGCAAATCCTATCTTAAATAATCCTGATCTAAAATATGAAACAGCACAAAGCTATGAGCTTGGCATTAGGCTTGATAGTCAGGATCACTTTTTTAGCCTTTCAGCCTATCAAACAAATCATCAAGATATGATCTCCCTAGTTCAGTTTTATGATGATCCTACAAATTATAGCAATGGCTATCAAAAGTATGCAAACATAGGCAAAACCTACATTAGAGGGGTTGAACTTGCAGGAGAGCATAAATTTTACGGCTTTACCTATGCTTACAATGCCACTCACACCTATGGACACGATCAAACAAATAACAGACCCTTGCGTGAGATACCTCCTCTTTTTGGACGAATTTCCTTGCAATATGATCTGCCCTTTGGCTACATAAAGGTGCAAGAAAGGGCATATCAAGGAAGAACCCGCATAGATCCTACAAATGAAAGAAAGACTAAATCTTATGCTATGAGCGATGCTTATTTGGGGCTTGATCTTGGGTATTTTAACAAAGAGGCAAGAGATATGGAGCTTACCTTGGGGGTTGAAAATATCTTTAACAAAAGAGGGGTTAATCCTGCTGCCATTGAGGATATAACAGTGCCAAAATCAAAGATAACAAATCCTCTGATCGAACCAGGGACAAATTTCTTTATAAAATACGGATATAAATACTAATGAGCCTTATTAAATTCGCAGCTGCTTCTTGCTTTGTGCTAGCCTTAGCCTTTTTTATCTTAGGCTTTGGCAGGTATGATTTAAGCTATACGCAAATTTTTTCCTTGCTTTATGAGAGCTTGTTGAATTTAGGAAGCTCTTCAAATGAGCTGTCAAACAAGGAAGCCTTCATCTTGCTTGAGGTTCGCTTACCAAGAGTGATCCTAGCCATTATAGTTGGGCTAGGGCTTGGCATAGCAGGGGCTAGTTTTCAGGCTATTTTTAGAAATCCCCTTGCCTCACCTGACATACTAGGAGTAGCTAGTGGGGCTGGCTTTGGGGCTGTTTTGGCCATGCTTTTTGGGCTAAATATTTATTTATTAACCCTAAGTTCTTTTCTTTTTGGAATTTTAAGCCTTGTTTTAACCCTGCTTGTTGCAAGAGGAGGCAAGGATAAAATCATGATCATACTCTCAGGCATTATAATCGCGGCCTTGTTTCAAAGCTTTATATCTCTTTTAAAATACATAGCCGATCCTCAAGATACCCTACCGGCCATCACCTACTGGCTACTTGGTTCCTTGCAAGTGAGTAATCTAGCTCAAATGCTCTTTTGTTGCATAGGCGTCTTTGTTGGAGCAGTGATCATCTTTATATACCGCTGGAAGCATAATTTATTGCTTTTTGATGATAATGAGGCTAGGACCTTGGGGGTTAATGTTTTTTATTTAAGATTATTATTAATCCTTGCTTGTACGCTTATAGTTTCTTGCATAGTGAGTATGTGTGGGATCATAGGCTGGATAGGGCTAATCATCCCTCACATAGCAAGGATGCTTTGTGGTTTTAATAGCAAAAATGTCATCAGCACAAGCCTTTTTGTAGGTGCTGTTTTTATGCTAATCATTGACACTCTAAGTAGGTCTTTAAGCTCTCAAGAGCTTCCCATATCCATTTTAAGTGCTGTTGTTGGTGCTCCTTTTTTTGTGATGATACTTTATAGGGTTAAGGGTATGCGTATATGAGTGTTTTTAGGCTTGAAAATGCAAGTTTTGCAAGAGGAAAGCGGGTTTTGTTTGAAAATCTTTGCTTTGAGCTTAAAGAGGGGGAAATTCTAGCGATCTTAGGACAAAATGGGGTTGGAAAAACAACGCTTTTAAACTGCTTAATGGGGCTTTTGCCACTCACAAAGGGAGTTAGCTTGTATAATGAAAAAAAAATTCAAGCCTACAGCACAAAGGAGCTTTTTTCGATCATTTCTTACATACCTCAGGCAAAAAATCACAGCTTAGGCTTATGTGTGCTTGATATGGTGATCTTAGGGCTAAACACTGAAATTTCAACCCTTCCTAAGAAAGAACACATACAAAAAGCTACTTTGTGCCTTGAAAATTTGGGTTTTTCTCATCTTATAAAGAGAACTTGTGATAGTTTAAGCGGAGGGGAATTGCAAATGGTGATTTTTGCAAGAGCCTTGGTGAATGAGCCTAAGATCATTATTTTAGATGAGCCTGAATCAAATTTAGACTTTAAAAATCAGCTTTGCATCATAGAAAATTTAAGCAAACTAAAAGAAGAAAAAAAGATCATCATCTTTAACACCCATTATCCTCAAAATGCCAAAAAACTAGCCGACAAGGTGCTAATACTAGAAAAAAAAGGCCACGCATTGGGAGATAAAAGTCTAATTAACAAAGCCCAGCTTGGCAAAAGCTTTGAGGTAAAAAGTAGTTTTTTTGACTATCTAGCTGGGCTTGATTGATTTTGCTTTTTTAAACAAGCTTAGTTTGTAAACAACAGTGTTGATTATATCACTTATATATGAATTAAGCTAGAATTCACACCTTAAAAAAGTTTTTAAAAAAGCATTTATTATGTGTGAATTCAAACTCAAACACCCCTCTTTACTAAAAGTAAAAATTCAAGCAAAAAGCAAATTATCTACGCTAAGACAGTTTTATTTCACCCATCTTACTAGCTTAATCTTTTTTCAAAAAAAGCTTGTTTTATAAATCAAGCCTATTAAAAAAAGAGCCTTGAATTTTAAGCTAAAATTCAAGGCTCTGTGATTAAATTTTAAACAAAAATTTATTATAATCAAAATTTGATTTTTACAAAATTTAAGGACGAGCTATGTTTAAATTCATCCAGGCCCTGCTAGGTACGAAAAATGACAGAGAAATTAAAAAATATTTAAAAAGAGTAAAAGAAATAAATGCCCTTGAAGGCAAATATGAGGCTTTAAGCGATGAGGATTTAAAGGCTCATTTTAGCTCACTTAAAACCCAGGTTCAAGAAGAGGAACTTAGCATAGATAATATCCTAAACGAGGTCTTTGCCATAGTTAGAGAGGTAAGCAAACGCACCTTGCAAATGAGGCATTTTGATGTCCAGCTAATAGGCGGCATAATCTTACACGAGGGCAAGATAGCCGAAATGAAAACAGGAGAAGGAAAAACCCTTGTTGCAAGTCTTCCTGTGGTGCTTAATGCTATGAGTGGCAAGGGCGTTCATATAGTAACTGTAAATGATTATCTAGCAAAGCGAGATGCCGAGCAAATGGGTGAAATTTATAAGTTTTTAGGGCTTAGTGTTGGGGTAGTGCTTTCAAGTTCTAATTCTGATGAGGATCATAAACTTGCTTATGAATGCGACATAACTTATGGTACAAACAATGAATTTGGCTTTGATTATTTGCGTGATAATATGAAATTTAGTGCAAAAGATAAGGTTCAAAGAGGGCATAATTTTGTCATCGTTGATGAGGTTGATAGCATTTTAATTGACGAGGCAAGAACCCCATTAATTATTAGTGGTCCCACAAACCGCACACTTGATGGCTATTTAAGAGCAAACGAGGTAGCCAAAAAAATGCAAAGAGGAGAAAACCCTCCTCCAAATTTGGCAAACAAAGATGTCAAGCCCACAGGAGACTTTGTCGTAGATGAGAAAAACCGCACGATTTTAATCACAGAAGCAGGAATTTCAAAGGCAGAAGAGCTTTTTGGGGTGGAAAATCTTTACAGCCTTGACAATGCTATCTTAGCTCATCAGCTAGATCAAGCCTTAAAAGCACATAATCTCTTTGAAAAAGATGTGCATTATGTGGTAAGAAACAAAGAAGTTGTAATTGTCGATGAATTCACAGGTCGTTTAAGCGAGGGTAGACGTTTTAGCGACGGACTTCATCAGGCCTTAGAGGCAAAAGAAAATGTTAAAATTCAAGAAGAAAGTCAGACCCTAGCAGACATTACCTTTCAAAATTATTTTAGAATGTATGAAAAGTTAGCCGGTATGACAGGAACAGCTCAAACAGAAGCTACCGAGTTTAGTCAAATTTACAAGCTTGATGTTATCTCAATTCCTACAAATTTAGCCGTTAAAAGAATAGACAAGCATGATCTAATTTATAAAACCCAAAAAGAAAAATTCAAAGCAGTAATAAAAGAGATCAAGGCAGCAAATTCAAAGGGACAGCCTGTTTTAGTAGGAACTGCTAGCATTGAAAGAAGCGAGCTTTTGCACGAAATGCTAAAAAAAGAACGCATAGCTCACAATGTGCTAAATGCTAAAAACCACGAGCAAGAAGCACTAATCATAGCAGATGCTGGCAAAAAAGGAGCCGTTACCATAGCCACAAATATGGCAGGAAGGGGGGTTGATATAAAGATAGACGAAGAGGTAAAAGAACTTGGAGGACTTTATATCATAGGCACTGAAAGGCACGAAAGCCGTAGGATAGATAATCAGCTCCGCGGACGAAGTGGTAGGCAAGGTGATCCTGGAATGAGCCGTTTTTATCTAAGCCTTGAGGATAATCTTTTGCGAATTTTTGGAGGAGATAGGATCAAGGCTATAATGGAAAGACTTGGCATAGAAGAGGATGAGCATATAGAAAGTGGCATAGTTACAAGAGCTGTGGAAAATGCACAAAAAAAGGTGGAAAGTATGCATTTTGAAAGCCGTAAGCACTTGCTTGAATATGATGATGTGGCAAATGAGCAAAGAAAGAGTATTTATAAATACCGAAACGAGCTCTTAGATGAGGAGTATAATTTAAGGGCTAAGATTAGCCAAAATATAAAAGAGTATGCAGACTATGCTATGAGGGATTTTTTAGCTAGTGAGGAGCCTGACTTTGAAAAGCTTAAGGCAAAAATAGCCTTGGAGTGTAATACAGATCTTAAATATGAGGAGTTTGAAAGCTATAATAGTATGGAAATGGAGCAGAATTTAGCCGAGGTGCTTGAAAGATCCTATGAAGAAAGGATGAGGGAATTAAGCCAGGAGGATAAAGACAAAATAGAGAGAATTTTATACTTACAGGTGCTTGATGGGGTGTGGAGACAACATTTGTATCAGATGGACATACTAAAAACAGGCATATCGCTTCGTGGATATAATCAAAAAGACCCCCTTGTTGAGTATAAAAAAGAAAGCTATGAGCTCTTCTTAGAACTTGCAGAAAGGATTAAATTTGAAAGCGTAAAGCTACTTTTTAATATTAGCTTTACCAAACAAAGCACTCAAAGCATAGAAGAAAAGGCTCAAAATGAAAATGAAAAGATCCTACAAAACACAGTGCAAACAGGAGCTAGCGAGGATGAGCTAGGACAAGCTGCCACAAGAAAGGTAGGTGCTAAAGGCAATTTGAATTCTAACAACTTGGTTAAAAAGGTCCCACGCAACAGTCCTTGCCCTTGTGGCAGTGGTAAAAAATACAAAGAATGCCACGGAAAAAGCGGTCCGAAAGCTGGGATTTTGGCGTGAAATTTTTAAGTATTTTTTAAAAAATTCACGCAAAGCGTGAATTTTTGTCATACTGAGCGTGTGCTAAATATCCACAATGCACAAAGTGCGTTTTAAAGCTTCCCTCTCTTGCGGAGGGTGGTTTGGGGGGTGGGTAAATTGCCATTGCTAGCCGTAATTTTGTCATTTTGAGCTTTCGCAGAAAGCGAAAAATCTCTATTTAATGTTTGTAGTTTTAAAACCCCTTGCGAAGTAATGTTATCCAAAGGCAAAGCCCCTCTCTTGCGGAGGGGATTTTGCTTCGCAAGGCTTGCAACTCGCTTGGTGGGGTGAGTATTTTGCGTAGCAAAAATGTATTAGCAAACGCGTAGCATAAAATATAAAAAAATTCACAAAAATGTGTGAGTGTTTAACAAATTTTGTGCAAAATTCATTAAATAAAATTTTTGCATTGTGTTAGCAAATTATCTTGTATTTGGTAGATAAGATCATAGATAATTAAAAAGTTAAAAAAGGATAAAAATGGCCAATGAGCGAAATACCGAACAACTTACACTCAAAGCCTTTGAAGCGGTTTTGGGGCAAAATGATGGCTACAAACTTTTTGCACAAAAGCTTCCAAATGAATTTACGCTCATCAACAAGGCCTTAAGCGAGGCAGGTGGTAAGCCTGAATTTTGTGAGATTGAGGACTTTACAAAAGGTGGTAATGGGCAAGGAATGCCTGAATTCATAGCTGTTTTTAGCAAGGATAAAGACAGTATTTTCATTTGTGAGTGCAAAAAAGAAGTGAATTTTTTGCAAAGTGCAAATTTAAACAAGCCTAAAAAATACGCCCTTGACGGCATTATTTATTATGCTAAATTTTTACAAAAGCATTTTAATGTCATCGCATTAGCCGTTGCTGGAACGGATATAAATAAAATTAAAACAAGGGCTTTATATTTTCCAAAAGCCTTACACAAATATGATGAAAAGGTTTTTGATAGAACGAAAGATCTTATTTTAAGTCCCTTAAATTATCTTAAACTTTTAAAAGGCGAAAAGCTATCAAAAGCCTTTTCTTTAGAAGAGGTGCGAAAAATCGCCCTTGATTTTCACGAGAATTTAAGAGAGATAAAAATTAGCGAACGCCATAAGCCCATATTTATCGCAGGGCTTTTGTTAGCCCTTGAAAATAAAGATTACGAGCGAGATTATCACGGCTTAAATTCCTTTAACTTTCTTTATGATAGCTTAAAAACTGCCCTAAATACCGTGCTAGAAAATGCAGAGCTTACAAACACCAAAATCAACAACATACAACACGCCATCGATGAGGTAGAACACAATGTAAAGCTTAAAAACAAAGATTTCAACGAAAACGGCTCGATTTATTGGTATTTAAAAGAGCTTGAGCTTAAAATAAAGCCTATGATGAATCAAGCTCATTCAAATTTGGACGCTTTGGGAATCTTTTACCACGAGTTTATACGCTATACAGGAGGGGACGGCAAGGGGCTTGGCATAGTGCTTACACCTACGCATTTAACCGAATTTATGTGTGAGATTGCAGGGCTTAATAAGCAAAGCTCAGTGCTTGACATTTGCTGTGGCTCAGCTTCATTTTTAGTCAGTGCTATGGTTTTAATGCTAAAACAAGCAAACGAAAAAGAAATAAACGAAATAAAAAAGGGGCAAATTTATGGCATAGAGCTTGAACCAGAGCTTTACACCTTGGCAAATGCAAATATGATTATAAGAAGGGATGGCAAAAGCAACATTTATCAAGGCGATTGTTTTGACAAGCAATTTAATGCTTTAAAAGGCAAGTGTAATGTGGGTTTGCTTAATCCTCCCTATTCACAAAATGATAAAAGTGAGCTTGAATTTGTAGAAAGGCTTTGTGAGCTTATCGCCCCATCGGGGTTGGTATGCGTTGTAGTGCCATTAAGCTGTGCCATTGGTAATAAATTTAAAGAAGAAAGACGGCGTTTGTTTAAACAGCATTCCTTGCTTGCTGTATTTTCTATGCCTGATGATATTTTTTATACAAATAATGCAAACACAAATACTTGTGTTATGCTTTGGCAAGCACATACTCCACATTATATCAATCTTAATTTAAGTGATGATGAGCTTTTAAAAGAAAGCAATATCCGCAATTTTACTTATTTTGGTTTTTACAAAGATGATGGCTTTGTGAAAGCTAAAAAACAGGGTAGAATTGATAAATTTAACAAATGGGAAAAAATTAAAAAAGAATGGATAGAAAATTATCAACTCAAAAGGCAAATTGACGGGCTAAGCATAGTAAAAAAGGTTACGCATTTAGATGAATGGCTTGCTGAGGCTTATATAAAAACGGATTATTCAAAACTCACACAAGAGGATTTTGAAAAAACGGTGAGGGAGTATTTATCTCATCTCATTAAGTGGAATTTACAATGATAAAAGTTAGAGATTTATTTTACATTAAAACTGGCGGGGATTTATGGCTTGAAAAAGAAGAAGTAGGAGAGATTCCTGTTGTTGCTTTAGGTTTTGAGGATAATGGCATAGTTGGTTTTATATCAAAAAATTTAGAGCATAAACTTTATCCCAAAGGCTCTATTACTGTGGCTGGTTGGGCTGGTGGGCTAAAAGCATTTGTGCAAGAAAGAAATTTTTATGTTAGAGGTAGGGTAAAAATTTTAATCCCCAAAAATTCTACAATGTCTTTAAATGAAAAATTATTTTATTGTCTATGTCTCAATCAAAATTCATTTCGTTTCGCGTATGGTCGCAAATCTTCTGCTGATAAATTGGCTGATTTATTATTGCCAAGCGAAATTCCTTTATGGGTTTATAATATAAATGTTAATACATTAAAAAATCAATTTATTTCAAAAAATAAAAATACGAAAGAGATAAATTTAAATATAAATTCTTGGGTTGAATTTAAAATGATAGATATTTTTGAGCAAATCATTCGTGGTAAAAGGCTTAAAAGCGAGGACAGAGAACACGACAAAAATAAAAAACAAACTTTATATTTTAGTGCCTCAGAGCTTAACAATGGCTTGACAGATAGCATCTCAAATCCACTTTTTATAGAAAAAAACGCCCTTATTTATACGACTTTTGGAGACTGTTTTTATGTCGAGGGTGAATTTAGCGCAAGCGATGAGATAAATATCTTTAAGCACAGCCAAATGGATAAATACTCAGCCCTTTTCATAGCCACTATCATCAGTCAAAACAAATATCGCTACCGCTTTGGTAGAAAGGCTTTTTTCAATAAATTTGAAAATGAACTAATAAAACTTCCAGCCAAGAAAGAAAATGGCGAATTTAAACCAAATTTTGAATTTATGAGTAATTACATTAAAAATCTAAAATACAGCGAGTTTATATGATGAAAAATTCGTCCATAACCTCCGCAAAAAGTAGTTTGTAATGAATTATTTGCTTTTAACCTAACATTTTGACAAAGAACATTCTTCCATAATGCTGTCTATGATGTTGGCTTTCATCGAACCGTGTTGGGTGTGAAGCTAAAAAGATCTGTGTTTTTGCCCCTCATTCTTGTAACGATGCGGATCTTGAGTTGAAAAGAGCATATGTAAGTGCTAAGAACAGTTGTATCATAATAAAGCTTGAAAATGCCTAAAATACTGCTTTTATAGCTATAACTAAAAGCATACTAAGGCTTAATTTTGCAATACCTTGCCTTTGGAGGAAGAAAGACTCATTATAAAACTAAATGAGTTTGCGTACTTATAAATCAAACTCACATTTTGAATGCTTTTACTTCACTAAGGCTCATAAGCAGTAAAAGATTTTACTAGCTTGGCTAAATTAATGACAAAAAACAATTCACCCCTTGCTTAAAAGAACTTAAAATAAAAATTTCAAGGCAATATTCTCATCAAAATTTATTCAAATGTATAAGTCAAATTTTTGTTAAGTTTCATTAGTTTCAAGGTTTTTAAGTAGTTTTCTAAAAATGTTTTAATTTTAGGCTCAATTAAACTTAAACCAAATTGAAAGGTTTTTAAGTTATGATTGCACCTATGAACAACAAAAGTCCGTTTCCGAATTTCGCAGATATAATTTAGGGAAATTTTGCGTTATTTTTTACTTCGCCTTGTAGGTCCCTCACTTTGCAAGAATTGATTTAGAGGCAAAAAAATCGCTGAAATTTGTCAAATTTCAGAGCAAAGTTGTGTGTAAAAGCAAATTCGCATTTTAATAGCCAAAAAGTGCAAAAAAATCTCAGCGGTGAAATTGAAGAGGGTGAGAGCTACTTCGGGGCAAGGCGTGTGCGTGGAAAAAGGGGGCGTGGAGCTGGAAAAAAGACACCTGTGTTTGGTATGCTAAAACGCAATCGCACGAGTTTATACACAGGTGGTAAAACACTGCTCTGCCAAAGAATTGCTGCCTATCATAAAGGACTTTGTGGAGCTTAACGAATGCGAGATTTACAGCGACAGCTGGAAGGCTTATGATGGCTTGGTGGATTTGTGTGCAAAGGCTCATTATAGGGTAAAGCACTCCAAAAACGAGTTTGCAAATGGACGAAGCCATATTAACAAAATTGTGAATTTCTGGGGCTTTGCGAAGTTGACACTTGCCAAATTTAATGACTGAAATTTTGTCCTTCGTTTAAAAGAAACAAAATTAAGGCGAAAATTTTAAGGCAATATTCTCATCAAAATTTATTAAAATTGATAAACCAAAATCCGTTCAAGTTGTCTTGAGTATAAATTTTTATGAAAAGTGCAAAAATTTTCTAGCTTTAATTTAGTCAAGTTTTAAGAAGCTAACTTTTTAAAATACAAACTGTATTTTTAAATCTAAACTCAAAAGCTTAAAAACTTTAAAATAATTTTGAGCCTAAACTAAGAAAAAAGCTTTAATGCTCTTTCGTAATCCTCCTTGCTATCAATGCCTATGCTTTTTGTGTCAATTTCAAGCATCTTAATCCTTTTGCCATTTTCAAGGGCGCGTAGTTGTTCTAATTTTTCAGCATTTTCTAAATCGCTACTTTTAAAGGCACAAAATTCACGCAAAGCCCTCACAGTATAAGCATAAATGCCAAGATGAGCCTTAAAATGCTGATAACTTGCCCTTTCATAAGGGATTTTTGAGCGTGAAAAATAAAGCCCAAAGCCCTCTTTATCGGTAACGACTTTAACTAAATTCGCATCCTCACAAGCCTTGCTATCGCTTTTTTTGTAGCAACTTGCCATAAAGGCGTCCTTATCAAGGCAAGAAGTGGCAAATTCCTTGAATTTTTGCAAATTTTCTGGTTCAATGAAGGGCTCATCTGCTTGGACATTTATGATGATTTCGCTGTCTTTAAGCCCTAAAATTTGGCACGCTTCGTTGATTCTATCCGTGCCGCTTTCGTGTTTTTCGCTTGTCATAACAACTTCAAGCTCATAGGTTCTAGCTATATCAAGCACTTTTTGATTATCCACAGCAACGCACACCCTATCTACGCTACTTACACGTTTTGCAGTTGCTACAAACATAGGCAAACCCTGAATTTCTTTTAGAATTTTCTCGCTAAACCTCGTGCTTTTAAGCCTTGCTGGTATTATTATCATTTATTATCCCCTTTTATCCATTGCAAAATAGTGTTTTTTAGCTCAGCTACCTCATAAATTTTTCCCTCAACTTGCCCCTCATCAAACAAGGCAAGAAGCTCAGACTTTAAGTCGTTCTTATAAGCCCTTGTGATTTCAAGCATAGCATTTTTTTCATCTACGCAAGGCTTATCAAATAATGCCTCGAACATACTTGGCACGAATTTAACCCACTCAGCCGTTGAAGTTATTATGCTTGTTTTATCATTTTTGAATTTAAAGCAGGTGGCTGTGTGTGGGTCGATTAGGGCTATTTTTGAAAAATCTTTTATGAATTTTTTACACTCTCTGTCCGTGCAAAACTCAGCCTCAAAGTCTTTTTTCAGCTCATTTAGCTCGTTTTTTGTGAGCTTGAAATAGTTTTCATTTTTTAGTTTCTCGTAAAGCTCAAATGTTCTTTTATCGCCAAATTTATCAAAAATTAGCCTTTCTACATTTGAGCTAATAAGTATATCCATAGCTGGTGAGATGGTCTTTTGAAGCACCCTGTTTCTTAAATCATACTCGCCTTTTGTGAAAAAGTCCGTTAGTATATTGTTTGAATTTGAAGCAATTTTAATGCGTCTTATTTTCGCACCCATTTTTTTGGCATAATATGCCCCCAAAGCATCTCCAAAATTCCCGCTAGGCACGATAATATCAGCTTCTTTATCAATTTGCACTAGGGCATAATAATGATAAATTATTTGAAATAAAATTCGCCCAAAATTCACTGAATTTGCAGCTGTAAGCTCAATTTTAGCCAAATTTAAACTTTCTTTAAAGTTGCTATCGCTTAATAAATCCTTCAAAGCCCTTTGTGCTGCGTCAAAATCGCCCTTGATGGCAAGGCTTTTGAGATTTTTTGCCTTCAAACTTGTCATTTGTAAGGCTTGAAAAGAGCTTGTGCCAAAGGCTGGATAAAGGCAAACAACCCTTGAATTTAAGGTGCTTTCAAAGGCTTTAAGCGTAGCAGGTCCTGTGTCTCCGCTTGTGGCACAAATGATTAGCATATTTTTATCTTTTGCTAACTCGCTTACAAGGCTAGCAAAGGGCTGCAAAGCCATATCCTTAAAAGCCCTTGTTGGTCCGTGGTAAAGCTCGTTTATGTAAAGTTTATCATTAACCTTAAAAAGCCTTATAGGACAGCTTTTGCCACTGAATTTCAAATGCTTTTCGCAACTTTTCTCATCAAATTTTTCATAGCTTTGTAAAGCCCTTTCAAAGAGCTTATCAAGCTTAAATTCAAAGCTTTGAATGAGTTTTAAGGCAAAGTCTTTGTAGCTTAAATCCTTGAATTTATAGCCATCAAAGTTTGGCAAGCTCAAAGGTGAGTAAAGTCCGCCTTTACTTGCACTTGGGGCTAAAATCGCTTGGCTAAACTCTACGCTTTCGTTAGCATTTCTTGTGCTTACAAGTTTCATTTAAAATTCTCCACATAGCTTAAAATTGCTTTTTTAAAATCCTCTCTTAACTCTATGTCAAGCTCGATTAGCTGGGTTTTTAGCCCAAATTCTTTAATTTTAACAAAGTCCTTAAAGGTTAGCATTACTGTGTCGCAGTTGTGCTTTTTTAGCAAGGCTTCAAGCTCACTTTTTTTAAACTCGTAATGGTCTGCAAAAAAATAACAAGCCCTCGCCTTGATAAAATGCTCATAAAGCCGAAAGGGCTTAGCAATGGCTGTAATCAGCACGGCTTTTGGATTTTCTTTCACATAAGAATGCCTTGCAAAATGCTCATTTTCAACCGCTACAAAGTCAGCCCTTTTAGCAAAACAAGTAGGCAGCCGGTAAGCCCCACTTGGCAAAACAAAGCTAAAATAAGGCTTTCTCGCACTTTCAAGCAGGATCTCAAATTTCTCAATATGCCTTTTTGAAAAGGCATCATCAAGCAAGATTAAGCTAGCCTTTAAATTCAAAGCCTCTTTAATGCCCTTTGTTCTATCCTCGCTTACTATAACCCCTGAGATAGCTTCATTTAAGGCATATTCCATAGCCTCATCTCCGCTTATTGCAACATCGCAGTGAATTTTACCCTCGCTTTTAACTACAACTAGTCCCTTACTCTTTCTTTTATATCCACGAAGGACGATAAAAACGCGTTTTGTGTCCTTAAAAAGTTTAGCTATTGCCTTGCAAATGGGCGTTTTGCCATTGCCTCCTAATGTGAGATTTCCTACGCTGATGATGGGGACATTAAAGCTAATTTTTTTGCGAAAATTTGCGTTTAAAATGGCAATGAGTGCGTAAAGAAAGCTAAAAGGCAAAAGTGCAAAGGCTAACATCTTTTGTGCTAAATTTGGCTCAAAAAAATACCTATCAAGCCAAGACATTTTTTAGCTTTCTTAAATTTAAAAAGGTGCGTAAAACTAAATAAAAATTGTATGAGTTAAAAATTAAAAACTTTGAGTTTTTTTGTAAATTTGAACAATTTAAAATGCTTGAATTTTTTTGTAAAAGGTGAGAAATTTTATACTCAAAAAATGTATTTTGTGAATTTAACATGCATAAAATTTGAGCTATTTTTTTAAAATAAGTTAAGCTTGTAATTTTAACAAGGCTTAAAATTATTCTTTGTGTGGTTTGTAAGTTGGAGCAAAAACTGTGTAGGTTTTTTTGTAGGTCTTTCTTTAAAAATGCCAAACTGTTAGGGCTTAAAAAGAGTTTTTGTGAATTTAAAAAGGGTTTCTTTGATATAAACTTTGAATTTTTAAGCCTCTTCATAAAAGGCTTAAAATTTTCTTTTAAGCCTTTCTTTGCTGCAAAGCTCACTCTATATCCTTGAAAATCGCAGGCATTGATCGCTTAAAAGCATTACTTTGTATCTTTTCTTGCACCATTTCAAGTAGCTTTTTATCAGCCTTTGCAGCAACTTGCATATTAACATCTTTTAAGGCTTTTAAAAGCTCATCAATTTGATCATACTTAAAGCCAAGCTCGCCCTCATCGCTTTGCCCCTCGTATAGATCAGCACTTGGAGCCTTGTCTATAAAGCATTGAGGAAGCTTTAAATACCTAGCAAAGTCATAAAGCTCACTCTTGTAAAGCTCACCTATGATATTAAAGCCACAAGCTAGATCCCCATACAAGGTGCCATATCCTAGCATTATCTCGCTTTTGTTGCTAGTTCCTGCTACTAGGGCTTTTTTTAAGGCTGAGTAATCATAAAGCAAACACATACGAATGCGAGCTGAGAGATTTCCTATGCGAAGCCTATCAGGCTCCTCGCAACTTGCCAAAAAGGCATCTAGGATGGGCTGAATTTCTATGAGCTTATACTCTATTTTAAGGCTTTCGCACAAAGACAAGGCATCTTTTATATTGTCTTTATTTGAGCTTTTTGTAGGCATTATAAGGGCAAAAAGCTTTCCATCTTCACCGTTTAGCACCTTATGACAAACAGTTGCTACCAAAGCAGAGTCAAGCCCCCCACTAAGCCCTATTACAACATTTTTTACCTTGGCTAAACTTAGCCTTTGCCTTATGAAAGCACAGATCTTACTTTCTAGTTTTGCAAAATCCATAGCCCCTCCTTAAAATTTTTCAACATTGTAGCGAAAAAAATTTAAGGCAAACTAAATTCACAGCCCTTGCAAAACCTTATTTAGATAGTCCTTAGCCAATCTTAAACCCTTCATACCACTGCTAGGAACAACCTCGTTATTATCTATTATCTTCATATAAGATCTTATAAGGTATTCTTTTTCTGCCTTGGTGCCATTTCTTATAGTTTCTTGTTGTATTAATCTACTTCCAATTGGATCAGAATTCATATCCGTACTAGCACAGATCTCAAACCAATCACCTCCTCTTTTTTGCTGAATCAAATTTACACAAACTATCATTTCTGCAGCATCCAAAAAATACAATGCATCATATTCTTCCCGACTTAACAAGCCGTTTTGTAGATCATCATAACGAACTCCACTAAGCTTAGGTTCTTGCTTTTTTTCTATCTCTTGGGATAGAAGCTCTGAGAAATCTTGCTTTGCATCTTGCTTTGAAGCTGGGCTTAATTCTGCATTTTTAGTATTTAACTTAGAATTTAAATGTCTGATTTGGTAAAAGCCTTCGTAAAATTCCATTGTAGCCTCCTATTTAATAAACAATGATTCTGATATTTTTCTAGCCGAAAATCCAGATGAATTTCTTGCTGTAAATACAAAATTTCCATTTGAGCTTTTGTTAGATAGATCTCTTACATCCACGCAACCAACAGCCCTATTGCCTCTTACCACAAAGGTAGATTCAATTCTTCTTACAAACTGTTTTTTAAAACTAGCCACATCAGACAAACAACCAAAGCCCAGCATTTTCGTACTTAGCTTAAATAAACTACCACCGTGGGCTCTTTTAGTAACACCTTGTCTATAATTAATAACTTCCAATCCACCCTTGGTTGATTCTACTTCATAGATATGAACCATACTTAAAGATGGATTTACAGCACGGCCCTGCCTTGGATCATCATCTATTTTCATATTTTTTACCACTTCATCAAATTTGCCACTTAGTATATCTTTTTTGATGCTTGAATGTGGCTCTATGTAAAAATCCACTCCATTTCTATTAAGCTTTTCTTTGTCTTTGATTAACTCTTGCAGATCAAGCCCAAAAGCACTAATACTCGTCATCAAAACTGCAATAAAAGCTAATTTTTTCACATTTTTTCCAAAACTTTTTGAGCTAAAAAGCAAAATTCATTCCAAAACGCTTAAAAATTAAGACTTGAAAAGGGCTTGATCTTGCACAAGCTTGTCCGACTTCTTTTCTTCATCCGTTAGCCCCTTGCTTTAAGAAAAGAAAGCTCTTTTAAAAACTGTCTAAAAATTTTTGCTATAATTTTGCCTTAAAGGATGAAAAATGCAAATTTTAGCTCAAGCTTGTGGGGCTTATTCTACAAACTGTTATATTTTAAAGCACGAAAAGGGTGATTTTATCATAGATCCTGGGCAAAATGCCTTTGAGTTTATCAAGAAAAATGTCACTAGGGTGTGTGCTGTGCTAAACACCCACGGTCATTTTGATCATGTTTGGGATAATGCTGCTGTTAAAGAAGAATTTAAGGTGCCAATTTACATACACAAAGACGATGAGTTTATGCTAGAAGATCCCTTTGAAATGGGGCATAGACACTCAAAGGCAGATTTTTTGATAAGCACTGAGGAAGAGCTTGAAATTTGTGGGGTGAAATTTCGCTTTTTGCACTTTGCTGGGCATACTCCGGGTTGTTGTATGATAGAACTTGTGGGAGAAAATTTGGCGTTTAGCGGGGATTTTTTGTTTAAAGGAAGCATAGGACGCTACGATTTTCCTTACTCAGATCCAAATTCTATGAAGCAAAGCCTTGAAAGGGTGGCTAAATTCACGCAAGATCTAAGGCTCTTGCCAGGTCATGGAGGAGAAACTACACTAAAAGAGGAGCAAAAGAATCTAGGATGGTGGCTTAATGCTTTTTGATGGGATCTTTGAATTTTTTGTGTATTATCTTGGTTTTTTGCTTATAGTGGGGCTTTTGGGGGCTAAGTTTTCTCAAAAACACAAAGAATTAAGCGAGTTTAATGAGGCTAGATTTAAAAAAGAAGTTATAGGTGCATCTTCTAAAATTCAAGGCGATATGCTTGGTGATTCTAGCAAGTTTAACAGTGAAGGCACACACTCTCAAAGAATGGTGCATAAAAAGAGTGCATTGAGGGGACTTTACAAGCACTGCCCTTGTCGCAAGGCTGTGGAAAATGGCACTATGAGCACTCTTTGCATTTATAGTAGCGTTGCTGGCTTTATGCTTTCTCTTACAAATATAGCCTTGATGGGTAATTACGCCACGCAAAATTTCATCGTTTTAACACTAAGCATGCTTTGTGCTTGGCTTGGCTGGGTGCTTAAAAAATAAGCTGAATTTTTGATAAATTTTTGCATTTGTTTTCACAGCTTTAAAATTTAGGCATTTTTTGAAAAATATTGAATTTTTAACTGTCTTCTTGGCTTTAAACAAAAAATCAAAAGCTTCAAAACTTAAAAATGATAAGCTAACTTTTGTACTCTTAAATTCACAAAAAATTTATGTTTTTTGTGAATTTTTTGTAAATGTGATATTTTATAGTGGCTTAATTAAACTTAAAATATTTTTTAAGTTATGATGAAGCCTATGAAAAACAAATATACAGTTCGTTTCCAAATTGTTTCAAAAGAAATTTAGACAAATTTTAAGGTATGTTTTTGCAAGGCTTGGCTTTTAATGCAATGCCTACAATTTGAATGTGTAAGCTTGGCAGACAGAACAGTGTTTGCATTTTTTTAAAAAGGTGCAAGCTTGGCGAGATGACACATTAAATTTAAGTTCGCAAGGAAATTAAGCCAAGGCACACTGTGAATCTTTTTACCTCAAGCTGTGCCTAAGTTTGCAAAATAAAAGAAGATTGGCAAGTAAAACACAAACGGATAAAACACATTAAATTCAAGTTTACAAAGGGACAAATCAGATCAATACAAACTGTGAATGTGTTTGCTTTTTTCTACGCGTCTTGTAACTGCGTAGTAGAATATGCTTTGCAAATTTTAGACCTGCCAAAGTTCGTGGACAAGAAAATGTTATCCTTCACTTAAAGGAAGTAGAATTTATATACAGCAGTAAAAATTTAGGAAAAAATTTTTATCAAAATTTATTAAAGTTGCTAAGAGAAAATACTATTAAAGTATCTTGAGTCTAAATTCATACCCCTAGTGTTAATTATAGCAAAAGATAGGAATATCTTTTGCAATCTTGCCTCTGCTCTTTTTTTCTAAATGTTTTAACTTTATACCCTTGCTTTGAGCTTCAATTTCTTTTAAATTTATACCACTTAGGTGAATTTCAAACTAGAATTTTAAACTTGTCCGCTAAATTTATATTATTTATGCAAATTTCAAACTTGCCATTATTGTTTCCCTCATTGCTAAAAATATCCACCTCTTATTTAACTCTTATTTTGATTCCAAAGCCACTGTAAATTTTATTTGGCTTTAAGGTAGTTTGTAGGGTGTAGGGCTTTTTCTTTGGCATTATGGTGTAGGCTGTGTTTGGCTTAGTTGACATCTTGGCTCCTCACACCTTCAAATTTTATACAAAGAATTTTAGCAAAGCTCACTTATTTTACACACTCTTTAAATTCACATAAATTATATGCTAAATTTATGCAAATTTACTTGCATTCCTTGCAGTATTTTTTCACTATGCGTTTTATTTCATCTTCAAGAGAATGATGGCCCTCTATATTGTGGTTTTGATCTAATAACAAATATAAACAATGATTTGCTATATTTGTTTGCATAGCATTTTTATCCTTATCAATATAAGCTTTCAGTTCATTAAGTGGCTCTATTCCCAAAAGATACACTATTTTGTTTATTTGAAAATCATCTATGTTAAATCTAGCAGGTATTTCTTGATATCCAAATTTTATGTTTTTTTCTATCTTAAAATGCCCCATACAATACCCAACAGCCCACAATTTATAATATTGATTTATATCTTTTTTGAAAGTAGATAATAAGGCAAATACCATGTCACCTGAAGCATAAGAGTTTATAACAATAAATAGTATTATAAATATAGTCTTTTTCATAACAACTCCTCAATCAATCAAATCCCAAAAGTATAGCTCATTGATAATATAATCTGTTTCGTTTAAAAAATTATAGTAACCAAAACTTAGATCCACAAAATTATCTTGATTCCATAGCGTAGTATGCCTTAATCCATCTGTGCCAATCATTGCTACAATACCTTTTCTCTTTAAGGACTGAAATTCTTTGAAAAAGCTTTGATTTTCTTCTTTTGAGTTCATACTGTGATAAAAATCCTTCGAGCAACCGTATTTTATACTTTCTTTTACTTGGGCATAAGTAGATTTATTCCAAGATATGTCTTTCCAATTTATCTTTAAAATTTCAACAATATCAAACACCCCCAAATATAAATATCTTTGTCCTCTCCTTGATAAGTTCTTTTTGCAATTTGTTTATCCATAGTATTTATGGGGTGGGTGCTATGATTAAGTGCATAACTTATACGCAAGGCACAGGTATTGTAGTATTTATCCATATCATTTATAAATTGCCTATAAGCACCTTAGCCAATTTTTATATATTTAGTAGCCACATTTTTATAGTGTTTTGCCATTTGTAAAGCATTTGAATGTGTATAATTTTGTTTAATTAGTAAGTCATAAATTAAAACTTCTGCTTTCTTGTTCTTGCGAGATAGAATTTATCTCTACATACCCATTTTCTACACTTTTAAAGCTAGGTCTTTGAATTTTAATTTCTACTTCCTTATCTTCACATTTTACCTTGCATATATTTGATGACATATTTACTCCTTATGCAATATATTCATAATTATCGCTTCCTTATTACGAATACCAACTTGAATGTTAAAGTTTTGCTTATTAAATTCAATGTTTAATCTTATCATTTCACCATCCTCATATCCACTTGTGTTTATATGCAAATTTAAATCAGAGCTATGTCTTGAATCATCGCCCTCTAATTTTATCATTTCCTTTCCATAGCTAAAATACATTTCAAGGATTTCTTTAGATTCTACTCGTGATTTTGTCCTTTCTATCCCCTACCATTCCCCTATAAACCTCAAAGGCAGTTTAAATTCAACATTTACATAGCCTCTATTTACATCATCACTTGTTAATTGAATTTTTTGTGAGGCTGTGTTATTTGCTTCATTCTTGTTTGTCAATGGAATAAAAGATAAATTCAACAAGCAAGGCTTGATTAAATTTTGCTTTGCTTGATTTATAAATACTTTCTTTTGTCTGATTTATAAGATCTTTGCTTAAATTTGTCTTTATGGTTATAGTGTTACCGTCTAATTTTGATCTGCTTGTTTAAGTGCTGATTGTAACAAAATATGCTTGTTTCTTGTGAGTGTTAATTGTAGCAAAAAATGGGTGTGTCTTTTGTGATCTTGCCTTTGCTTTCTTTTTTCTTTTAAATTTATACCATATTATGTGAATTTCAAAGTTTCTTACTGAAAGTATCTACTTCTTCTTTAACTCTTATTTTTATGCCAAAGCAGCTGTAAATGCGATTTGGCTTTAAACTTGTTTGTAGGGTGTAGGGTTTAGTTTGGTTGGGCAGCATTTTTGCTCCAATCGCCAAAGAACCACCTACCTTTGAAATATGTTGTTTTGAAATCTATTTCTTTGTGTAGCACCACTTCGATATAGTATTTTTTGGCATTTTGCATTTTTTGCTTTATAGATTCTATATCGTTAGTTTTGCTAAACTTATATTGCAAATGCGGAATAGCCCCATAGTCAAGCGCAACAATGCTTTGAAGCAAATCTAGTTTTATAATTTCTTTGTTGTCAAAGACGATAATTGCACATTGCGCTGTTGTATATTTGCTAGGTTTTAGTGGTTTTTCATTTACCCAATCATAAGTGCTAATCTCAAAGTTAAACAATTTGCCTTTGCGCATACTATCAGCCTCATTTGCCGTAAAAATCTTTTTAGGTTTATATGTATCATTAAAAAATCTAGCCATAATGCGCTCATATAATAGATTCTTGCCAATATTTTCGCAAGGGTTATTAGTAAAGCCGATAATTTTATGATTGCGCATTGTAAATGTGAGTGGTGATTCATTATACGCACGATTATCTCTTAGTGAATAGTAGGTGATTTTTGGCACTTCCAATGAAAACTGCTCCACATTATCACGCCAATCCTTTTGGCAATCATTTTTACATAGCACAATAGTGCGAAAGAAATGGATATTTGTTTCAAAATATGCGCTAAAAAGTTGCTTATTTGCAAATATATTTATTGCAAATATTGCACCACATAGCATAAAACACACTACAACACCACATAAAACAAACTTTTTCATTTTTATAATCTTACTTCAAGTATGCCTATATATTTATCATTTGTTGGGTCTCTATGTGAGATAAGATAGTCATATAAATCATTCCATTTATTCATATCATAAATTGTTACACAGCCGTGAGAGATTTGTCCTGGGTGGATATACCTATCTTGTTTTTTCGTAATAGGGTCTATATATTCTATGGGAAACCACACATCGTAATTTTTCATACTTGGATATTTATTTACATACTGTCCTGCTAAAATTCCACGATTTTGTCCATTTTCATAATGGCTAGAGTGGCTAAAATCTGGTGATAAAATCTTATATGTACCATTAGATATAATGCTAAATCTGCTATTTCTTGGTGTATTGAGTGTAATCGTTACATTGCTATTGCTAAATTTTAAGTTAGCAAATACTTGCTCTTTTATATTATTGTCGAAAGTGCGCTCCTCTATTTCAACAACCACTTTTGCCATCTTGTCAAAATTTCTTGGTTGTTCTGTTGTAAGAATACGCATTTCGTTTTTTTCGCTTAACCATACTTTCTTAACATCTTTTCTATTTAGATAAATTGTTTTATCATTGATTTTGACTTGTATATTGCCACCACTGACTCTAAATCCTATAAAACTATTTTGTCTATACTGCTCAATAAGTTTCGTATTGCCACATAGATACACGGAGGTTACCCCTGATTGCGTAGGTGGTTCATCACCATAGTGAAATTTTGTCCAACCACCATCATTTGTTGTATATGTTTTTACATACCAAACTTTTCTTTGTATCTTCACCACACTATCTTTATTAGTAGTTGTTCTTGCTTGTGTTATGGTATTGTTCATTTTATTTCCTATCCTAAAATCTCAATATTTAAATTTTGTGCATTTTGAGTATAGATTCTTTGTGTGTAGCCATTATTATCTGTGTTTCCTTCATATTCTGTGCCACACTCCGTGGAAATTTTGTATGGTATATTTGGTAATCCACAGCCATTGTCATCTACTATTTGAAACGCTTGATTATATTCGCCTTGATTTTTACCGTCTTTACTATCCCCTATCCCCTCCCACTCTCCTATAAACCTCAAAGGCAGTTTAAATTCAACATTTACATAGCCTCTATTTACATCATCACTTGTTAATTGAATTTTTTGTGAGGCCTTGTTGTTTGCCTCGTTCTTATTTATCAAGGGAATAAAGGATAAATTCAAAAAGCAAGGCTTGATTAAGCTTTCTTTGGCTTGATTTATAAGATCTTTGCTTAAATTTGTTTTGATGGTCATAGCGCTATCTTCTAATTTTGCTACGCTTGTTTCTTGTGAGTGTTGATTATAGCAAAAGATAGGTGTGTCTTTTGCGATCTTGCCCTTGCTTTCTTTTTCAATTTCTTTTAAATTTATACTATTTATGTGAATTTCAAAGTTTCCTTCATTGCTACAAGTATCTTGGGGGCGATTAAGCTCTAATTTGATGCCAAAGGTAGAGTAGATTTTGTTAGGATAGAGGGTGGAATCTAATATGTAA
>NZ_QHLI01000006.1 GCF_006864425.1 Campylobacter troglodytis | reverse complement strand
TACCCACCCCCTAAATCCCCCTCCGCAAGGGAGGGGGACTTTTGGTTTGAATCCATAGATTCCCCCTCACTTGCGGAGGGGTCGCCTTTGATTCCCCCTCCCTTGCGGAGGGGGCTAGGGGGTGGGTCAAATTTTGCGTTAGCAAAATTGTCATTTTTCAAACTTTGTGAATTTTCTTTTGAATTTTTGCTTAAATTCAAGGAAATTGTTGAATTTTTGTCGTCTTTTGAATTTTCAAGGTTTTCATACCCACCCCCTAAATCCCCCTCCGCAAGGGAGGGGGACTTGTCTGTGGTTTTAGCCACACTCGCAAGGGAGGGGGACTTGTCTGTGGTTTTAGCCACACTCGCAAGGGAGGGGGCTTTCAAAGGCAAACCCTCCACGCATCAGGGGGCTTATTTGAGCGATTTTGCACAGCAGGGGGCTTTGCCTTTGGAAAACTCCACTTTGCAAGGTAAGGGGGCTTTACAAGGCGAAGTTTCCGCAAGAAATGACGACACAAGCAAACTCGAACAAGAAATCAACAAGCTAGTTTATAGCCTTTACGACTTAAATGAAAGTGAAATAAAACTTATAGAATCTAAATGAGATAAAAGCAAAAATTCTATTTCATACCCACCCCCTAAATCCCCCTCCGCAAAGGAGGGGGATTTAGGGGGTGGGTATGAAAACCTTGAAAATTCAAAAGACGACAAAAATTCAACAATTTCCTTGAATTTAAGCAAAAATTCAAAAGAAAATTCACAGAATTCAAAAATTGAAAATACAAATGCTGAATTTACCCACCCCCAAACCCCCTCCGCACGGCAGGGGGACTTAAAGTGTAGCCACTTTCGCTTTTTGTGTCGCCATTCGCAAGACAGGGGGACTTTTGGTTAAAATCCCTCACTCGTAAGGGAGGGACTTATTTTGTCATATTAAGCGTAGTGACAGGGCGGGTTGCAAGGCGGTATCCAAAGCAAAAATATCTCTGATTCTGAAATTTGAGATACTTCGGTCGTGCTACGCACTCCCTTAGTATGACAGAAATTTAAAGAGTTTTGTAAATTGTTAGGCTTACTTTGGATTTCATTGTTTATTTGTGTTTTTTCACCCACCCAGCGGGTTGCAAGCCTTGCGAAGCAAATCCCTCCGCAAGGCAGGGGAGATTAGTCATTTTAAGAATCTAGGTGCGATTTTATGCCTTAGATTCTATAATGTCTTTGTGGGCTTGGATATTTTTTTCACTCCATAAAACCACATTTTTAATCACTTCTTTTAAAACTGCCTTTATGAAAATTTCCATAAATTTAAAGGCTAGCTCGCCGTTTTTGAGGGTGGGAATTTGTGCAATGTGGTTTTCTAACTCGTCTAGTTTATAGCCACCTTGCTGTCCGTCATATTTTGCGATGAATTTTTGTATGATTATTACGAAAAAATACATAACGCTTTTGTTGAATTTAAATTTTGGCGTTAGTTTATTGATATTTTGCGAACAATAATAAGGGCTTAACTGCAATTTTGCGTATTTGTATTGTCCTATGACTGTGGCTGTGATGGTATGTTGGGAGTTTGGGGCGAATTCTTGCTCGGCGATTTTGCCCTTAATGCCGTTGTTTTTCATTAACTCTGCCGATAAAATTCACGCCCTCGTCTAAAAATTTTATCTTGTTTTCATCAAGTGATTTTGTGCCGACAATGTCAAACAAAGCTCCAAGCTTAAACTCGCCCCATTTTAGGTTTTGTGGATTGCTACGCAAGGCTTTGCCTTGCTCGCAATGAGGAGTGGCATTTTGTGAATTTTCAAAGATTTCAAGGGCTTCAAAGGCTTTTAGGGCGGGGTTTGGTTTTAAATTCAGGGCTTTTGGTGTGGCTTTTGCTGAATTTGCTGTGGGGCTTGAATTTAAGGCTGTGTGAGTTGCTTTTGGCGTGGGCTGTGAATTTTTTGCATTTTGTGCTAGATTTTGAAGGCGTGTCGTGGTGGGGCTTGAATTTGTAGTTGAATTTGTGAGGCTGTGGGTTGCTTTTGCGACTGAATTTTCGGCATTTTTGATGGCTTGGGCTGTGCTGTGCGTTGCTTTTGCTGTTGGGTTTTGAATTTTTGCTGAATTTTCGCTGTGCGTTGTGGCTTTTGTGGCTGAATTTAAGGCTGTGGGTGTGGCTTTTGCTGAATTTGCTGTGGGGCTTGAAGTTAAGGCTGTGTGAGTTGTGGGGCGTGAATTTTTTGCATTTTGTAAGACTTGCGTGGCTGAATTTTCGCTGTGCGTGGAGCTGTGTGCTGGGCTGTGCGTGGCTTTTGGCGTTGGCTGTGAATTTAATGCGGTGTGCGTTGCGGTGTGCGTGGCGGTGTAAGCTGTGTTGTCAGCAAATGAAAAAAGCAAATTCTCGCTTTCAAGCAAGGCTTTGCTTTCCTTGTAAAGTGCTTTAAATTCAAGGCTATTGTGATTGCTTGGAGTTACTTGCCAATTAAAGCCGCTTTTGTCAAAATAAGGCGCGATTTTGTGGTAGTGGCGATTTTTCGGCGTCAAAGGCACACAAAAACACAGGGGGAAGCTCGTTTGCAAAGGTCTTTTCCTTGCTATGGTTAAAATTAACTGCACCAAACTTGCTTAAATGTCCGCCCTGCCTTTCTTCCCCATATAAAATGAATGGCACTGCCATCAGCTCTTTCTTTAACGAAAAAATCTATGCGTCCTAAAATGCGTGTGGTGTCGTAAATCTTTTCAGAGAAAAAATCCTTTGCGACCTTGAGTTTAAGCTCTTCTTCTGGGGTATTTAGGGGATACACTGTGAATTTACCTTATTTATTTTGTCGCTTGTTTTTATTTTTACTCGTTTTTTACGAATTTTCATTCAAAAAATCAAGTGCTAGCATAGCCTCACCTTGCATAAGCACCTTTAAATTCTCACTATCCCAGCAAAAATTTGGGCTGTGATGTAGGGTGGGATTTTTCAAATCCTTTGAAATGCCTACAAAGATATAAGCACCCTTTCTTGCCCTCGTTAAAAAGGCAAAGTCCTCAGCTCCCATATCAGCAGATGCCTCTGTGATGATATTTTCTTCTCCTAAAACCTTGCCAAAAGCCCTTTGTGCCACACCTGCCATAGCTTTGTCATTGATTAAGGGTGGATACTCTCTGATATAATCAAGCTTATATTCTCCGCCAAACTCATTTGCTACTGCCTTAGCGATTTGCTCTATTCCGCTTTGTAAGATGGCTTGGGTTGTACCGTTTAAAAAACGCACCGTGCCTTTGAGACTAGCCTTTTGAGGGATTATATTATAAGTAGTTCCTGCATTAACACAGCCTATGGTAACAACGCCGGCCTCCACAGGTCTTAAGCGCCTTGATACAAGGGTTTGAGCGTCATTTATGAATTTAGCAGCCATCACCACAGGGTCTATGGTGGTGTGAGGGTGAGCACCGTGTCCTCCTCGCCCTATGAATTCTAAATCAAACACATCAACCCCAGCCATCATAGCCCCGCTAATGATTTGAGCTGTGTTTTCTAGCATAGGACCCCACAAATGACAGCCAAAGACGGCATCAACTTTGGGATTTTCCAAGATGCCCTCATCTATCATAGGCTTTGCGCCGCCGTAATTTTCCTCAGCAGGTTGAAACATAAACTTAACAGTTCCGCTAAATTCAGCCCTTAGCTCATTTAAGATTAAAGCAGCACCCAAAAGTCCTGCACTGTGCCCATCGTGTCCGCAAGCATGCATTTTACCTGCACACTTTGAGGCATAGCTAACACCGCTTTCTTCTTGCACAGGTAAGGCGTCCATATCTGCACGCAAAAGCACGCATTTTGGGGCTTTATCACTTTGTTTTGTGCCTTGAATTTGAGCGATTATGCCTGTCTTGGCTATCTTGTTTTGATAGGAAATACCGGCTTCTTCAAGGGCTTTGCAAATTTTTTTTGCTGTTTCAAACTCCTCAAAGCTTAGCTCAGGATGAGCGTGTAAATCTTCCCTAAATTCAGCGATCTTAGGGAAGTATTTATCTCTTAGCCTTTGAATTTTAGCCAGCATTATTTTTTAGCTTTGCCGTCAAGCTTGTGAAAATGTTCATCGCTTTTGTTGAGATTTGCTTCCATTTTTTTGATCTCTTGATCGCCCGATCTAACCTTCTTTTCGCTTGGTTCTTTGATATCCTTGCTCTTGTTAGGATACTCAACATGCTTTAAGATATATCTAAAAATATTAAGCCTTGCCTTCTTTTTGTTATCAGATCTAACTATGGTCCAAGGGCATTTTGGGGTGTTTGAAGCAAGTAGCATTGAGTATTTTGCCACTGTGTATTTATCCCAAAGATCCTGTGATTTTTGATCTACTGGTGAAAGCTTATACTGCTTTAAAGGATCGTCTTTTCTGCTGTCAAAACGTTTCTTTTGCTCTTCCTTTGAGACAGAAAAATAAAACTTAAAAAAGATAACCCCACTATCAACTATCATCTCCTCAAAGCCTGGCACCTCACGCAAGAAATGCTTGTGCTGTTCTGGGGTGCAAAAACCCATAACAGGCTCAACGCCACCTCTGTTATACCAAGATCTATCAAAGATCACTATCTCGCCTGCTGCTGGAAGATGCTTTACGTAACGTTGAAAATACCATTGAGTTTTTTCCACATCGCTAGGCTTTTCAAGGGCTACTGTGCGACATCCTCTTGGATTTAAATGCTCTGTTAATCTTTTAATGGACCCACCCTTGCCAGCAGCATCTCGTCCCTCTGTTAAGATAAGCACCTTTAAGCCCTTTTCCTTGACATAGTTTTGAAATTTCAAAAGCTCGATTTGTAGCTTGACAAGTTCTTTTTCGTATTTAAGTGTGCTTTTTTTCACCTTGACATTAACCCACTTGCCTTTCTTGTCCTTTTTGTCCTTCTTGTCGCTAGTTTCTGTCTTGGATGTTTTAGCAGATGTCTTAGCTTCAAGCTTATCCTTCACCTCTTGCTCCACAGCAGCCTCCTTAACCTCTTCAACAAGCTCTGTTTTGATCTCGGCTTTGTTTGTGCTTCTAGCACCCCTATTTGTTGTGTTCATACAAGCTCCTTAAAATAAATTGATTTCAAATTTTACCATAATAAAATTTAAATTAAAACTTAAATTTAAGAAAAATATCGGCTAAATTTTAATAAAGTTTACCATAATAAACTATAATTTAAGCCAAAAATTTCAATCTTACTGGAAGCTAATGCGTGTTTTTGCGGTTTTTTTCATCTTTTTTAGCCTTGCTTTTAGCGAGGTTCTTAGTCCAAAACAAGCCTTTGTTATCACTCAGGGTGGGGATTTTCAAGGTGTTTTTGTCCGCATAAACTTAGCCGATAAAATTTATCTTTATAAAAATCAGCTTAAACTAATCTTAAACGGCAAGGATCTAAGTGAGGATTTAAATTTGCCAAATACAGTTATCAAAGACAAAGAAGAGGTCTTTTACAAGGCCTTGCAGCTTGATCTGCCAAATATAATGCTAAGAGATTTAAAAAAAGATTCAAGGCTGGAGCTTTTTTATCAGGGCTGTTCTGATGAGGGCTTTTGCTACCGTCCTATGAAGGCTGAGTTTATTATAAATAGTTCTCAAAAAAACGGTGATCTAAGCTATGAAATAGCCCCCCTTAAAGAAAGAACCCCTAACTCAAACAAGCTCCTATCTTATCTGCAAGATAAGAATTTGCCCTTGATCCTAGTTTTTTTCTTTGCTTATGGGCTTTTGCTCTCCCTTACTCCTTGCACCTTGCCTATGTTTCCTATCTTATCTTCATTGATTCTTAATCAAGGTGTAGGCAAAAAAGAGGACAAAAGAGACTTAAATAATGATACTAGCGAGGCTACAAGCAATGTGAATTTAACACAACAAGAGGCTAAAAATTCAAATCCTTGTCCGAACGAAGAGGCAAAAGGCACACAAAAAACACAAATGCTTTCAAAAAAACGAGCATTTTTTCTCTCCCTTGTCTTTGTCTTTTTTATGTCTCTTGCTTACGCTATTGCAGGACTTATCACGGCTAGCCTTGGTGCAAGTGTGCAAGGGCTCTTGCAAAGACCTCTTGTGATCCTTATCTTTGCTTTTATCTTGGTGCTACTAGCCCTTTCTTGCTTTGGACTTTTTAGTTTTTCTTTGCCGCAAAATTTAGCAAGGATAAAAGGCAGGGGCTTTTTAGCGGTAGCCTTAATGGGCTTTTTGTCCGCTTTTATAGTGGGTCCTTGTGCGGCTGCACCCCTAGCAGCTGCCCTTCTTTACATAGCACACAGTGGGGATCTCGCACTTGGAGGCTTGGGGCTTTTTGTTCTTAGTTTTGGGATGGGTGTGCCATTATTGGCACTTGGCTTGGGGCTTGGCTTTATAAAAACAGGGGAGTGGATGCAAAGGGTAAATGTTTTCTTTGGCTTTTTGTTGCTGTTTATGGCTGTTTGGATGATGGATCGCTTTTTATTAGATCATCTTACTCTCTTGCTTTATGGGATTTTGGGTGTGTTTTTTGTGGTATTGATGGGAGCTTTTGAGCAAGCAAGCTCAAATTTAGCCAAGATCAAAAAGGCTATTTTAATCTTAGTTTTAGCCTATTCTTTAAGCCTTTTTTTAGGAGGGCTTTGGGGGGGTAAATCCTTGCTAAATCCCTTAAATTTAAGCACTCAAAGTGTTAAACAGGGCTTAAACTTTGAGTTTATGGATGATTTAGAAAAAATAAAGACTTCCTTAAATCAAAAGGCTTTGATATATTTTACTGCTTCTTGGTGCGAAAACTGCAAGCTCTTAGAGCGCTTTACCTTCAATGATGAGGGATTAATTGAAAGCCTAAAAGATTTTAAATTAATCAAGATCGATCTAAGCGATAATGACTCAAAAAATGCTTTGATTATGAAAGAATTTGAGGTTTTTGCTCCCCCTGTTTTGATCTTTTATGATGAGAATGTTGAATTTTCAAGGCTTGTTGGCTTTGTAAGCAGCAAAGAGCTTTTAGCCTCAATGCCCTAAACCACACAAAGTCCTTCAAATCAAGCAAATTCTACTCTAAGTTAAAATTTTTTAATATAATTTCTTCTTTTAAAGCAAGTTAATTAAAGTCCCCTTGAAAGATTAAATTTTAAGCTTTTTGCAAGCAAATGCCTTTGTTTTTGCAACAATACCAGCATTTTGCAAAGAACTGCATAGATTTATATTTCTTAAGGTAGGTTGAGCCTTTAAATTTTTAAAATTCACGCAAAATAAGTAAGCTCGTAGTTGTAAAATGCTAACAAAACAAAATCATTAAAAAGACAAGATACCAACAAGATAAAAATCATTAAAAAAATAACTTATACAAAGACCTACCCTCACAAGCACAGTTTAATGCTAATAAGTGCTATCATAGGCTTTTAAGCAAGCTAGTGCTTTATCTTGTAGGCAAAACGCAAAAGCCACCTTTGTGCTTATCTTTTGTCTGGCTATGATTTAATTGAGTTATTATCTTGGTAGAAAAGATTGTTAGAAAGAAGAGCTTACAAAAACACAGTTATTGCCTTTGTTATGAGCCTAAATGGCAAGCTAAATTCGCAAGCTCATTTAACTTTGCTCAATTCTATGCTTGAAAAAAATTCAAGCTCAAAGGAGGATTAAATTCAAAGAATGACTTAAATTCAGAGCTAAATTCAAACTCACAGCTAAACTACAATGAGGGCTTAAATTCAAAGCTAAAATTCAAACTCAAGCGAAGACTTAAATTTAAAGGATGGATTAAGCTCAAATAAAGGTTTCAATTCAAAAGAACGCTCAAATGAGGGCTTAACTGTAAGATATACAAAAAACTCTAAAATTAAACAAAGATACAGTTATAAATTCAAGCTCAAAGCTAAATTCAAAATTCGCGGCTAAATTCAAGCCAGATCATCCCTACAAATTCAGCAAAACCCTTTTTTTCAGTAACACTCCCCCATCACAGAACCTAGCAAGGTGCGGGATACTTATTCTTTGTGCCTTTTGAATACTGGCTTGTGGTATTAGATGCTTTTGGTGTATATTTATAATTGGGGATTTTAGCCTAGCCTTTTTAGCAAGAAACATGTAAGCAAGTTTTACAGTAAAAAGAACAAGTCCTCATAGGACTTTTCACGGCTTTTTTTGTGTTTTTAAATTATGGCTTAGGATAACTTAAACTCAAATAAAGGAGTTTAAGTTATGATTTGCAAGGTGAAAAACAAGCATATAAGTCGTGCAAGAAGTTCAAAGGCTAAATTTAAAGAATTTTGTAGTATTTTTGCCTCTAAATCAAGGCTTTTTGCAAAGTGGAGAGCGTAACGACACAGGAAAATACTTCAAAATTCCTTAAATTATATCTGAGAAATTAGGAAACGGATCTTTGTTTTTCATAGGCTTTAACTTAAAAACCCTTTGGTTTAAGTTTAATTGAGCCTAATTTTTTTTTATGAATTTTTTAGCTCTTAGTTTTTGTATAAAATATGCGAATTTTAATCTACTGCGAAAATATATAAAAATTCAAGCTTTTTAAACTGTGAATTTTTTAAAAAATTGCAAAAATTCACATTTCATTCCGCCGTCATTGCGAGCCGATGAAATCGGCGTGGCAATCCACAACGCACGCAGTGCGTTTTTGGCGACAAGAAATGCTTACCGCAAAAACAAAGTGTTTCTGCTTGCAGTTGCGAGTGCGTAGCACGAAGCAAAAACTGAAGCGAAAACGCAATGAGCGAAAAAATCGCCCTCAAGCGATTAAGGTTCGCTCGTGGGCAACCGCGCCCCGCGAATTTGTAACTTTGTTTTTGCTTTTAAAATCGCTTTAAATTCAAGCGTTTTGGATACTTCGCTGTCGCTCAGTATGACGGCAAGGGGTTACGCAACCTTGCTTTTATGGATTGCCACGAAAATCCTAATGGATTTGCAGAGCTTGCAAGCAAGTCTCGCAATGACGAAAAATGCTGAATTTTTGTAAAAAAATTCAAGGTTTTCCGCAAAACTCATTTCAAATTCGCTCCCACAGCCTCGCTTATATGCAAAAAGCCATCTTTTTTAAGCAATTCTAAAAGCCCCCTATTTATATCTCGCACGGTTGTGGGACCCTTGAAAATAAAAGCCGTGTAGATTTGCACGAGATTTGCTCCGTTTTTTATGCGCTCATAAGCTAACTCAGCACTATCTATGCCCCCACTTGCCACTAAAAGTGCTTTACCAAAGAGCTTTTGTGCAAGTTCTTTAAAGAAAAGTCCGCTTTTCTCGCTAATGAGCCGCCCACTAATGCCTCCAAAGGTGCGGTTATTATCAAGCAAACTATAATCCGTGCTTGTATTTGCTATGATAATAGCCTTTATACCAGCATTTATGGCATCCTCGCAAAGGCTTATCGCCGAATTTACAGGCATATCAGGTGAGATTTTAAGCCAAATGGGCTTTTTTGTGAGCCTTTTAGCCTCTTTCATCAATGAGCTTATGAATTTCTTGCTTTGCAAATCCCTCAAACCCTTTGTGTTAGGCGATGAAATGTTGATTGTAAAATAATCACTTAGGCTGTCAAATTCTTTAATGAGTGTGATATAGTCATTTATTGCGTTTTCATTTGTGGTAAGCTTGTTTTTGCCTATGTTTGCACCAAGTGGCAGCACGAAAGGATAGATTTTACCAAGCCTAGAGGCTATCTTATCCTTGCCCTCGTTGTTAAAGCCCATAGCGTTTTGAATGCTCTCTTGCTCTACAAGGCGAAAAAGTCGTGGTTTGTCGTTACCCTTTTGAGCCTTTGGAGTGAGTGTGCCAAACTCCAAAAAGCCGTATCCCAAAGCACAAAGGGGGCGTATTATAGTGGCATTTTTATCAAAGCCCCCTGCTAGGCCCACAGGGTTAAAGAAATGCAAATTTAAAAGATCCTGCCTTAAACTCTCATCATTTACAATGCACTCTTTTGCTATTAAGTTTAAAGCCCCAGGTGCGGTGAAATTCAAGGCCCTAAGGCTAAATTCCACGAGTTTATGCGCCTTTTCAGGGTCCAAAAGAAAGAGGGCTTTTTTGAAATAATCATAATTCATCTTCGTCCTTTGCGTGAATTTTAGCACAGTTTCTTAAATTTGACAGCATTTGAAAAGTCTTGCCTTTTTACTCATACTTATCATTTTTGTGCAGAGGCTAAAAAATATTTCTTATGTTTTACAAAGGCTTTATTTTAAAAAAAATATTGATTTTAGATGAAATACCATATTTGTCATTCTAAGACTGTGCCAAGAATTTACGAATTTATGAAGAATGCCTTAAATTTAATGAATTCTTCGTCCATAGGCTAATGACAAATCAACACTTTTTTAAAAAAGATCCTTTACAAAAAGCGAAAAAGCTTAGAGTTTTAAAAGCCTCTAATAAATTCAACACTCTATAAAAAGCTTAATATTCAAGCTCCTCAGCCGTTTTTTGCTTGAATTTTTGATACAGCTCACAGCTTTTCATAAGTTCTTCGTCTGTGCCTATGTCAAGCACCTCGCCCCTGCTTATAACTACGATTTTATCGGCATTTTCTATGGTTGTTAGACGGTGCGCAATTATTAAAATGAGATGATTTTTTTTAAGTGCCTCTATGGTCGCCATTACGAGCTTTTCGCTTTCATTATCAAGTGCAGAAGTGGCTTCGTCAAAGATTAAGAAATTTGGACGCTTATACAAGGCTCTTGCTATGGCTATTCTTTGCTTTTGTCCGCCGCTTAAATTCTTGCCGTGTTCGTTAATTTGAGCGTAAATGCCCCCCATAGCCTCTACAAATTCAAGGGCATTTGCTTGTTTTAGAGCATCCACAACTCGCTCTTCGTCAAATTCCTCGCTGTAAGCTATGTTTTGAGCAACTGTATCGTTGAAAAGGTAGATATTTTGAGTTACCAAAGCGATTTTAGCCCTCAAGGACTCTAAATCATACTCGCTAATGTCGTTTTGATTTATGAGAATTTGCCCTGAGTTTTTATCATAAAAACGCACTAAAAGGTTGATAATAGAGCTTTTCCCACCCCCACTAGGACCAGCAAGTGCGATGATTTTACCCCTTTGCAAATCAAAGCTCACATTTTTAAGCACTTCCTTGCCTTCTTCGTAGCTAAAATTCACATTTTTAAGGCTTATCTTGTCGATTTTTTCTAAATTTTTATCTCCACTTTTAATTTCAGGCAATAAATCCAAAAGAAAAAAGGTTCTTTCACAAGCAGCCACAGCCCCTTGAATGCCCCCATAAAGCCCTGCTAGACTTTTAATAGGACCATAAGCCATAAACAAGGCTGCTATAAAGCTTGAAAAGGAGCCGGGCGTCATATTTCCAGCTATGACCTCGCGTCCGCCTATTACTATGACGGCTGCAACGCCTATGGCACCAAACATTTCCATTAAGGGAGTTACAAGAGAGCCTATCCTAGCACCCTTTAAGCCTATTTTGGCTAGGGCATTGTTGTCAAGGTTAAATTTCGCAATTTCCTTTGCCTCGGTGTTATCAGCCTTGATTAGCTCTATGTTTTGATAAATTTCATTAAGACGTGAGTTCATATCAGCACCCTTTTCTTGCCCCCTACGCCCAAGGGTTTTAAGCTTTTTAGCAAAGATATTTAAAGGATACACAGCACAAGGGACAACTATAAGGGCGATTAGGGCTAGCTTTGGGCTTTGATAAATGACAACGGCTAAAAGCCCTATGAGTTGAATTAATTGCTTTAAAAACTCAGGCACAGTGCCTACTACTATGCTTTGAATGGCTCCAATGTCGCCTGTGGTGCGAGACATAAGCTCTCCGGCTCGGTATTTGGCAAAAAAAGCCATATCGAGCCGTAGCAAGTGCGAGAGCATCATTTCTCGAAGCTTGGTGATTAAATCAATGCCTATGTAGGCTAGGTAGAAGCCCTGCAAGTAAGCCCCAAAATCCTTCATAAAATAAAACAAAATCACCCCAGCAGGTAAAACATAAAGCATAGTCATATCTTTATTTATGAAAATCTCATCAATGACGGGCTTTAAAAGCCAAGCACTTAGCGCTGTGCCTGCTGCACCGATAATCATACCAAATAAAACTATGGCAAAATACTTTGCATAGTGCCTATAATAATGCTTAAACTTGCCAAGCACCTGCCAAATAGTCATATCCTTGTGCTGTTTTTCTTTTAACTCTGATTTATAGACATCGTCTTTCATAGCTTTCCTTAAATTTTGCTTGAATTTTTTAGTTTTTTAAAAATTTGCTAAAACTCGTCATTGCGAGCGAGTGTAACGAGCGTGGCAATTTATAGTTTAAAAAGCCCTCTTTGCTATTTTTAAAAAGGCTAAATAAATTCACGCTTTTTTTGAAATGGTTAAGGCTAACAGTCTGCCACTTGTCCATTGCCACAGTTTTACTTCGTCCAATCTCGCAATGACGATTTTCACTCAGCATTTTTCTCCCAAATAGTGCCTTGTGCTGTATCTTGCAAGATGATCTTTTGCCTTGCTAAGTCGTCTCTAAGCTCATCAGCAAGGGTGAAATTTTTAGCCTTTTTTGCCGCGTTTCTTTGTGCGATTTTTGCCTCAATTTCTGTTTTAAGCTCAGCACTCACGCCAAATTGAAAATACTCATTTGTGTTTATAAAACCCACACCAAAAATCATAGCACAGTCTTTTAAACTAGTTTCAATGCTTTCTTTTAATGCTGAATTTTTAGGGCTTTCATCAAGTTTTGCATTTGAGCTTATGATAAACTCATCAAAAAAAGACAAAGCCAAAGAAACATTTAAATCATCGCTTAAAGCCTTTAAAATGCTTTGTGCTAGCTCGCTTTGAAATTTAAATTTTTGTGAATTTTCTTTTAAAGCTTGTGTGTCTTTGTTTGAAGGGACTAAGTTTTGTGAATTTAAGCTTGAATTTAAAATAGAATTTGTCTGTGTTTCTTTGCTTGAATTTTCATTTAAATTTGGCTCAAAATCCCTAAATTCAGCCAAATTCAGCCGCTTTTTAAGCCTATAAAGCTTATCAAGCCTTTTTTTTGCTACTTCTAAATCGCTTAAAGCATAGTTAAAATCACTTCTGTAATGAGTTTGAAGTAAATAAAAACGCAAAACCTCGCCATTGAATTCACGCAAAGCGTCCTTGATGAAAAAGCTATTATTTAGGCTTTTGCTCATCTTTTCGCCCTTGATTTTAACAAAGCCATTATGTAGCCAAATGCGTGCAAGCTCGCCCCCACAAGCACAGCGGTGTTGTGCGGCTTCATTTTCGTGGTGTGGAAAGAGCAAATCTGCTCCCCCGCAGTGAATGTGAAGTGTGTCAAAAAGGGCATTTATCATAGCCACGCATTCTGTGTGCCAGCCCGGACGCCCCTTGCCAAAAGGCGACGTGGGGTAGAAATTTTCGTCAAAGCCAAAGGAAGTGGGGTCGAAGCTTTCATCAAATTTCCACAGCACAAAATCGCTTTCGTTTTTCTTTGCAACCTCATTTTCAAGGCGGCTTTGATTTTCGCCCAAAGTCCTATGAGATAGGCTTAGATACTCGCTATCCTTTGAGCTATCAAAATAAACCCCATCAGACAAAGTATAGGTAAAGCCCTTTTTTTCAAGGCTTTCAATTAGTTTTATCATTTGAGAAATGTATTCAGTAGCCCTTGGCTTGAATTTTGGCTCTAAGACATTTAATGCCTTCATATCGGCTTCATAAGCCTTTATATAATGCTCTGTCAGGGCTTTGAGCGTTAAATTTTGCTCTTTCATTTTGTTTAGAATTTTATCATCAAGATCCGTGTAATTTCTTGCAAAATTCACGCAAAAGCCCAAAGCAAGTAAGGTTCGGTGTAATAAATCAAAGCAAACAGCAGATCTTGCGTGTCCTAAATGAGCATCATCATATACGGTTGCTCCGCAAAGATAGATATTTATAATGCCATTTTTATCGGCATTTAGCTCAATTTTTGCCTTTGTTTTGCTATCATACAATCTCATATCTTTTCCTTAAAAACTATAATTTAAATTCAAGCTTTTTTATAAACTTAGTCAAAACTTCAAAAAATTCAAGCTTCTTTTATTAAACTTAAACAAAAACTCATAAAATTCAAGCTTTTTGTTGAATTTAGCTAAAACTTCATAAAATTCACAGTTTTAAAATTTAACCAAAAAATTCAAAAAATTCAAAGTTTGCTTAGCCAAGAATTCACAATTTTTAAAACCCTAAATAATAAACTCATAAATATTAACAAAAAAGCCTATTATATGTGCTTTAAACTCAAATAAAACAAGGCCAAAAATCGCCAAAAAAATCATCCCCAAAAGCATTTTTTTAAGATTTATAAGCCCCAAAAACGCTCGCACGCCAAACTCTTTTATATTCGCACCAAGCAGATAAAAGGCACTCAGTGAGCTAGCCAAAGCAACTCCTAGCACCTTAAATTCAGGGCTTTCAATGACTAAGATAAAAATTATAGAAAAGCTAGCAGAAATGCCAAGTGCCTTGAAAGCTATGATGGCGGCGATTTTTTGCTTGAATTTCGCATAAAGCCACAAAGAAAGCAGTTTTTGCAAGCCAAAAGGCAAAAGCCCTACTAGATAAGCCATAAGCACAAAGGCTGTGATCTTTGAGTCATTACTGCCAAAATTGCCCCGCTCAAAGAGTAAAGTAGTGATTTCAGGAGCAAAGATAATGCCTAAAATGCTTGCCATTACAAGCATAAAGCTTAAAGCTGCAAGGGCTTTTTGCATAAAATTCAAAGCCAAAGCCTCCTCCCCACTTTTAAGCTGTTTTAGGATTTTTGGGAAAGAAACCTGAGTTAAGGCTATGGCAAAGAGGGCAAGGGGCAACTGAAAAACGCGGTTAGCATAGTAAAGATAGGAAATTGATCCTGTGATTAAAAAGCTAGCTATGGTGGTATCAAGCAAGGTGCTTAATTGAGTAGCTGAGGAGCCTAGTACGCCGTGAAAGAAGTTTGAGTAGAAATTATCAAGCCTTGTTTTAAGCCTTTTAAGGCGAAGACTAAGCCACATTGCCTTGAATTTAAGGCTATTTCTAAGGGCTATTAGGTGTAAGATAAGCTGTGCTAGTCCGCTTAAAACGATGGCATAGGAAAAATAATACATATTTTGCAAGGGACTGGTCTCATCTACAAAAAAGACGCAAAGGACTATGGAGAGATTAAAAAGTGCAGCTGAGAAGGAGGTGATAAAGAATTTATGCTCATAATTTAAAAGGGCTGCGAGTAGGGTTACTAAGAAGATAAAAAAAAGATACCAAAAATTTATGGCTACAAGTGGAGAGGCTAGCTTGATGGTCTCTTCATTAAAGCCAAAGGCAAAGAGCTTTGTAAAAAAGCCCGCAAAAAAATTCACTAGCAAACAAAGCAAAAGCACGGCCAAACCAAATCGAAGCAAGACGGCTACACAAAAGGCACCCTTTTTTCTAGCCCTTGTGAAATTTGGCAAGAAGCTTTGTCCGAAGGCTCCTTCTGCAAAGATCCTACGAAAAAAGGCTGGCATCTTTAAGGCTACAAAGAAGACATCGCTATAAAGTCCAGCTCCTAGGTATAAGGCTAGGATAATGTCTCTTGCAAGTCCTAAAACACGGGAAAAGAGTATGCCAAGGGCATTTGTGATGAAGTTTTTAAAGATGAGATTTTTAGCCATCTCTGCCTTTTTGGGTGATTAAATCAAGCTTTAATTGTAACGAAAATTTATTAAAATTATATATAATTTTTTAGTTTATGTCGATTTATAACATAGACTTGTAGTTTTGACAAGAATGGTGCTTGTAAGCTTGGTGCTTGTTAAGAAGGGATTTTTATAAATAAAGTTGTGGCTTTATATGAAAAAATGCCTTTGTAAAAGAGGCTTTGCTAACAAAACTTTGCTTACAAAAGAAGCTGTGTTTTTGTAAAAAACTTGACAGCAAAAAAGATCTTTTGCAAAAATTGCTTTAATGGATAAACTGAGTTTGCTAAAAATGCTAGAATTTAGTCAAGAAAGATCTTTGGCAGAAGAAGCTAAAAATTTAGCCAAAAAAGATCGTTTTATAAAGAGGCTAAACTTTACTAAAAGCTAGACTTTAAAGCGCTAAGACAAAGAGCTTTGATGCTTTAAAGAACAATAATTTTACTAAGAAAGAGTTTTTATGGATGCTATATGGACTAAGGATCCTTACGAGGAGCTTTTAAAAGAAAGTGCGAGTTTGGGAGTAGGTGTTAAGGCACTTGATTACACCCTACTTAGCTATACTACAAATTACAGCCTTGATGATAGAGAATTTCAAGAACTTGGCGAAAAGGATCTTTTTATCTTTGATGATGATGATGTTTTTTTGGATGATAAGTTAAAAATTTCGCAAAATTATAAGATCAAGATCAAGCAAATCAACCCCCACGAAGCTCATATCTCTCAAAAGGTAACATTACTAAATAATAAAGATTATACAAAATTACTAATTGATCTAGATCTAAACGGGGTCAGCTTTCACTCAAACATAGCTATGGAAATTTTGCAAGAAATTTATAAAAAGATGATAAAAAATAAATTATTATTGGGGCTTAGGATGGGCAAATTTAAAGAAGATCTTTTACATACCCTAAAAGCATTTAGGGCTAAAACCTTGCATAATAACAAGGCTAGATTGCTTTTAGCCAAAGGAATTCCTTCTATCTCAGCTCATGTTGAAAGCCTAACTCTAAGCTACAAGGATAAGATCCACGAAAACAAAAATGTCCTTCAAAAGGTAAGCATCATAGGTGTCAATGAAGGAGATCTTATCTTAAAGCACATCCAGCCAGGTCAGGGCAAAAGAGGAAGGAATTTAAGATTAGAATTCATAGAACCTCATATCCCACCCCAGCAAGATATAAAATTTTCTGTGTCTGAAAACCTAGAAGGAAGGGATATATGTGAGATAGGCGCTAAGTCTCATATAACTGAGTATTATGCAAGGAAAAAGGGCTTTATAAGCTTAAAAGAAGGACATTTTGACATAGAAAACGACTTAGAGCTTAGCTCGGTTACCTTTAAGGAATTTGGAGCTGTTTTAGGAGGCACAGATAATAATATCACCATAAATGTAAAAAGCAATTCTCAATTAGAAGATGCTGTGGGTTCGGGCGTTCACATAGAGTGTGAGACCCTAACAGTTAATGGCATAGTAGGAGGAAATACTGTGTTAAGGGCAAAGACTGTTAAGGTTTATGGGATCACTTCTCCTACTGCAAAGATCTACGCTCAAAATGCTTATATATCAACCCACAGAGGCTTTGTGGAGGCTGAGTATGTGGATATAGATAGCGTTGAAAATGGGGTTGTTAAGGCCAAACACATAGCCAAGCTTAAAAAAAGCCTAGGAGCAAATATCACAGCCTCTCTCATTTGGATAAATTCCCTAGCAGCAAATAATAATATCACCTTTAATCAAATCACAGTCATAGAAACTTGCTCAGGTGCAAATAATAAATTCACAGTTAAACCCGTTTTAGATGAAACAAAGGATCCTATGAATGATTTAGAAGAGCTTGAATTAAGAGAAAGAAAACTGCCAGAACTAATAGAAAAGCTTGAAGAAACCATAAATTCAAGTCAAAGTGCGGTAGAAAAGATCAAAAAAAAGATTGATCAGCTTAAAAAGCAAAATCTGCCTGTTCCTAATAATTTCAATCAAATGTTAAGGCAGTTTGTAAATTATAATCACAAATTAAGTGCTCTTCACAAAGAAGAAAGCCAATTAAAGCTAAAAAAAGAAAAGCTCATAAAGTATTTACAAGAGCTAGACCATGAGCTTTTTGATTCAAGACTAATTAATAAAGGCTCTAAGTGGAGTGATATGTGCTCTGTGAATTTTATGTTTTCTCATTCTAAACTTAGCTATGCTACAAAAAAGGATGAGGAGATCAAGCTTTTTTACGCAAGAAGGGATCAAAATGATCAGGTTAGAATAGAACAAAACACCAAATTCGAGGACAAGGATCTGGAATGGTTGAAGGAATCGAAGGCACAGTAAGTCATAAGGAGCCAACCTTCATAGTGCTTAAAACAAATGGGGGTGTAAGCTACGGCATAAGTGTCTCGCTTTTTTGCTCCGCACACCTTGAAAAGGGACAAAAAACCGAGCTTTTCACCACTATGATAGTAAAAGAGGACTCACAAAGGCTTTATGGCTTTTTGGATAAGAACGAGCAAAAAATGTTTGAGCTTTTGTTAAAGGTAAATGGCATAGGCGCGACAACGGCAATGGCGGTTTGTTCTAGCCTTGATACAAATTCTTTTTATGCAGCCTTGCATTCAGGAAACGAGGAAGCCTTTAAAAAGGTAGCTGGAATTGGACCAAAGAGTGCTAAACGCATTATAATTGAGCTTGGCGATGCTAAAATAGCCCTTGAAAGCACTGATGAGGGCAAAGCTCAAGCCCTACAAGCTCTCTTATCGCTTGGCTTTAAGCAAGATAGGGCTTTAAAGGCATTAAGCGAGTGCAAGGCTAGTAGCACAAGCGAGCTTATAAAAGAAGCGCTTAAAAAACTTTCATAAGGATAAAGGGTGAATTACGGGGTGATTTTTGGAGGCAATTCTTACGAACACGAGATTAGCATAATCAGTGCTGTGGTGCTTAAAAAGGTATTTCGTGGGGAGATGAGCTTTATCTTTTGTGATGAAAATAGAAGATTTTGGCTAATTTCAAACGACAAAATGAATGCTAAGACCTTTAGCGGTGGTGCTTACTTAAAAGAAAAAGAGCTTTTTTTAAGGCAGGGGGGCTTTTATCACAAAGGTGCTTTTGGAGAAAAGCCCTTAAACTGCGAGGTTTTTATAAATTTAATCCACGGCAGGGATGGAGAAGACGGCAAGCTAGCAAGCCTTTGTGAATTTTATGGCTTAAAATACATAGGACCACGTATTGAGGCTAGCGTGCTTTCATTTAACAAAGCCCTGACAAAGCTTTACGCTCAAAAGGTTGGCGTTAAAGCCCTGCCTTACACACTTTTAAAGCGTTATGATGAAAGCTCACTCTCTCAAAGCCTTGAATTTCCTTGCATCATAAAGCCAGCAAGACTTGGAAGCAGCATAGGAATTAGCGTTGTAAATGATAAAAAAGAGCTATCCTATGCCCTTGATGTGTCCTTTGAATTTGATGAGGAAGTGCTTGTCGAGCCTTTCATCAAAGACATTAGGGAGTTTAATCTAGCAGGGTGTAAGATAAAAGATGAGTTTGTTTTTTCTTTAATCGAGGAGCCTAAAAAAAAGGAACTCTTAGATTTTGAGCAAAAATATCTTAGTTTTTCAGGGCATAGCAAAGTTAGTGAGGCTACTTTAAGCGAGGAAATGAAGGGCAAATTCAAAGAAGCCTTTGTAAAAATTTATGAGCCACTTTTCAGGGGCGCTTTAATTAGATGTGATTTTTTCCTCATAGAAAATGAGGTCTATATAAACGAGATAAATCCAAATCCAGGCTCTATGGCAAACTATCTTTTTGAGGATTTTAGCGTGGTGCTAGAAAGGCTTGCAAGAAGTGTTTCTATGGGCTGTGAGAAAAGGCTTAAAATCGAGTATGCCTTTTTACACTCCATAAACGGACAAAAGGGGAAACTTTAATGGCTAGTTTTAGCAAGGATGAGATTTTCACCGCAACTGAGGTGGTTCGCAATTTTAGCTCTATTTTAAGCAAGGTAGGTGAAAACAAAAGGATAGTCATCCTAAAAAACAACAAATTTGAGGCTGTAATGCTGAATTTAAAGGAGTATGAGAGGCTTTTAAATGCTGTTGAGCTGCTTGAAAACATCTATAAGCATCAAAAGGCTTAAAAATGGCATTAGCAAGGCTAACTTACGAAAATGATACTTTGAATTTAAGCTACGAGCTAGTAAATGCTAACAAGACCTCGCAAGTGCTTATCCTACACGGCTGGGGAGCAAACAAGGAGCTTATGAAAAGGGCTTTTGAAAAGGAGTTAAACGAGCTTTGTCATATTTATGTGGATTTATGTGGCTTTGGTAAATCAAGCATTGCAAAGTCCTTAAATAGCCTTGATTACGCAAAGATTATATCTCTTTTTTTAAGGCAAAAAGAGCTTTCACCGCAAATTATCATAGGACATTCTTTTGGAGGCAAAATCGCCACGCTTTTAAGCAAGGATTTAGCTTTAAAATGCCTAGTTTTGCTTTCTTCTGCTGGAATTCTTTGGCAAAAAAGCCTTAAAGTTAGGGCGAAAATAGCCCTTTTTAAAATGCTTAAAAAACTTGGCTTTGCTTCTTTTAAACACCTCTTTGTAAGTAAGGATGTAGAGGGTATGAGCGAGATAATGTATGAAACCTTTAAAAAGGTCGTTGATGAGGATTTTAGCGAGGCTTTTAATGAAGTGGAGTGCAAAACCCTCATCTTTTGGGGAATTGATGACAACGCAACGCCTTTAAAAAGTGGGGAAAAAATTCACACCCTCATTAAAAATAGCGAATTTTACCCACTAAATGGGGGGCATTTTTTCTTTTTGGAAAATGCTAAATTCATAGCCGAACGAATTTTAAGTAGCTTTAAAAAGGATAAAGCGTGAATTTTTTTAAAAAACTCTTTGAAAATTTAAACGAGGGCTTGAATTTAAATTCAAGCAAAGAGGGCTTAAATTTCGCTACAAGCGATAAGTGTTTAAATTCAGCAACAAGCCATATGTTAAAAAATGAAAACTTAACTCAAAGCAAGGACAAAACGTGAATTTTTTTGAAAATTTGCTTGATACGCCTGAATTTATCACCCACTTTAATGACATAGCAAGTTTAATCATCTTAAATTTCGCCCTTGCCTTTTATCTAATCACCGCCTTGCAGTGGTATAATTACAAGTTAAGCCGAGTAGCCTTTCATTTTACCCGTTTTTCTTGGCATATTTATTTTATCTTTTTGCCCTGGTTTGTTTATATCATCTTTTCTCGCTTTTTTCTCATATACGCTCTTGTCTTTTGGTTGCCTTTTTTGTATCTGTGGCACAAGAAACTTGATAAAAAGCTAGTTTTTACCACAAAGATAAAAGCCTTTTTTGCCTTTTTAACGCTTTTTATTTTGCTTTTTATATTTTTAAGCCTTGAATTTAACTTCACAGCAAATGTCTTGCCACTCATTTTTGCTCTCATAGTGCTTAAAATCTTTGAGCTAGCTCAAACTCGCTATTTTTTAAAAAAAGCCCACAAAAAACTAGCCGCAAACAAGGATTTAAAAATCATTTTAATCACAGCAAGTTTTGGCAAAACAAGCATTAAAAACTTCCTCTTTGAGTGCTTAAAGGCTGATTTTGTGGTGCATAAAAGCCCAAGAAGCGTAAATACCCTGCTTGGCATAGTAGCTGACATAAATGAAAATTTGCCCTCAAACGCTGAGATTTACATAGCCGAAGCAGGTGCAAGAAAAAAAGGCGACATTTTGGATATAACACGCCTTTTAAGCCCTCAAATAGTCATAATCGGCGAGCTAGGGGGGGCGCATTTGGAGTATTTCAAAAGCCTTGAAAATATCCGCACCACAAAGCTTGAAGCCTTACAAAGCGTGAATTTAAAAAGGGCTTTTTGTCATAGCTCAACCTTGCAAAATGAAGATGAAACTTGCGAAATTTACGACAAACATTTAAAAAGCGTAAATTCTAGCCTTGATGGGCTTGAATTTGAGCTTGAAATAAAGGGCAAAAATGAAAGATTTAATGCAAATTTGCTTGGAGGCTTTAACGCGCAAAATCTTTGTGCTTGTGTGCTTTGCGGACATTTTTTGGGCGTAAGTTTAAACACGCTTAAAAATGTGGTTTCAAAAATGTCAAGCGTAGAACACCGTTTGCAAATCATCTCAAAAACCCCTAAATTCATCATAGATGATGGCTTTAATGGCAATTTTAAAGGTATGAGTGAGAGTTACAAGCTCTGTGCTAGTTACAAGGGACGGCGGGTTTTGGTAACTCCGGGCATAGTAGAGGTAAGCAGAGAGGAAAATGCAAAATTAGCAGCTGTGATAAATGAGTGCTTTGACTTAGTCATCATCATAGGCGAGGTGAATTCAAGGGTATTAAGCGAGAATTTAAGCATTTCAAAGCTGGTTTTAAAGGACAAAGCCCTTTTGGTGCAAACACTAGCCGAACAAACGCAGGCTGGGGATTTGATCTTATTTTCAAACGATACTCCAAGTTTTATGTGAGACGGAATGCAGACTACGGAAAATGGAGTACGAAATACGGAGGGGTGTTTTTCTTTTCTAATATACAAGACAAAACCGTTATAAAAAGCGAAGTAAAATTGCCACAAAACACATAAGTTAAATTTAAAGACAAACTCACTCAGTAAATTTGAAAGCTTATGCTTTAAGTTTAAAGAATTCAAGGCTTGTTTTTTGAATTTTTTAATAAGCTTTGAATTTGTTAAGAAAGCTAAGTTTTTTTATCTTAAATTTTGGCTATTTTTCAAAAAAGTTTTGTAATTATAAGCTTAGGGGCGAAGAATTTATCAATTAAAGGCATTTTTCTATAAGGTTATGAATTCTTAGCACAAGCTTATAATGATAAAGATGATATTTTGTCTAAAATCAATACTTTTTTGAAAAAGAGCCTAAATTTTATAAGTCTTTTTAGGCAAAGAGGCTTAAAAAATTCACGCTTTTGTGTGAATTTATTTGCTTTTAATTTTTAAATCTATCTTGCGAAAATGCCTAGTTTCTTCTTAAATGACAAATTTTGTCTAAGATACCTTTTTAAAAAAGCGTTTAGATGCACTTAATCTTTGCTTGAAAATAAAATTAAGCTCTTTAAAATAAGTAGCAAGATAAAATTGTAAAATTGCAAAAAGCTAACTAAGCTTATTTATGAGCTATGATTTCAATTTCCACTCTCGCACCCTTTGGCAAGTCCTTTACCGCCACAGCTGAGCGAGCTGGGTAAGGTGTGCTAAAATAACTAGCATACACCTCATTCATAGCCGCAAAGTCCTTTATGTCGGCTAAAAACACGGTTGTTTTGACGACATTGCTGAATTTTAAGCCGTTTTCAGCGAGTATGCCCTTGATATTTTCAAGCACTTGCTTTGTTTGAGCGGCTATGTCGCCATTTACAAGCTCGTTTGTGGCAGGATTTAGCGGGATTTGCCCTGAGGCAAAAATAAAATCCCCCACCACCCTATAAACGCTGTAAGCACCTATGGCTTTTGGGTAGTTCATTGTTTGTCCTTTTGTGTAAATTTAGGCATTATTATAGCCTTTTAAGGTAAAAATGCCTAAAAGCTTAAAAACAAAGCCTTATCAAACTAAGGCTTTGCCCCTTTCAATGTAGCTTTGCATCTCATCTTTTGGCACCATAGCACCGCCCGTAGCCCAAATGATATGCGTGATATTTTTGTAATTTTGCTTACGCCACGAATTCATCGACATAGCCCTTCACGCCAGCCGGAGCACTTGGTTCAAGCCTTAGACTTTGCTCTAAAAGTGCGAGATAAATGAACATATTTTCATCGCTTATGCTAGTGCTTTGTCAATGACATTTTTCAGCACCTTGCTTACCAAAGCCGATGGGCGATAAGCCCGTCTGCTGCGGTTTTGTTGTCAATATGTCATTTACGCTGATTTTATCAAGCTTTTGGCTGATAAGTGTAAGCATCATACAGGGTGCGAGGGCTTGGCAAAAAAGCATTTGACATTTTCGCCAAAGATATGTTTCAAGCCGCACCGCCTCGGAGCTGCGCCTACTTGGCAAGGCAGATAAAGCGGATTTTCTTTATCTACCACTATGTCTAGGGCTTGAAGCTGTCCTTGCAAACCAGCTAAGCCGTAGCCTAAAAACAAATCTTTTGAATTCTCAGCTTAGGCAAAATGACAACTCAGATCATTTTGTGCTTACTTTGTCTCTTTAACCGATAAAAAGGGATTAAGCCTTGTTCTTTTTTTTTGATACCTAAGATAAACCAAGAAAAGCCATATAATCTAAACGGTTGTAGTGGCACTTGTGAAATACTTAAACATTTGATTAGCGCACATTCTTAAACTCTCTTTTACTAGCCAAAAAAGTGAAGTTGTAACAATGGTAAGCTGGGTAGCACTGGGCTATACAAAGCACTTCTTTTGACACCTGTGTCTAGCAATGAAGCTAGCCTAGCGCACTTATCATCGCCACAGTAGCACTACCCACAGCCATATGCAAGATAATCGCCACAAGCCACGCTAGAAATACAGGATTTAGGCTTAAATGCTCTAGCATAGCTTTTAAGGCATTTGAGGCGCCACTTTGCACCAAGATTTCATTAAAAGCACCGATTATCAAAAGCACGCCGTTGATGGAGTAAAATGAATCGGCATTTAAATCATTAAGCTTTGCAAGCCTTAATTTTGGCGAAGTCTAATAAGCCCACAAAAACGCTTATAAGCAAAGCAATGATAGGATTTGAAGCTGATAAGGTCCGCTTAAGACAAGGAAGATAAAACCGTTTTTAAGAGCATTAAAAAGGGAGCAACAAAAGAAAGTGGCTGAATTTGAGGGCAAATTCGCTTTGTCTATGTTGATATTTCACAAGCAAAGCTTCGAGCTTTTTGTGCCTTTAAAAAGTGGGGCCAAAGCTATCAAAGAAGCCACAAGTGATACGCAAGGTCCAAATCACAGTGCCGATATTTGCCCCCAAGCTCACTACTATAGTGGTAGCTATGGCGGCAAGATACAAGGTGCTTTAGCGAGCTAATCAAGGCTATGCCAAGCTTTATGCGAGATAGTCCAAGCTCTTTGGCGATAAGCCAAAGCCGCTAAAAGCACAAAGCCTAGCTCGACAAACACAGGAATTCCTGCGATAAAGCCAACTAGCATCATCACCAAATCCCCTAGCAAATTCAAAAGCCTAAGGGCGATTCTTGTCGCACTGCCTAAAAGCATCTTGCCCAAAATCGCACTACAAGCTATGAATAGCCAAAAAGCCCAAGGTTTGGCCCACGCCCAAGAGCTGAGTGGATTTGACTAAGGGGCATACAGTTGCAAGGGCGACAAAAACATTAACAAGCAAAAGGCTAGCGTGAATTTTAAGCCTTGCAATCAAAAACACTATCAGTAGTATAGAAACTGGATAATGACAAGTTTTAGCCCTTGTATCTTTTATACTTTTTGCACTCTTGCTTATGGCAGAGTTTAGGGGGATTTGCTAGGGCAAAGACTAAATTAGCAAAGACTTTACGAGTAGAATAACTGTCTGTGAATTTTGGATAATCTTGCATTAAAGTTATTAAAAAATTTATGCTCTTTCCTTTAAAATTTATCACAAAAATTTTATCAAATTTTAATTTTATGGCAAAAAATTTAGCCAAAGGGCTTAAAAATGCACAAAAAGCAAAAAGAAGATCAAACTAAGGCATTTTTTTTAAGGCAAGTACTTGACAAAAGCTAGGAGCTAGTCTTTCACAAGATCTCAAAAGAAGGCTCTTTCATAGCGCAGGTTGAAAACAGTCATAAGCAAACGCACCATAAATTCGACGCTAACAACTTTGCAAGCAAACTTTTGCAAGAATATGCGTATTTAAAATAGGATTTTTTGTGTAAAGGTAATAACACAAGAAAACAAGCTTAGGCTTGCCATTTTTTATAAAGCAGGGGCAAAATTTAGTTGGCATTTTGTGTATAAATCGGGGCACTAACGAGCTTGGCTGTGCATAAAAGAGCTTGAAAATTTAAGTGGCTTTGCCAACGCACACTTTAAATGCAAGCGAAACTAGCCAAAGTCCGCACAGCCAAATAGAGAATTTAAGCCTAGATATAGAGGATATTTTAGCTCAACACATTGACATAAACTATCTAAAATCAGATTTTGCGCTCAGTGCTACGCAAAAAAACGACATTATCAAAACGCTTTATGACAAGGGTATTTTCAACATAAAAGCTAAGCTGTACCTAGTCGCCAAGCTACTTAAAATATTGGGGCCAAGCGTATATCGCTATTTAAACAAGCTTAAAAGAGCTGAGGGGTGATTGATTACACTTTGTGGATTTTGTTTGTAAAAGAAATGGCTCAATATATTTTAATTTGATACAAGAACATTTTAAAGTATTAAGAGCAAAATGAAAAACAAGTATATGATTCATTTGTGAATTTCAAAGAACTTAAGTTGGGGAAATTGTAAAGCATTTTTCTTACACTCGCAATCTTGCAAGAAGCCTTGATTTAAAGGCAAAGAAAATCTTTGAAATTTGCAAAATTGCTCGTGCTTGTGTGAATAGAATTTTGCAAGAAATCCGCATTGTAATAGCCAAATAATGTGAAAAATCAGCAAAACAAAGTTTATTTAGAAAACAAGAAAAGCAAAGTTTTTGAAAAAATAAGCGTTGAATTTAAGCTTATGAAAGTTACTTCGGTGGTGTGCGTGTAAAATGTCGGTATGGTGCTGGTCATAAAACTATTATGTGTTTACTTGATATTCTTGCAACTGCATAATATAAATTTGCGAAATTTCATTTAACTACATTTAAGGGCTGAAAATTTTATCCTTCACTTGCAAAAAATTAAGACGAAAATTCAGAATAAAATTATAATCAAAATTTACTAAAATTGATAAGAGAAAATGCTGTTAAGTTTAATTTGGTCAATTTGATCAAAGCATCTTGAGTCTTTGCAATTTTAGCCTTTTAAATATCTAAAATTTACAAATTCTAGCTAGTAAGCAAAGATTTAAATTCAACAAACCCGCTTTTTTGCTGAATTTTTTTCTCCAAAATGCTTAAAAATTCAGCCCTTGGCACATTTTTAGCACCCATAAAGGCTAGATGGGGATTGTAGATTTGACAATCGATTATGAAATCATAGGGGGCTAAAAGCTCACAAAGTGCTATCATAGCAACCTTTGAAGCATTTTTAGCAAGGCTTACCATACTCTCGCCAAAAAAGATCTTTCCCATAATAAGACCATAAATACCCCCCACCAGCCTTTTATCCTCGTAAATTTCCACGCTATGAGCTATGCCATCCTTAAAAAGCTCGCTATAAATTCTTATAAAGTCCCTATCTAGCCAGGTTTGTTTTCTAGAATTTGCGCACAAAAATATAAGCTCCTCAAAGGCTTCATCAAGCCTTATTTCATAGCGGTTTAAAAAGCGGCGAGTGCTTTTTTGCTTGTAAATTTCAGTAGGATATAAAATCATTCTCGGGTCAGGACACCACCAAGAAACAGGCTTGTTCGTCCAAGGAAAAAGCCCAAATTTATAGGCTTCAAGCAAGAGTTTTTTTTCAAGCCTATCGCTTAACAAAACAGGAGCATCCTTTGGTGCTTTTAAAAGGAGTTGATAAAGTTCTTGTGGGGCAAGCTTAGAAAACATCAAAGCCCCTTTCATTTAAAGTAAAATATTTTCAAGCACAATAAGGCTTAATTTCTTATATAGGGTTCTTTGTTTAATTAAATTTGGCCTAATACAACTTAAGCGGATTTTTGCTTATCAATTTTAATAAATGTTGATTTTAATAAATTTTGCTGAGAATTTTATCCTAAATTTTCATATTCATGTCTTTTAAATGAAGGATAAAATTTGCTCTTTTAATACCACAAAATTTATTTAAGCTATGTCAAAGCCTATTCTACTACGAAGTTACAAGAATGCGAAGTAAAAAGAAGGCATTTTTACCAGCATCGCATCCACGCTTACCGCACACACCACCAAAATAACTTTCATAAGCTTAAATTCAGCACTCATTTTTTAAAAAACTTCACTTGTTTTCCAAAGAAACTTTGTTTTGCTGATTTTTCACATTCTTTGGCTATGAAAATTCAAAGTTCTTGCAAAATTTTATTCACGCAAACACAAGGAATTTCGCAAATTTCAGCAATTTCTTTGCCCTTAAATCAAGGACCTCTTGTAAAATTGCAAGTATAACGAAAATACTTTAAAATTCCCTAACTTAGATCTGTGAAATTCAAAGCTAAGCCCTTTTTTTCATAGCTTTTAATTTCAAGATCCTTTGCTTTAAGCTTAATTTGGACAAAATATATTCAAACAAACAAGGCTTAATTTCTTAATATAAAGTGCTTAATTCACAGCTATGCTAAATTCAAGGCTTTGTTCTTCTTGCAATCTAGCTTGTTATTTGAAAATAAAAAGCTAGATTTGCAAGATCTTCTTTTTAATATGCCTTCCTACAAAGGGATATATTTTTAAAATTCAACACCCTTTAAAGCCAGGCTAGTAGAATTTAAAAGCTAAATTCTATAAGTTCGTTTTTGAGCCTAAGCCTCACAAGTCCTCCATTTTTAAGCTTACCAAAGAGGATCTCATCGCTTAATTTCTCTCCAATTTCTTCTGAGATAACCCTTTTAAGTAATCTTACTCCAAATTCCTTCTTGTAAGCCTTTTTTGCTAGATAAATCTTTGTCTTGCTATCTGCTATTATGCTTATATTTTTAAGATTTTTAGCCATCTCATCAAGTTCTTTTTGAACTATCTTTTCTAGGCTCTCATCACTTAGATCATTAAAGCGCAAGATCTTATCGATGCGGTTTATGAACTCAGGGGCAAAAAAGTCCTTAATGGCACGGTTGCTTTTTTCTTCATTCTTGCTTAAAAAGCCCATTTCAGCACTTTCTTTTAAGCCTAAATTTGAGGTCATTACTATGATGGTGTTTTTAAAATCTGCTTTAAGTCCTATGTTATCAGTAAGACTTGCATTGTCAAAAATTTGCAAAAAGGTATTGCTTAGCTCAGGATGAGCCTTTTCTATTTCATCAAAAAGCACCACACTGAAAGGATTTTTACGCACAGCATTGCTTAAAAGCCCCCCATCCTCATAGCCCACATAGCCAGCAGGAGCTCCTATTAGCTTACTAATGGTGTGTTTTTCAGCATACTCACTCATATCAAAGCGCTCTAAATGAAGCCCCAAACTCTCAGCCAAAACCCTACAAAGCTCGGTCTTACCAACCCCACTGCTGCCTGTGAATAAAAATACCCCACGAGGTGAATTTGCACCCTTAAGCCCAGCATAGCTTTGACGAAGGGTGGCACAAAGAGAGCTAATCACCTCATCTTGCCCAAAAATTCGACTTTTTAAAGACTTTTCAAGATTTTTAAGCATCTTTGATTTGTCTAATTCAAAGACCTTATGAGAATGCGTCATCTTTGCTAGGGTATCTTCTAAATCCTTCAAGGTGGCTACTTTTTTAGGCTCTTTAAGCACAAAGCTGGCTCCAAGCTCGTCTATTAAATCAATAGCAGAATCAGGAAGGAATTTGTCCTGAAAGAATTTCTTTCCAAGCTCAACACTGGCCTCAAGCACCTCATCGCTGAATTTAATATTATGATGCTCCTCATACTTACTTTTAAGCCCCTTGACTATAAGCAAAGCCTCATCTTTGCTTGGCTCATCCACATCGATCTTAGCAAAACGGCGACTTAAGGCCTTGTTTTTATCAAAGGTATTTTTATACTCCATAAAGGTTGTAGCACCTATGCATTTAAGTGAGCCATTTGAGAGGGCTGGTTTTAGGAGATTTGACATATCAGTGTGGCTCTCACTTGCAGCACCAGCACCAACTATGGTGTGAATTTCATCTATAAACAAAATGGCATCTGTAACCTTCATAAGCTCATTAACTATGTCTTTAAGCCTCTTTTCAAAGTCTCCTCTATACTTTGTGCCTGAAAGCAAAGAGGCTATGTCAAGGGCGTAAATTTTGGCATTTTGCAAGCTTTTTGGCACCCTTTTTTCGGCTATAGCCAAGGCTAAGCCCTCAACAATGGCTGTTTTTCCAACCCCAGCCTCTCCTACAAGCACGGGGTTATTTTTCTTTCTGCGAGATAGAATTTGTATCATTCTATCAAGCTCAAAGCTTCTGCCTATTAAAGGATCTATGCGTCCGCTTTTGGCTAGGGATAAAAGATCAATTGTAAAATTTTTTAAATTCTCAAAGTCCTCTGTGCTTTTAAGCTCCTCTATCTTACTAAAATCTAGGGCATGCTTTTCAAGCAAAAACTTAGAATAAGTGCGGTTATCCCTACTTACACCCTCTAAGAAGTCAATGATCTTAAGTTCTTGGGTGTTTTTTTCCCTTTCTAGGGTAGCAAGTATGTCATCAAGCACGACAGAATGCACAGGCTCAACATCCTGGCTTAGAATTTGATTTCTTTGGGCTATGTGGTTTTTTAGCTCATTTTCTAAGATGTCAAACTCCCCATCAGCAAATTCCTCAAATATATGTCTAAAATCAGGGCTTAGCTTCAAAAGAGCAAAGAGCAAATGCTCACAAGTAACAAACTCGTGGCGGTTAATCATACTTAAATGCTTAGCGTTTGCTAGGTATTTTTTTAAATCTTCTTGGTATTTCATTCTTCTTCTATCCTTGTTTGTAGTGGAAAGTTCGCTTCTTTTGCGGCACTTTCTACTTGTTTTTTCTTTGAAAGGGCGATTTCTTCGGTATAAATTCCACACACCCCACTTCCATTGCAATGTATATCAAGCATTATCCGGCTAGCACCTTCTAAATCATAATGAAAAATGCTCATCAAAATCTCGATCACAAAGTCCATAGTGGTGGTATCATCATTAAGCAAAAGCACCTTAAACATCTTGGGTTCTTTAAGATCTAATTCTTCACAAAAATCAGTTTTGTGCATCTTTTTTTCCAAAAATAAGATTTAAATCATCTTGCATAAGAGACATAGGCACAGCACCCAAATAAAAATGCCTTTTTAAATTCTTATCAAAGCCAGAGCTTAATTCTTGATACTCGCCGTTTTTCAAAGCCACCTTGAAGGGAAGTTGTTCCATATTTTGATAGTTTATGTCTTTTAAGACCTGAGAGACTATCCTAGCATTGACATTTTCATTGCTTAAAAAATAAAAAGCCCCATAATCCTCTGCAAATTCCCTAACCACCTCATCGCTTACATCCTCAAAATGACTTAGACCTATGAGGGTGAATTTATCTGAATTTTTTTGCCAAAGCTGGGTTAAAAGGGCAGCTTCTTCCTTGCAAGGAGCACAAAAGGTGCCAAAAAAATCAAACATCAAAACCATATCCTCATCACCTTCAATAACAAAGCCCTTTTGAGTGCGAATCAAGCTTATGCTTTGTCCGCTGACACTTTTTAGCCCTATCCTTTCTCCAAGCTTAAACTCCTCAAAGACAAAGTCATTTACCACCTCTTCTTTGAAACAGCCCACAAAGGCACAAAAAATAACAAGCATAGTTAAAAATTTCTTCATAAAGCTTCCTTCATTCAATCCGAGTACTTGAATTTAAACCCTTTTTTCTTGCCACTGTCTACTTATCAGCCTTTTTTTTAAAAATAGCCTTAGTTATAAAGCTAATCAAAAACGCTTTTACAAAAAAACACCTTTTTTAAAAGCATTGATTTGTCCGCACAAGCTTGTCATTTTAAATCTTTAAAAAAGCGATTCAATTGCTACAATACCAAGCAAAAAGATCTCTTTTGAGATCTTTTGCAATGCTTAAACAAAATTCAACACTTTTAAAAAGTTCTTTTTTAAAAATATACACCTTCTTAATACATTTCATTTTTTAAACAAACTAAACTTCAAGCACCTTGCTAGTATCTTACAAAATTACACACCTTAAAAAACGCATTCTTGCTTATTAAAATTCAGCTTTTTAAACTCTTTAAATTTACTAGTATCCCCTTGTTCTCTTTATAGCTGCTCTTGCCTCTAAATCTGCTTGCTTTTTTTTCAAAGTTTCTCTTTTGTCGTGCAACTGTTTGCCCTTGGCTAGACAAAGTGTGCATTTGACACGGTTTTTGGCGTTAAAATACATATCAAGCACTATGAGTGTGAGTCCGCCAAGACTTACCTTGCCAAAAAGCTTGTCGATTTGCTTTCTATGCATCAAAAGCTTTCTAGGACGCCTTTCATCGTGGCGAAAGTGTGCATTTGTCGTGCTAAGATGTGAAATATGTGCATTTAGCAAAAAAAGCTCACCCTTAATAATCCTAGCAAAGCTATCCTTTAAATTCGCCCTACCAGCCCTTAAAGCCACCACCTCGCTACCTTTTAGCTCTATGCCAGCTTCAAATTTTTCTAAGATCTCATAGTCAAACAAGGCTTTTTTGTTTCTAGCGATAAGCTTCATTCATCTACCTTAAAGACAGCACTCCCGCTACCGCTTAGAAAATAATTTCCTTGTAAAAACATTGACATTTTAGGATATAAACTTACACAAGGAGTAAATAAATCGTTTAAGATGGTATTTTTTATTTCAAGAAGTCTTTTACTTGTGTGATTTTGAAACTCTTTTGCTAGGATGGCACTTTTTTTAAGATCAAAAGCACCCTTGTCAAACTCCTCATAAACTAAGGCTGTATTGCAACTAAGATCTGGAAAAGTAAAGTTAAGCCTTGGCAACTCGTCATCAAATTCTTTAATAAGCTGTCCTATGCCGCTTACATTTGCGCTTTTAAAGCCACTTAAAAAAAAGCTAACATCGGCTCCAAGCCTTGCTCCTAGCTTCATTAGCCTTTCTGTTGAAAGCTTTAAATTCAAGTTTTCATTCATTAATCTTAAAAAGCAAGCCCCATCAGAGCTACCACCGCCAAGCCCACCTCCAACTGGAATTTTTTTATCAAGTTTTAAAGAGTATTGAGAAAAGCAAGCTTCAAGCTCGTTTTGAAAGCCTTCCTCGCACAAGAGCTTGTAGGCTTTGTGCAAGATATTATCCTCGCAGCTAAAATCGCTTAAAATCTCAAAGCCCTCTTTTTGCTTGTCTTTGCTTAGCTCAAGCTCATCAAAAAGCTCATCTAAAAGCACATAGCGAGATTCTATATAATGATATCTTCTCCCATCAAAGCCTGTGATCTTTAAAAATATATTTGCCTTGGCATTTGCTTTCATTGCTTTATTTTCTGGCTTAGACCATCTAAGATAGCCTCATCTTTTCCAACAGAAAACAAGTTTTTATCCTTGATTTCCTCACAAAGTTCCTTCCTTAAAATCAAGATATTTTTTGGAGCCTCTATGCCTATCTTAGCAGATCCCTTGGCTGTTTGAACGATTTTAATCTCTATATCCTCTCCAAGCCTTATGCTCTCGCCTTCTTTTCTTGAGAGTATTAGCATTTTTCAACCTTATTTAAAATATAACTTACCTTGCCCTCTTTTATGCTTATGATACTAAAATTTTCTTTATTGTCGATTAAAAATTCGCCATTTTTTTGAATTTTTAACTCAGTTAAAGCAAGTTTAATGCCATTTTCTAAATTTTTAGGCACTAAAAGCTCATTTTTTGGCAAATTTAAAAAGCTCATCACATCAAGCGGCTTTTCGTTTTCATAAACAAAGTCCCCCTCGCTAAGCCTTTCAAGGCTACTTAAAGTCGCATTTATGCCAAGTTTTTTGGCAAACATTTCACAATATGAGCGAATGTATGCCCCCTCGCTGACACTCAAACGCAGGCTTAAATAGGGGTGTTTATAGCCTAAAATCTCGCTTTCATAAATGCTCATAAAGCAAGGTTTTAGTGCGACTTCCTCGCCTTTTGCAGCGAGCTTGTAAGCCCTTTTGCCCTCAATGCGTTTTGCACTGAATTTTGGAGGCGTAAATTCTAGCTCGCCAAGTAATTCTTGCCTAATTTTTTCTAAAAGTTCGCTTGAAAATGGCTGAATTTCATCTATTTTTGTTATATTATGCGTATCAAGGCTTTTTGAGCTTGCACCTAGCCAAAGCGTGCATTCATAGCGTTTGGGCGTTTTTTTCAAAAAGCGAAAAAGGCGAGTGTAGCTTCCAAAAGCGACTATCAAAACGCCCTTTGCAAAGGGGTCTAGCGTGCCAGAATAGCCTGCTTTTTTGACCTTATACTTTCTTTTAAGCGTGGCTAGAAAGGCGTTAGAGCTAAGATTTTCAGGCTTATAAGCAACGAAAAGTTTATTCAATCCATCCCCTTTAATTTTATGTTTTGTGAATTTTAGCGTTTTTTGTAAAATTTAGCATTTTTTGTTGGCTTTTTTATAAAATCGGCTTGGTTCGTCTTTCGGCGATAAAATGCTTTTTGGCGTTTAGCAGACACTTTTTTAGTCTAGCCCTCACGCACAAAAATCATTTTCTCACTCGAAATACTGCACCTTTGATTTTAATTTAACGGAAAATTCACGCAAGCGTGAATTTTCGTTCTCGTTTTGGCGTTTTTGGTGTGGAATTTTGTGAATTTTTTAAGCATTTTGCGTGAATTTCATAAAAAATGCGTAAAATTCAGACTTTACCAAAGCTAAAATTCAAGTAAATTCACACAAATTTAAATAAATTCAAGCAAAGTTAAAAGCTATTCAAACCCCTTCACCCTTTCCAAAAACTCAGCCAAAATTGTCCTTTCAATGCCACCAAAATTCACGCCCACCTTGTCTTTTGACGAGACTACAACGCGCCCTATGCCAAAGATTTTGTGTTTGACTAAATCGCCTTTTTTAAAAGGCTCATTTGCTTTAAAGTTCTGTGAATTAGCGTTTAGCTTGTTTAGCCTAGCATTAAAACTCTCATCTTGTAGGGCTTGCACCGTTTCAGGCTCAAAATCCTCGTCAAAAACGCCCATTTCCTTTAAAAATATACTCGTTTGCAGGCTGTAACTACGGCTTCCGCGGTGAAAACGAGAGTTGACACTACTTAAAAATAGCCTCTTTTTCGCTCTCGTGATTGCCACATAGGCAAGGCGGCGCTCTTCTTCTAAGTCGCTATCATCACCAAGTATAGGAAAAAAGCCATCCTCAAGCCCCACTATGAAAACGCACTCAAATTCAAGCCCCTTGCTAGCGTGTATGCTCATCAAATACACGCACTCGCCCTCGATGCCGTCTTGCTCGCTTTGCAAGGAAATCTCATTTAAAAGCTCGTTTATGCTCGCTAGCTCCCCACTCTTTGCCCTTTCCTTGACATTTGCGTAAAACTCATCGATATTTCGCACCCTATCATTTTCATCTGCACTTTCTTTGTAAAAATCTTTCAGCTTTATATTATTCTCAAACTCATCAAGCAAAAGCCCCAAATCATCTATTTGCCTTAAATCCTCTATTATGCCTATAAATTCACTCATTTCCTTGTCAAGTTTTGTGCTTAAAAATTTACTTCCTTGCAAAGCACAAAGTGTTTCAAATAATGATAAATTTAGCTCCCTAGCCTTAATTTCAAGTTTTTTTAAGCTCGTATCCCCAAAGCCTCTTTTTGGCTTGTTTATTATTCGTTTAAAAGAAAAATCATCCTTTACATTTAGCAAAAAACGCAAGTATGCTATTATGTCCTTTATCTCAGCCCTTTCGTAAAATCTCATTCCGCTTAAAATTTTAAAGGGTAGTTTCACTCTCATCAAGGCTTCCTCCAAGGCACGAGAGAGGGCATTTACGCGGTATAAAATGGCTATTTCATTTGGCTTTGTGCCTGTGTTTAAAAGCTCTTTGATTTTAGCAGCTACAACCTCGCCCTCGTCCTTTTCATCGGCATTTTGCAAGATTTCAAGGTCCTCGCCCATTTCTTTTGTGGAAATTAAAGTTTTTCCAAGCCTATTTTTATTATTTGCGATTAAGGAATTTGCAGCCTCTAAAACCGTCCCCACAGAGCGATAGTTTTGTTCTAATTTTACAATTTTAACATTGTGAAATTGGTGCTGAAAATTTAAGATATTTTCGATTTTTGCCCCACGCCAAGCATAAATGCTTTGATCATCATCGCCCACAACGGCGATATTTTCGTGCGTGGTGCAAAGCTTGCGTAAAATTTGATATTGTAGCTCGTTTGTGTCTTGATACTCATCTACCATTATGTATTGATACTTCGTACTCTGCTCTTTTGCAAAGGCTTCATCTGCCTGTAAAATGGTGTATGTAAGCAAAAGCAAATCATCAAAATCCACAAAATTAAGCCTATTTAAAGTCTCTTGATATTCCTTATAATAACGCACCTTTTTTTCAAGCCTTTCCTTATCGCTGCTTGGTAGGTGAATTAGCTCCCTAAACGCATCCTCCACGCTCATAAGCTCGTTTTTACAGCTACTTATGAAGCTCAAAACGCTTGAAACGGTCATTTTTTCATCATCGCTCGTAAGCCCTTTTATGATTTTCTTTTGATCATCCGTGTCAATGATGACAAAATCATTCTTTCGTCCAAGTTTTTCTATGTATAACCTTAAAAACATTAACCCAAATTTATGAAAGGTGCAAAGTAAGGGATTGTGCGAGGCTTTGTTTGTTAGTAAATTCAAAGCCCTTGTCCTCATCACACTTGCGGCTTTGTTTGTAAAGGTAAGCGTAAGCGTAGAGCTTGCAGGAATGCCCACCTCATCGATGAGATAAGCAAGGCGGGTTGTGATGGTTTTAGTTTTGCCACTTCCTGCACCTGCTAAGATTAGCATAGCTCCGTCAATGTGCTTTGCAGCTTCTATTTGTGCCTCGTTTAAGCTAGAAAACAAGCTCATTTTTTAAGCTTATCCTCGCCCTTTGGGTCTTTTAAAAATATAGAGCCTTCTTCTTTATCCTCTTCTTTTAAATTATTTTTAAGCTTGTCCTTGTTTTTGGGATTTTTAAGGAAGATATCTGCTGAGTTTTGAGTTAGTTTATCTTCATCAAACCCTTGATAAAAGCTAAAATTCACAAAGATCACATTATCTTGCACCTGAATTTGTGCTATGGCTGCTAGATCCACAGTAACAAAAGAAGCAAAGTCGTTGGGTCCAAAGCCAGCGTGAAAGATCAGCTTATCCTTTTGTAAATTCACACTCTCAAAGGTATAACCTGCTAGCACAAACATCACAAGGGGATTTTTGCTTGGATCTAAATCCTTTGGAAGTTCTGGCTCATAAGAGCAAAATTTGGTATTTGCCACTATGTTAAATTCTATCTTTAAGTCAATTAATCTTGAAATTACCTCATAACAATGCCCTTGCATAAGCCTTATAAAGCCCTTATCATTTAGAATTTTATCTATCATTTTTACTCCATTTTTTGTAGTTTTTAGCATTTAAAAGCTTGAATTTATTTGTGTGAAATTTAACTTTAACTTCTATCTTTAATTAAAGCCTTTTGCATAGTCTTAATTTAATACTCTTTCATTTTAGCATAATTTCTTAAATCTTACTAAGTTAGAAAAAATGGCTTAGCTTATTAATTTTTTCATTAAATTTATTTGATTTTTAACAAAAATTCACGCAAATTTTAAGTAAAATTCACAAGATAAATTCAAGCAAACACAAGAGGTAGATAAATGAAAGCTAAAAAATCCTATTACGGCAAATTTGGAGGGCAGTTTGTGCCTGAAACGGCTATGAATGCTTTGATAGAACTTGAAAAAGCCTTTGAAAAATTCGCCCCCTCAAAGCCCTTTAAAAAAGAGCTTGAAGAGCTTTTAAAAAACTATGTAGGACGTCCCTCGCCTCTTTATTATGCTAAGAATTTAAGCAAGCATTTTGGCTTTGAAATTTATTTAAAACGCGAGGATTTAAATCACACAGGAGCTCATAAGATTAATAACGCACTAGCTCAAGCACTTCTAGCAAGATATATGGGCAAAAAAAAGCTAATTGCCGAAACAGGTGCAGGGCAGCACGGCCTTGCCACAGCAACAGCAGCAGCACTGTTAGGGCTTGAATGTGAGGTTTTTATGGGCGAGGTGGATGCTAAAAGACAGGCCTTAAATGTTTATAAAATGAAGCTTTTAGGAGCGAAGGTCAATGAAATAAAAACAGGGCTTAAAACCCTTAAAGAAGCCACCACAGCAGCCATACAGTCTTGGGTAGCACAGATAGAAAATGTTTTTTATGTTATAGGAAGTGCGGTGGGTCCTTATCCTTATCCACAAATGGTAACGCATTTTCAAAGCGTCATAGGCAAGGAGGCTAAAAAGCAGTTTAAAAAGCTAGGCAAAAAGCCAGACATCATCATAGCTTGCGTTGGTGGGGGCTCAAATGCCATAGGCATTTTTAACGAGTTTTTAAAAGATAAGAGCGTTCGTCTAATAGGCATAGAAGCAGCAGGACTTGGAGCAAATACCCCTTACCACGCAGCCACACTTACAAAGGGGCGAGATGGCATAATACACGGAATGCTTACAAAGGTCTTGCAAGACAGCCTTGGCAACATTTTAAGCGTGCATAGCATATCTGCTGGGCTTGATTATCCTGGTGTTGGTCCTTTTCATGCACATTTGCACGACACAAAAAGGGTTGAGTACTATGCCATTAGCGATGATGAGTGCGTTGAGGCCTTAAAGCTACTTTGCGAGAAAGAGGGCATCATACCTGCCATTGAAAGTGCACACGCTCTTGCTTATTTGTCAAAACTTCGTGTGAAAAAGGACACAAGGGTGCTTGTAAATGTCTCAGGCCGTGGAGATAAGGACATTCACACCATACAACACTATGAGAAAGGAAAGATTTATGGGTGATTTTCATTTCAAAGGCAAGGCAAATGTAGGCTACATAGTCGCTGGCTATCCAAATTTAAGCTTGACGCGTGAATTTTTAGAGCATTTAGATGAGAGTAAGCTTGACATTTTAGAAATAGGCATTCCTTATTCTGATCCTATCGCTGATGGGGCTGTGATCTTTGAGGCAGCTAGAAAGGCTATGGAGGAAGGAACAGACATTCACAAGGTATTTGAGCTTTTAAAAGGCATTAAAACAAGCAAAACCTTGGTGCTTTTGGTGTATTATAATCTCATTTTTTCTTATGGGCTTGAAAAATTCGTTAAAATGGCAAAAAGCGTTGGAGTTAGCGGTTTAATCGTGCCTGAACTGCCCTTTGAGGAAAATGAAGCCCTTTTTAAAGAGTGTCAAAGGGCAAAACTTGCCCTCATCCCCCTTGTAAGCGTAACCACAGACAAGCAAAGGCTTAAAAAGATTTTAAGTAGGGCATCTGGCTTTGTATATGCACTTGCAAGCATAGGCATCACAGGGGGCAATCAAATAGAACATCAAAGGCTTCAAAGCCTAATTACAGAGCTTAAAAAGCTTACAAACTTGCCCATTTTTGTGGGCTTTGGAGTAAAAACAAGATCTGATGTGAAGGAATGTCAAAAGATAGCAGACGGAGCCATAGTTGGCACAAGCCTCGTGCAAGCCTTTGAGAGTGGGAAGTTAAGTGAGGTATTGGCTAGGCTTGATGAGATTTTTTGAATTTAGCTTAAAATATTTTTTATTTTTTAATATAATATACAAAATACTTTGAGGAGAGGGGAATGTTTAATATTATAGAACAGTCCGTTAAGCATTTTTTTGAGGAAATTTTACAGTGTAAGCTTGTTAAGACAAAAGAGAAGTTAAGCGGTGAGCTTTACGGCTCGGCCATACCTCTTACAAGTAAGGACGAGGGCGAGTTTAATTTTTATCTTTTTTTTCCAAAAGAAGCCTTTGAGACCTATCAGGAGGTTTATTTGCAAGATGTGGTTCTTAATGAGGATGATTGGTGCGATTTATCCAAGGAATTTGCTAATCAGATCATAGGTTATGCAAAGATCAAGCTAAATGAAAAGGGAGAAAACTATAAACTTGGCATACCTGAATACCTAGGCAGAATAGACTTTGCAAATTTCAAGCTAGACAGTGAAGTAGCCTATGAGTCTGGTTCTTTTTCTTTTAGAGTGGGCTATAAAAAGATATGAGTGAGCAATTAAACGAATATGGTAACCATATGGGTCTCATTGAGACCTATGAGGATATACTTGATATTACTGTTGAATTTGTTAGCGAACTTGGCACTACTACTATGTCTGTGGCTTCCTTGTTGAAATTAGAGGTTGGTTCTGTTATAGATCTTGAAAAGCCAGCAGGAGAAAGCGTTGAGCTTTATATAAACAGACGCATCTTTGGCAAGGGAGAGGTGATGGTGTATGAGAGAAATTTAGCCATTCGTATCAATGAAATTTTAGATTCTAAAACAGTTTTGCAGTATTTTAAAAAAGAAGTTTAATGAAATTTTATGTGCTTCTTTTTCTAGCCTTGCCCCTTTTTGCACTAAATATCATAGACTACAAAATTCACAGTAACAATGCCAACAGTGTCAACATAACCCTATCTTTTGATGGAGTTTATGAGGGGCAAATAGATCAAAAAAGAAGCAAAAATGAGCTACTTATCACACTAAATAATCTTAATTACTCAAAAGAAGAAGTAAAAAACATCAACTCAAGCCTACTTAGCAAGATGCTCATTTCTCCTTCTAAAAACAAAACCGTCATTATGTTTGAGGCTAAAAGCGAGGCAAAGATTGATCTAAGTCTTATAAATGATAAAACAGGACTTATGATAAGAGCCTTGCCTCAAACAGCGGTTATATCAAGCACCTTGCCACTTAGACAAGAACAAGAAGCCAAGATAGAGGGCTTTGATTATACAAATTATATTATTGTTATCTTGCTTTTATTTTTGCTTCTTATCGCACTTTGGATGCTTAATAAAAGACTTACCAGACGAGGTGCTACTTCAAACAAGGATTTTAGAATCATCTTTCAAAGACCCCTTGACAGACACAATCAATTCATCATCTTAGAATACGGCTTAAAACGTTTTGTAATGATCATAGGAAATTCAAACATCATCCTAGAAAGCACAGACATAAAAGAAGAGCAAAAAACACCCATTAAAAAAGAAGAAAAAAGCTTTGAAAGCTTTTTTGAGGAAAACAAACAAAGATTGCAAAGGCTCATTAAGGGTAAGCAAGAGTGAGGTTAATGTCTAGCTTTAAGTAGCTTTGAAGGATTTTAGGTGCTTTTATAATTGATTTTGGCTAAAATACTTTAATAGGATTTGTATCAAATTAAAGTGTCTTGAGCCTTTGATAAAATAAAATCTTTTTAAAAAGCATTGAAAAAAGCCAATTTCAAAGCAAAATAAGAAATAAATTTTGTTACACTAAGCCTTGAAAAAGATCTAATTATTCCTCTATCATAACTAAGCATTACAAAGCATCTCAAACAAAGGCCTCTTTAAAAAGAGAAGTTTTTTGGCAAAGTGTCGCTTTTTTGTGAAAAATCACTTTTGTAGAAAATATAATTTCTTTGACAAACGAAGTTTTTTAAAAGGCTGAATTAAACTTAAACCAAAGGGTTTTTAAGCTAAGTCCTATGAAAATCAAAGATCTGTTTGCGAATTTCGCTAAATGTAAAGGAAATTTTAAGATATTTTTAATTAGCCCTTCGGCACATCTCTTTGCAAGAAGCCTTGATTTAGAGGCGAAAAAAATCGCAGAAATTTGCAAAATTTCTCGTCCTTGTGTGAATAGAATTTTGCGTGAAATTCGCATTTTAATAGCCAAAGAGTGCGAAAAAATCAGCAAGATGAGTGGTTAAATCGAAGTTGATGAGAATTATTTTTTACTTCGTTTCGTCTTGCAACTGCTAGCAGAAGGGGCAAAAAGGATGCGTGGAAAGCGTGGGCGTGGGGCTGACAAGAAAATGTCCGTGTTTTTACTTCGTGCTACACACTCGTAACCTTGCAAGAAGTGATGCTAAAACGCAACGGCTATGTTTATACACTCAAATACTTACTCTATCAAAAGGCTATTGCTTATCATAAGGGACCTTGCAAAGCTTAAAGAAAGTGAAATTTACAGTAGGGCTTCAAAGCTTATGATGGTTTGGTGGATTTTTACTTCATGTTACTCACTCGTTTCTTTGCGGAGTAAAAGCACAAGATTTTGTAAAACACTCTAAAAACGAGTTTGCGAACGGACGAAATCATATCAACGGCATAGATACTTTCTAGGGATTTGCGAAGTTTCGTTTAGCTAAATTTAATAGTTAAAAAAAGAAAATTTTGTGTTTCATTTCAAAGAAATAGAATTTATATACAATACTAAAAATTTGGGACACAATTATCATCAAAATTTACTGAAATTAATAAAAGAAAATCCTATTAAAGTATCTTGAGCCTAAAATTTTTTTGTCAATGAGCTTGTGGAGTAAATGGCTAAAATTAGCAAGTTTTAAATAAACTCACTTTAACTTCGTGCGAAAAACCATAGCCTTATGCAAGGAGATGAGATCTACATTTTCTAAATGCACCCCACTTGGAATGCCTTGGGCTATCTTGCTAAACTCCAAATTCATATCTTTGAGTTTATCTTCAACAAAAAAGCTCATTGCATCAGCATTCACAGAATGCGTGAAGGCAAAGATTAGCTCCTTAACCCCAAATTCAGCTATCATCACACGCAGTTTGGTTAGCTTTTCATCACTTAACTCATCAAGCACAAAATAAAGCCCATTAAAGCTTCCACTTTCTTCTAAGATCAAAACATCCCTTGCACTTTCTACCACACAAAGAACAGCTCTTTGCCTGTCCTCATCGCTGCAAATTTCACAACACTCATTCTCGCTTAGTGCCCCACATTTACTGCAAGGCTTGATGAAACGAATGGCATTTTCTATGTCTTGGGCTAGTTTGGTGCCTAAGAGGTGATTTTTACTCACAAAATAGGCTAGGCGAATGGCTGTTTTCTTACCTATGGTTGGTAGGCTTGCAAAGCTTGCTACTAGTTCGTTGAATTTTTCGCTGGTTTTTTTACTCACTGTTTTTTCTTAAAAAATGCTTTTGTTTTTGGTAGATAAGGGGGGGGGGGTAGTTATTTTGAAGGAGTGTAAAGAATCAACATAGCTATAACTTAGATCAAAATTATGACTCTTACAGGTCTTATCCACTATGTAAAGTCCTAGCCCCATACCCTCTACGCTATTATCCTTATCTCTGACAAAGGCCTTTACATACTCCTTATAATCATACTTCAAAGCTCTGCCCTTGTTTTTAATGTATATACAGTTTTCAAAGCATTCTATGAGGCAAAGCCCATCGTCTGAGTATTTAAGGGCATTGTCTATTAAATTTTTAAGCACCAAGGCAAAGATGTCAAGATCTACATTGAAGAAAGGATTGTCATTTTTTTTGATGATGATGTTTTTATCAAATTCCCCATCAAGAAGTAGTTTTTTAGCCTTAGCCAAGATCTCATTAAAGCTATAAGGGCGAATGTTTAGCTTGTAGTTTTTTGAAAACAAGCTTTCTATTTTAGCACTTTCATCAATCAAAGCATTAAGCCTTTTAAAGATGGTAATTAGCCTCTTTTTTTGCTTTTCTTCTTTTACCATTTCAGCTACTATCCTGCCCTTGCCTATGGGGGTTTTAAACTCGTGCATAATGGTGCGTAAAAAAAGCTGTCTTGATTCTATAAGCTCTTTCATCTTTTTAAGGGTGATTAAGAATTCTGTGGCTATTTCTCCTATCTCATCGTTTGTGTATTCACTGGGATGAAAGTCCTCTCCGCTCATAGTCTTGGCAATTTGTCTTCTTAGCCTTTCAAGTGGATTTAAAGAACGTATTATGGATAGATACAAAAGCAAGGTGATAAACAAGGAAAGCAAAAAGCCAAACAAGATCACCTCAAAGGACATGGTCTTTTTCTTTGTGGTTAAAAGCAGATCATAGTCTTGATTTTCTATCCTTAAAAGCACAGCATCTCGGTAGGAAATAGAAGAAAAAACCGACAAATTCGTTTCAAGCCTAAAAAGCTCCTTGCCATCCTCTTTGATCCTTTTAATTAGAGCTTGATCCTTGATCACATTAAAGCCTCTGCTGTCTAAATACTCTACCACATCGATCTTGTTGTTTGAGCTGTAGGTGCTAAGAAGTTGATTTACCATTTTTTCATTGTATTCATTTTGTTCTTGATGGCTTGAATCAATGGCTAGATTAATACAAATAATAAACAAGGCAGCAATTAGGGCAAAAACAATGGCAAATAAAACGCTAATCTTAAAGCGAATGGAATAATATCTCATCCTATGAGCTTATACCCTATACCCCTAACAGCTACTATGTGTCTTGGGGACTTGGAATTATCATCGATCTTTGATCTTAAACGACCAATGATAACATCTAAGCTCTTAGAATTTCCGTCCTTTAAGCTTTTGCAATGCTTGGTAAGCTGCTCTCTTGATATTGAAAAGCCGTGTTGGGAGATAAGATAATCTAGAATCTCATACTCAGCTGGGGTTAGGGTTAAAACCCTACCCTTGTAGCTTATCTCGTGTCTTTTTTCATCCACCTTAAAAGAACTTTCAGAGCTAGAAGTTGCGTTATTTTCAGCATTTTTCTTAGAGCGGCGAATCAAACTCATAATCCTTGCATACATCTCCCTTGGATCATAAGGCTTTGCTAGATAATCATCAGCACCAATTTGAAGTCCCACTACCTTGTCGCTTAGATCCCCTCTGGCTGAGGAGATAATGATGGGAATATCACTTTTTGCTCTAAGCTCTCTACACACCTCAAGCCCATCAAGTCCTGGTAGGGTTAGATCTAGGATTAAGCAGTCATAGTTTGCTATGTTTGCATCGATTTTTAGATAAGGATCTTCGTAGTTTGTTATTTTAATATTAAACTGAGCCAAATACTCTGAAAGCAAGGTAGCAAAATCAGCATCATCCTCTATCATCAATACATTAATCATAATTTTTGTCCTTTTTTAAAGTTAATCCTTGCAATTGTAACAAAATTAAGTGAATTTAACCTAAGATTTACAAAATTTGGTAAAATAATTCTTTATTTTAGCTAGGACAAAGGAAGTTAAGTGGATATAGATTATTATGAGCTCTTAGAAATTTCAAGGGATGCAGATAAACAAAGTATAAAAAAGGCTTATAGAAAACTTGCCCTTGAATTCCATCCTGATCGCAACCAAGGAGATGCCAATGCCGAGGCTAAATTCAAGCTCATAAACGAAGCTTACGAGGTTTTAAGCGATGATGAAAAAAGAGCAATTTATGATAGATACGGACGAGATGGACTTAAAAATTCAGGTGGCTTTGGGGGCTTTGAGGACTTTGATCTGGGCGATATTTTTTCAAGCTTTTTTGGGGGAGGCTTTGGGAGTAGCTCTAAAAAAAGTAGTACCCAAGATAGCTACAAGGCAAATTTGGCTGTAATGCTCAATTTAAGCTTCAAAGAAGCCATTTTTGGATGCAAGAAGACTGTTGATTTTAGCTATAAAAGCTCTTGCAAGGCTTGTAAGGGCTCAGGCTCAAAGGATGGAGCATTAACAACTTGTCATCAGTGCAAGGGCAAGGGGCAAGTAGGGGTTAGCAGAGGCTTTATGACCTTTGTGCAAACTTGTCCTGAGTGTCTAGGCAAGGGACAGATCATAAAAGAAAAATGCACCCAGTGCAAGGGCAAGGGACACGAGGAGCTTAAAGAAAGTGTTGAGGTGCAAGTTCCTGAGGGCATAGATGAGGGTATGAGTTTAAGGGTAAGTGGCAGGGGAAATGTGCTAAAAGATGGAAGTAGGGGGGATCTACTTGTTCGCATAGAGGTAGCAAATGATGAGTTTTTCGTAAGAGACGGACAAGATGTCTATATAGAATTTCCTATCTTTTTTACCCAGGTTGCACTTGGAGAAAAAATCAAGGTGCCAACTCTTAGATCCCACGCCTTCTTGCAGCTTCCCTTAGGAGCAAAAAGTGGGGATAGATTTGTGCTTGAAAATGAAGGTATTAAGGACTTACACAGCCAAAGAAGAGGAAGGCAAATAGTTCAAATAGACATAAAATTCCCACAAAGGATAAACGAGGAACAAAAAGATTTATTACAAAGGCTAAATAAGAGCTTTGGCATTAATGAAGAGGGCTTAAATGAGGAACAAAAGGGCTTTTTTGACAAGCTTACTGAGTGGTTTAAGGGCTGAGTTAATATTTTTACGGGAATTTATACTTTTAGCTAAAATTAGCTAGGATTTTCACTAAGCTATTTTTTTAATAAGGCTTAGTCTAGCTTCAGCGGATTGTGCCTTATCATTTTAGACTCAATTTAATTTGATACAAGATCATTTTAAAGTATAAAGAGTTCAATGAAAAACAAGTATATGATATATTCCCCTAATTGTCTTAAAAAATTTATGGCAATTTTGAAGTATTTTTTACTTCGTTAATCCTCTTGTCCCTTTGCAAGAGGTCCTTGATTTAGAGGCGAAAAATCGCCAAAATGTGCAAAATTTCTCGTGTTTGTATGAATGCAATTATGCAAGAAATTCGCATTTTAATAGCCAAAGAGTGTGAAAAATCAGCAACACGAAGTTTTTTTAGAAAATGAGTGCTGAGATTGAAGTTGATGAGAGCTACTTTGTGGCAAAAAGAGTGCGTGGAAAATGTGGGCGTTGGGCTGGAAAAAAGACATCTATGTTTTTGCTTTGTGATACTCATCTTGCAACTGCAAGCAAAAGGGGGCTTGCGAAGTTGACACTTGTTGAATTTATATGGCTAAAAGAGGAAATTTCGTGCTTCATTTATAAAAAAACTGAATTAAGATGAAAATTTTAGGACAAAATTCTCGTCAAAATTTACTGAAATTGATAAGAAAAAATTCTGTTAAGTTTAATTGAGCCATTACTCTTAGCTAAAATTAGCTAGGATTTTTCCTAAGCTATTTTAATAAGGCTTAATCTAGCTTAAGCGGATTTTGCCTTATCATTTTTAATAAGATTTTATACAAAGCTTGATCTTGAATTTTCGTGTTGTATTTACATTCTGTTTTTGTAAGTGAAACATAAAAATTTTTTGCTTTCTTTGGATTTAGCAAGTTTATGCTTGGTAAAAGCTCTTCTACTACACAGTTAAAAGAGTAAGAAACAAACAAATTCACACTTGAATTTATGTGTTTCTTAGTTAAACTAAACTAATTTTTAGAATGCTTAACACTACCCCATGCTTTAGCACCTTCTTGCAAAGACACGAGCTAAGTAAAGAATTTATAAGTTAATCATAGGCTTTGCAAGTATCGCTATAAATGATAGATTCTTGCAAATTGCTAGAATCTTACGGCAAAAGCTCCTTGCTAGAACAATATTACTTGCGTATAAACGCTAATCTAGTGTCTAGCAAGCCTTTTGTTTGCAGCTACAATACGAGTAGCACAAAGTAAAGACTTTTGCGACAAGCCCCCATGTCCACGCTTTATTCTTTTTGTCCCTTTTGCTTTGCAGTTACTAGCCTAGTGTTGCAAAAATACTCTCATCAACTTCAATCTCACCGCTGAGATTTTTTCACATTCTTTGGCTATTAAAATGTGAATTTACTTTTACACACAATTTTGTTTTGAGCTTTGACAAAGATGAGCGTTTTTAGCCCCTAAATCAATTCTTGCAAAGGAGGGGTTGGAGGCTAAGTAAAAAATACTTCGTAATTCCTTAAATTATATCTTTTAAATTTGAGAATGTGTCATATACTTGTTTTTTATTTTGTTTTTTATACTTTAAAAATGATCTTGTGTCAAATTAAACTGTCTCGAATTTTCCTTTAAGAAAAGCTAAAATTTAGGTTTTGCCTAACTTTGTCGTAAAAAATTCAAGGCACAAGATATGCAAAAGGCTAAATACAAAAAATGCAAGACTAGGTTTTTGTCAAAGTAAATTCACGCAAAATTAAAATTTGTAAGCTATTTTGAGTGTTTTATAATTCACATAAAGCCAAATCTTTCAAATTCATAGAAGCTCACAAATAAATTCACAAACTTAGCATCAAGTTGCTTATAAATGTAGCAAAGCAAAGTCTTCATAAGGTAGGTCTTTACATAATTTGTTAAATTTAGAATAAGGCCCAAGATCTTTTAAAAAAGACTTTTTTAAAAACAGTGTTGATTTTGTTTCACAAAACTTCTTAGATTAATTCTTTTAAAAAAGAGTATATTCAAGGCTAAATGTTTAAGCAAAAGTTACTTGTTAAGATTTTCCAAGAACTAGCCTTGCTTGTCAAGGTTTAAATGAGAAAGTTTTGTAATCTAAACTTTTAAATTCAAGGCCTCGCTCATAGCATTAAAAATGAGCCTTCTTAGTTTTAAATTCTTTGAATTTTTAGAATTTAAATTGTGTGAGCTTTTTGAATGTGTTGAATTTTTTAAGCTTGAATTTAAACTGGTTTTTGAATTTTTAAAGAGTTTAGAATCTAAATCAAAAATCTCATTTTTGTAAAGATCAAAAAACAACTCAAAGGCAAAAACGCCCTGCCATAAAAGCATTTCCGCTCCGTCCTTGCAAGGTATTTTAAACGAGTGTGCAAGATGCAAAAATGGAGTTTGTTTACCATAAATCACCTCAAAGGCATATTTTGCCTTGCTTAAAAGTGCTTTTAAAAGCTGCTCATCGCAGGGCAAATTCTCATCTTTAAGTCCTGCTGAGGTCGTGTTTATGATTAGATCAAAGGCATTTGTGCCAAGAATTTTATTTAGATTTTTGCTTAAAAGCTCGTTATTTTTTTTGCTTGAATTTTTATCTAAATTTTCAAGCAAATCTTCATAAAGAGCGGTTTTATAATGTGCAAAATGCTTTAAAGACCCCATACTGCGATTTGCTATGCTTACTTTTATGCCATTTTGTGCCAAAACAAAAGCCAAGGCCCTTGCCGTGCCTCCAGCACCCAAGATCAAAGCACTTTTAAGCTCCTTAAATTCAGCAATTGCTTGCAAAAAGCCTATGCCATCAGTATTATATGCGTGAATTTTAGAGTCTCTTACAAGCAAGGTATTTGCCGAGCCTATATTTAAAGCCATCTTGTCCTTAAAATCCGCTATTTTTAAGGCTTCTTCTTTGAAAGGCAGAGTTATATTTGCCCCTCTTAATCCTAGCTTAAAAATACTTTCTCTTAAATCATTTGCATTTGTGAGATGAAAACGGCCATAAAAGGCATTTAAATTCAACTTTTTTATGGCATTGTTGTGTATGCGTGGCGAGAGCGAGTGAGAAATTGGATTTCCAAATACAGCAAAGGCTTTCATTTTGACACTTTCGTTTTTAAATATGCTAGGCTTTACCTTGCAAATGCCCACAGGGCTGGTTGCGAACATAGCGAAACAATCCACAAATTCAAAGGTTATTTTTGCAACACTTGTGGCAAAAACAAAGTTTCAAATTTGGGTTGCCTTTGAACGAGCCTTAATCGCTTGAGAGTGATTTTTTAGCTCGGATCAAAGAGTTTCGATTCATTTTTTTGCTTCGTGCTACACACTCGCAACTGCAAGCAGAACACTTTGTTTTTGCGGTAAGCATTTTTTGTCGCCACTTTCAAGGCTCACGCCTTGATACCCACCCCCAACCCCCTCCGCAAGGGAGGGGGTTTTTATACTAAAAAAATTCACAAATTTACTCAAAATTACAGCTAAAATTCAGGCAAAAGCCTGAATTTTCAGTTAAATCAAATCAAAGGTGCAGTATTTCGAGTGAGAAATTGATTTTAGCGGACGAAGGCTAGACTAAAAGCGACAGCGGTCTGCCGAGTTCGCTAAAATCAATTTATCGCCGAAAGACGAGCCTGCCTTGTGATTTTTTTAGAAATTTAAACAAAACTTACCCACCCCAACCCCTCTCCGCAAGGGCGGGTTGCAAGACGCGTAGCACGAAGCAAAAGTGAGGGGGCTTTTGCGTTTTCCAAAGCATAAATTCAAAGCAAAGTCAGCTTTAAATTCAAACATTCTTTGAATTTGATTTAATTCAAAGCAAATTCGCCCTTTTAAATTCAAGCATTTACCCTGAATTTTCGCTAAATTCAGCAAAATTCAAAGTAAATTCAGCACATTTTCATTTTACCTGAAAGACAAAGGCTTCTTTTTTTATCTTTTCTTGCACCTTTTTAAGCTCGTTTTGCAACTCATCCTTTGTAAAGGGTCCTACAAGCACCCTTGTGATGTCCTTGTCGTTTAGCTTGGTCTTGTAAAGCTTGTATTTGTAGCCGTTTTGTTCTATGAGGGCCAACTCTCTTGATTTGGGATCAAAATTTGAAACCGAAAAGATCTGTATGTAAGAACCAGCACTTAGCTTTTGATCTGAAAGATTTGCTCCTTCAAAGAGCTTTTCTGGATTCGTAGGAGCTGGTTTTTGAGAAGCTACTGGCTTTGATTCAGGTTTTGGCTCAGGCTTTGGAGTAGCCACAGGTGGCTTTGGGGTGGCTACTTGTGGTGCAACAACCGGCTTTGACTCAGGTTTTGGTGTAGCTACTTGTGGAGTAGCCACAGCTGGCTTTGACTCAGGTTTTGGATCTGCTTGAGGCTTTGGAGTGGCCACAGGTTCTTGAGGCAAGGGGGCAACAAAACTGCTTGTTTGATTGTCTTCAAGGGACACGCTATCATCTCCTCCTTGCATTATCTGTCTTAGTCTAGCAAAATCATCAAGCTCGGTTGCATTATCCATCACAGGTATGTCTTGAAAGCCTGTATCTGAGCCAGGCTCTGGTGGGAAAAGCGTTTGAGAGGGTCTTTCCTCTCCGCTATTTATAAGCTTCATAACTATCATCACCACTAAAAATAATATAACTAAGGCTATTACCCTTAAAAGTATCTTTTTTATCTTTTCGCTTTTGTTGCTCTTGCCTAAAATCAAATCATCAAAATTATTCTTATCTTGCATCCTCTCTCCTTTTACATATGCTTAGACCAAGCTGAGCCTCGTTCTTTTTTGAAAACCTCATAAGGAAGTGCCATTATGTTATACTCTTTTGGTAAATTAATGGTAGGAAAGGCTCTCCACTCAACAGGCATCTTGCTAGCAAAGAGCATAGACAGCTTACTTGCAAGCTGACAGCCTTCGTTGAAGGTGGTATGTCCCTTGTGTATGTAGAGGTGCAAATGTCCCCTTGTTTTTGTCTTGTAAGCAGTAAAATTCATAAAGCCCTCTTCTCTTAAAACAAGCTGGGCTCTGTGCCAAAATCTATCGGCATTAAAGCCATTATAATCAAAAACTATGTTCTCAACTATGCCGTTTCTTCCAAGCAGATCGTGGGCTATAATGATCTTGCGATCAAAATGATCTCTAATTAGCATAGAATTCAAGGTGGCACTAACCCTTTCAAAGCGATCAAAAAAATACCTTCCTCTATAAGTAAATTTATTTACTATCTTATCTTTTTTGATGTAATAATGATCGCTCACCATTTTAATAAGTGCAAGCTCGTTAGACGGTATCAAAACTAAATCCTTTTATCTTGTTTAAAATATTATAAGCTTTAAAATATCTTACCTTGTGCAAGATTTTTGTGGCTGAATTTATGTTTTGCATAAATTCACAACAAAACTGATTGTTTAATGTTCTTAAAAATGTGGCTATTTTTTTGTCTTTCTTGTTTATAAAATTCAAAAACACCTCATTCTTTTGAAGCCTTGTGTAATTTTTAAATTTCACCAAAGATCTATTATTTAAATTGGGCAAACTTATGAATTTTAACAAAAACTTAAAATAAAAATTTAAAGCCAAAACCCTCAAAACATAGCCCTTTCATAGATGATAAATTTGCTTGCAAGCTCTTTAAGCTCGGCTTTTATTTCACTTTGCAAATTTTCATTTTTTATGTCGTCCAAAACATTTGCGATTTTATGTGCCACAAATTCAAGCTCTTTTTCCTTAAAGCCCCTTGCAGTAAGGGCTGGAGTGCCAAGCCTTAATCCGCTTGTTACAAAGGGAGAGCGGGTTTCGCCCGGCACCGTGTTTTTATTTGCCGTAATGCCCGCATTTTCAAGTGCCAAATCCGCTTCTTTTCCGCTAAATTCTTTATCTAAAAAGCTCATTAAAACCAAATGATTATCCGTGCCTTCGCTTACTAGCTTATAGCCCCTTGAAATTAGCGTTTTAGCAAGGCTTTGAGCGTTTTTAACAACCTGCGTAGCATAGCTTTTCCATTCCTCGCTTAGATTATACTTAAAGCCAACCGCCTTTGCCGCGATGATGTGCATTAGGGGTCCGCCTTGAATTCCAGGAAAAATGGCTGAGTTTATCTTTTTAGCAATTTCCTCATCATTGGTCATTATAATGCCCCCACGAGGTCCCCTCAAGGTTTTATGCGTTGTCGAGCTTACAATGTGAGCGTGTGGAAAAGGACTTGGATGCACCCCGCCCGCTACAAGCCCTGCTATATGGGCTATGTCGGCAAACAAGTAAGCGCCCACCTCATCTGCGATTTCTCTAAATTTGGCAAAGTCTATTATTCTCGCATAAGCACTTGCCCCACATACTATCATTTTGGGCTTTACTATATGTGCGATTTCACGCACCTTTTCGTAATTTATACGCCCATCAAGCTCTACCCCATAAGAAAAGCTCTCATAAATCTTGCCCGAGGCATTTACCTTTGCGCCGTGGGTTAGGTGTCCGCCGTTGCTTAAATCCATACCCAAAATCTTATCGCCCCTATTTAGCAAAGCCATATAAACGCCTTGATTTGCCTGCGAGCCTGAATTTGGTTGCACATTTGCGAACTTGCACTCAAATAATTTCTTGCAACGCTCAATGGCAAGGCTTTCTATCTCATCGACAAATTCACAGCCTCCATAATATCTTTTTTGCGGATAGCCCTCGGCATATTTATTTGTAAGCACAGAACCTGCTACCTCCATAACTTCGGGTAGGGTAAAATTCTCGCTAGCTATCATTTCTAGGTAATTACACTGCCTTTGCCACTCTTTGTTTGTTAACTCATAAATTTCTTTATCAAAGTTTTCTAAACTCATTTTTACTCCTTTTTTTGTGCCAAATTTTCTTTAAAATTTTCGTTTTTGCTTGAATTTTTTGCTGAATTCTCACTTAAATTCTCATTGAAATTCAAGGCTTTTGCTGAATTTTCGCCTTGCTCGCTCTTTAAAGGGCGCATAGCTGGGAATAAAATCACATCGCGAATGGATTTTTTACCCAAAAGTAGCATCACAAGCCTATCTATGCCTATGCCCTCGCCTGCTGTTGGTGGCATCGCGTAGGCAAGGGCATTTACAAAGTCCTCATCCATCTCGCAAGCTTCCTCATCGCCAGCACGCTTTGCCTCCACTTGCTTTTTAAAACGCTCATATTGATCCAGTGGGTCGTTTAGCTCATTAAAGCCATTTGCTAGCTCTTTGCCAGCTATGAAAAGCTCAAACCTTTCGGCTATTTCAGCATTTGCCTCGCTTCTGCGTGAAAGTGGGCTAATTGAAATGGGAAAATCCGTGATAAAGGTGGGATTAACTAGCTTATCCTCCACGAATGTGTCAAAAAGCTCGGCTTGTAAATGCCCTAAATCAAGGCTTTCATTCACCTCAACGCCCTCGCTTTTTAATTTTGCTAAAATCCTTTCTTTGTCATTTATCAAATTTTCATCTAAATTGCCATACTTAATCAAGGCATTTTGATAAGAAATTCGCTCAAATGGCTTTGAAAAATCGATTTTAAGCCCATCAAATTCCAAAATCTGCCCTAAATTCAGCTCTTTAAGCAGAATTTGTAATAAATTCTCCGTTAAATCCATTAAATCCTTATAATTATGATAAGCCCAGTAAAACTCAATCGTGGTAAATTCAGGGTTATGCGTCAAATCCATACCCTCGTTGCGAAAGCAGCGATTTATCTCAAAAACAGCCTCAAAGCCCCCTACGATGAGACGCTTTAAATGAAGCTCAGGGGCGATTCGCAAATATCTATCAACCCCAAGTGCATTGTGATGAGTGATGAAAGGCTTTGCGTTTGCACCACCTGCAATGGGGTGCATCATAGGCGTTTCCACTTCTAAAAAGCCTTTGTCTTCAAAAAATTTACGCACAAGGCTTACTATACGCGAACGCAAGGCAAAATCGCGGCGAATGTCGCCATTCATAATCATATCTAAATATCTTTTGCGGTATCTTGTCTCAATGTCGCTAAGCCCGTGAAACTTCTCAGGCAAAGGCGTGATAGCCTTTGCAGCAAGTTTTAACTCCCTTAAATGCAGGCTAAATTCGCCTGTGTTCGTTACGAAAGGATAGCCTATTGCTAAAACTATGTCGCCAACTTCTAAATTCTTTTTAACGAGCGTGTAAAATTCATCTCCGAGCGCGTCTTTGTTAAAATAGATTTGAAGTGAGCCGCTTTCATCCTCGATATTTGCAAAGGTCGATTTGCCAGCCACCCTAAGCAGTTTAAGCCGTCCTGCTAGGCTTAAATTCACGCTTTCATCGCGTTTTATTTCGCTGTCTTTTATATAGCTGAATTTTTCGCGAAATTTGGCAATGCTTATTTCCTTGCTTAAAAAATGCGGATAAGGGTTGATTCCGGCACTGCGAAATTCGTTCGCCTTAATGATTTTTTGCTGTTCGAGCTGGCTTTGAAACATTAAAATTTCACTTTGCCTTGGTTGTTGCAAGTTTCGCAAATGCCATAAAGTTGCATCAAATGTCCTGTGAGCTTGAATTTATGTTCCTTTGCGATTAGGGCTTGTTGTCTTTCTACTATGGAGTTTTCAAATTCAACGATCTTGCCGCAGTTTTTACAAATCAAGTGGTCGTGGTGAGGCTTGTTTGCAAGCTCAAATTTTTTCCCAGCAGCTCCAAAGCTAAGAGATGTTACCATTTCTGATTCTTCAAGCAAATTCAAGGTTCGATAAACTGTGGCTATGCCTATATTTAAATCGGGTTCTCTTTTTTTAACTTCCAAATACAAGGCTTCTGGGGTATAGTGCATATCGCTATGATAGAGTATTTTAAGCACAACCTCCCTTTGTCTTGTGTATTTAAGTCCGCTTTCTTTGAGAATTTTCTTAAATTTCTCCAAAAGCACATCATACTCCATATTTTCTATAAACATTTTTTCTCCTTTTAGTGTGTAGTGTTGTTTTCAGCTGTGTTTTCTAGCTCTTTGCTTTCTAGATCAAAGCTATTTATGGTCTCATCTATGCCCTTTTTAACTGAGGGGTTATTCATTATAAAGGCACCTGCCTTTTTGAGTGTGGGTAAGATGAAGCTTCCTTGGGTGTATTTATCAAGCTGCTCGTCAAAATAGCTAAATCTTCCTATGCAAAAGATGAGTATGGCAAAGATTAAAAAGATCTTAGCACATCCAAACAAAAAGCCACCCAAGCGGTTTAAAAAGCCAAGCCCACTCATAGTAACTAGCTTTGATAATAAAAGCCCCATAAGTAAGCAAAGTATCCAAAAGATGATTAGGATTACAAGAAAGCCAGCAAAGAGCATAAGATCATCGTTTGCGATCTTATAAATTTTACTATCTATAAGCTGACCTACTGTTTGAGAATATCTAGAAGCAAGTAAGACACCACCTATGATGCCCAAAAGCCCAAAAACTTCCTTCACAAGTCCGCTGATTATGCCCCTTAAACCTAAAAGAAAGGTAAAGGCAAGTATTAGTATGTCAAACCAATAAAGATTCATCATCTCTTCCTTACTCTATAATCTTTGGCACCAAAAAAAAATGCTCCTTTTGAGCAGGAGAGTGCTTTAAAAGAGCCTCGATTACCTCAGAGCTTTTAGGCTCATCCTTTCTAAAAGGAAGCTTTTTTGTCTCTAAATTTGCTTTAAGCTCTTTAAGATCAAGCTCATTTAGCACCTCAACAAAGCCCACGATCTCACTAAGCTGATCCTTAATCTGAGCCCTTTTGTCATCTTGGATAATTATAGCACTTAATTTTTCTAATTTGTTTAATAATTCACCGTCGATCTTCATTTTCTCAGTTTATCCTCTTTGAAATTTCAAAAATCATTATAACATAAAATTATCATTTTTTAAATTATTTGTAATTTTTTAATGTTACAATAAGCCATTTGATTTTAAGGATAGACAATGAGTTTAAAAGATAATCTACAAGCTGTTAAAAGCCGCTTAGGAGCTGAGGAGCAAATGATAGAAAATTTTATAAAAGGAGAAAGATTTTTTAGAAAATACAAATTTATCATCCTTTCCTTGCTTGGCATTTTTTTAATTTTTATTATTTATTATTATGCAAGTAGTGCCTTTAAAAGTGCTGCTGTGTCAAAGAATAATGATCTTTTTATGAGCCTAATTGATAATCCAACCAATAGCGAGAATTTAGAGCTTCTTAAAAAAAATAATCCAAACTTATATGTCATCTTTTTGATGTCTTTGGAGGATTCAAATGCCTTGCAAGAGGCCTTAAATTTAAAGCTTGATCCCTTGGTTAAGGAGATATTAAATGCAAATTTTATGGCTGATTCTAAATTTTTAAAGGAGTATAAGCTTATTTTGGAGGCTTATGAGCTTTTAAAGGAGGGTAAGATCGAGGAGGCTGATCTAATCTTAGCTCAAATTCCTCTTAATTCTGAGCTTAAAGATCTAGTCAATAATTTCAAGCATTATAAGGGCATTAAATGATAAGGCTTTTTACTTTTTTTGTGTGTCTTTTGCTCTTTGCTGGCTGTGGGACCAAGAGGCAGTATTTTGAGCCTGAAAGGATAGAGGGTAAATTAAGCTATGATAAAAAATTAAAAGCCGGTATCATTGATACAAATTTAAATTACGCAAGGCTTAAAAATAGACAGGTTTTAGATGGCTTAGGGGTGATTGAGAATTTTTCTTTGCCTAAGGGCTGGATGCTTTTAAGGCACGAAGCAGACGAGTTTGTAATAGCTGATAGGGAAGGAAATTTAAGGATCTTAGATACTCAAAACGAGGAGCTTTATTCTTATAAATTTGACGCTGCTGTTTTAAGCGTTGCCTTAAGTGGGGATGATTTGGCCCTTGTTTTGGCTGATAACACTATCATCTTAGCAAATAGAAGCCTAGGCATTAAATTTAGCCAAACCCTTGCTGCTGCACCAGCCCAAGATAGTAGGGTAGCCTCTCCTCATTTTTTTGAAAGCATTATCGTTTATCCAAGTTTAGATGGAAAGTTACTTATAGTAAATAGGCAAAGCCAAAGGATAATCAAAGATGTGCTTGTTTCAAGCGAGGAATTTTTTAATAATATCATCTATCTTGATGTGATTGAAGATACTATGATAGCAGCTACTAGCAAGAAGATAGTAGTGGTAAATCCTACTGAGACCTTTTCTTTGAATGAGGATCTTAGAACTGTGATCCTAGCTGATAATTTTATCTTTATTTTTGCTAAGAATGGTAACATTATCAAAACAAATTTAAATTTAAATAAGCTAACTGAAAGAAAATTTAAATTTGCAATATATAATGATAGCACTGTTTATGATGGAAACTTATATGTGTTTGAAAAAACTGGGTATTTGATTAAAAGTGATTTAAATTTAGAAAAGATACAGGTTTTTAGGCTCAAAGGCGCTGTAAATGAAAAATCCTTTATGCAAGAAGGTAAGTTTTATTATTCTAATAAGATTTTGAATTTATTATAGTAGGGTTTAACTGTGAAGGCTCTAAGATGGATTAAACTATTATGATTTTATGTGATATAGGAAATTCTAGTATTAATTTTTTGGAGGATCAAAAATTTAGCTCAATGAATGTAGAAGAATTTTTAGGCTTTCAAAGCGAAGAAAAGATCTTTTACATAAGCGTAAATGAGGGCTTAAAAGAACACACAGCTGCAAAAAGAAATTTCATAAATTTAGAGCCTTATTTTCAATTTGATACCATTTACTCAGGTCTTGGCATTGATAGAGTAGCAGCTTGCTATACTGTGGCTGATGGGGTTGTTGTGGATGCAGGAAGTGCCATTAGCGTAGATGTTATCTCAAATCATATGCACCTTGGAGGCTTTATCTTGCCAGGGCTTGCTCATTATAGAAAAACCTATGCTGAGATCTCTCTTAGATTAAAATGTGAATTTAATACCCAAATAAGCCTTGATGCCTTGCCTCAAAGAACTGTTGATGCTGTAAGCTATGGCACCTTTAAGGGAATTTATTTGCTTATTGACAATGCTGCTAGAAATAGAAAGCTTTATTTTACCGGTGGGGATGGGCAGTTTTTGGCAAATTTTTTTGATAGGGCTATTTATGATAAGCTTCTTGTTTTTAGAGGTATGAAGAAGATCATAGAGGAAAATTCACAACTTTTATTTAGCTGATTGAAACTTGATTAAGGAGAAGAAATGAAGGAATTTGATGTTGTTGTAATTGGTGCTGGCATCTCGGGTGCGGCTTTATTTTATGAGCTAGCAAGGTATACGGATCTTAAAAATATAGCCTTGATTGAAAAGTATCACGGACCGGCTACGCTTAACTCTCGTGCAAGTAGCAATTCTCAAACCATACACTGCGGCGACATAGAGACAAATTACACCATAGAAAAGGCAAGAAAGGTAAAGCCTAATGCAGATATGGTAGCTAGATATGCAGTGGCTAAAAAAGAGGAGGGCAATACCTTTGTATACTCTCATCAAAAGATGGCTTTGGCTGTTGGGGATGAGGAGTGTGAGTATATGAAGGGTAGGTTTGAGCAGTTTAAGGAGCTTTATCCTTACTTGCAGTATTTTGATAAACATAGAATCAAAGAGCTTGAACCAAAGGTTGTTTTAAGCAAGGATGGCACTGGTGATAGATCTGAGAATGTAGTAGCTATGGGAGCCTTAGAGGGAGATAGCTACACTACGGTTGATTTTGGCAAGATGAGCGAGAGTTTAATAGAAGATGCTATGAAGGAGAACAAAAATACCTTCGTAACCTATAATCAAGAGGTAAATAAGATAGAACAAAAAGACGGTGCCTTTCATATCTACACAAAAAGCTATGAGGAATTTGTAGCAAAGGCTGTTGTTGTAAATGCTGGAGCACACTCACTTTACCTAGCTCACAAGATGGGAGTAGGGCTTGATAAGTCTTGTTGGCCTGTGGCTGGTAGCTTTTATATGACTAAGAAAAAGCTACTTCGTGGCAAAATTTACACAGTGCAAAATCCAAAGCTTCCCTTCGCAGCACTGCATGGAGATCCTGATATGCTCTTAGATATGAATACGCGCTTTGGTCCAACAGCACTTGTTATACCTAAACTAGAAAGGTATCACGGACTTAAATCTGTGCCTGAGTTTTTTTATACCTTAAAATTTGACAGCAAGATAGCCAAGATCACATTTGGTATGATGAAGGATGAAACAGTTGGAAAATACATACTTTCAAACTATCTTTTTGAAATTCCATATTTTAACAGAATCTTTTTTGTAAAAAATGTCCGAAAGATCGTCCCTAGCCTAAAAGCCAGTGATATAGAGTACGCCAAGGGCTTTGGCGGCGTTCGTCCTCAGGTTATAGATAAGATAAAAGGAGAGATTATGCTAGGCGAGGCTAGTATAAATGAAATAGATGGGATTATCTTTAATATGACCCCAAGTCCTGGTGCTACAAGCTGTTTGGGTAATGCAAGAAGAGATGCTAGAAAGATTTGTAAGTATTTAGGCGTGAAATTTGACGAGGATAAATTCTACGAGGAGTTGATGTAGCTTGTATTTTTTTTGTTTCCAAATTTTGCTAAAATGTCCCTTAAAAAAGGGAAAAAATGCTTAAAAGAACAAAGATTGTAGCCACAGTAGGACCAGCAAGCGAGGATGAGAGTGTTTTAAGAGCTATGGTGAAAAGCGGTGCAAATGTTTTTCGCTTGAATTTTTCCCATGGCTCACACGAGTATCACAAAAAAAATTTACAAAGCATACGCAAGGTAGCAAGAGAGCTTAATGTCAGAGTTGGTATCTTGCAAGATATAAGCGGACCCAAAATAAGAACCACAGAGCTAAAAGAACCCTTTGAGCTAAAAAGCGGAGATAGGATAGATTTTTATAAGGAAAAGATTATAGGAGAAAGGCTTAGTGAGGATCATTACAAGCTTAGCATAAATCATCCTGAAATCCTAGATATGCTTAAAAAAGATGAACTAATTTATCTTTATGATGGAAGCATCTCAGTGCAAGTGCTTGAAACTAGTGCGAGTATCATTAAAACAGTTGTGCAAAATGATGGCTTTTTAAATTCAAACAAGGGCGTGAATTTTCCAAACACAAGGATAAATATAGATGTTATTACTCAAAAAGATAAAGACGATCTACTTTGGGGCATAGAAAATGAGGTGGATTTTTTAGCCATATCCTTCGTGCAAAATGCCCACGACATAGCTGAGGTTCGTAAAATTTTAGCTGAAAATGAGGCTGAGATTGCTATTTTTGCTAAGATTGAAAAATTTGACGCTGTGGAGAACATAGACGAGATTATAGCATCAAGCGATGGTATAATGGTAGCAAGGGGGGATTTAGGTATAGAGGTTCCTTATTATAAGGTGCCAAATATACAAAAGCAGATCATTCACAAGGCAAACTCAGCAAGTAAGCCCGTAATCACTGCCACTCAAATGCTTTTTTCCTTGACAAAGACCAAAAATGCCACCAGGGCTGAGATCTCAGATGTAGCAAATGCCGTCTTAGACGGCACAGATGCAGTTATGCTTAGTGAGGAAAGTGCCATTGGCATAGATCCTGCAAATGCAGTTGAGATAATGAGCAAGACCATCATAGAAACCGAAAAAAACTATCCTTACAACAAATTTGACAGCTTTATGTTTTGCAATGACACGGAAAAGATCATGCACTCAAGTGGGGTTTTGGCTATGGATTTAAACGCTCAGGCCATCTTTGCGCTTACAAGTAGCGGACAGTCAGCCCTTAAAATAGCTAGATACAGACCAAGTGTACCTGTCATAGCAGTAGCTCACAGCGAGAGGGTGTTGAATTCTTTATGTATAGTTTGGGGCATAGAACCTGCGGTTTTAATAGCTAAGAGCGAAGAGCTTATAGATCTTATATCAAATGCCATAAAGGCTACTGTTAAAGCAAAGCTAGTGGATCTAAATAAAACCTACATACTAACAGCAGGCTTTCCAACAGGAATTCGTGGCACAAGCAATCTTGTAAAAATCCTCAAAAAAGAACAAATTGAATACTATCTAAGCCTTTAAAAATGTTTTTTTCAAAAACTAAGATTCAAAAAAGCTACAAAAAGCTTATACAAAATGTGCAAATTTTACGCATTGAAACCGAGGATGAGAACGAGGATTTCATAGAAATAATATTTCCTTTAAATGAGGATTTTATCAAAGAGCTTAAAACCTTACTTGATAAGGGTGCAAAGCCAGATCAAGAGGATCTGGATTTTGTGAGGGATAATTTTGATTGTTTTGTTAAAATGCTAGAAGAAGCACCGTTTCATTATCAAGATGAGGATTACTCATTTGATGATAGTTTAGATGAAAATGGGTTAAGAGAGTGGATAAAAAATCATCCAAGAATCTTAGCCTTTCAAAAAATTTATGAACTACTTTGTGAAAAAACTAGCTTAAATAAAAACTAAAAATCTTTTTATAAATTTGCAAGGCTTAATCCAAGCTCACATAACTTAGCTTATAGCGATGAAAGTATATTACTAACTTAAATCTTTTATAGACTAAATTTATGATAGCCTTTGAAATGTTTTTCTTAGAGCTTTGCAAGGGTTTTATATGTGGTACAAGATATTTCAATAAGATCTTTTTTATTAATTTTAGGCTCAATTTAATTTAAGCGGATTTTGGCTTATCAATTTCAGCAAATTTTGATGAGAATTTTGTCTTAAATTTTTATCTTAATGTTATTTTTTTAAGTGCAGAATAAAATTTCTTCTTTTAATGCTTTTAAATTTAGAAAGCCTATGTTTAGCATAGCCTATTTTGCCTTACAAAAACACCGAGTAAAAATATATACATTTTTCTTAGCCTAATGGGACCCTTAATAACCATATCTTTTAATACACAGTTGCAAGTAAAGCAAGATAAAATGCTTTCAACTTTACCTAAATTTTTTAAAACTTTAAAAACTAAGAATACATTTTTCATTGCGTAAATAATGCCTTGAACTAGCTTTGATATTATTCAAGGTTTTGCCTTAAAGGGTCTAAAAATTTGCCAACTTTTTGTAAAATTCAAGCAAAATGAAAATTCGCTCAAAAGGACAAAAAATGACCATCATTGAAGGAAAATTAGCATTAAGTGGCAAGGAAAGATTTGCCATTATAAACTCCCGTTTTAATCACCTCATCACAGACCGCTTGGCAGAGGGTGCAAAAGACGCCTTTTTAAGACACGGAGGAAGCGAGGATAAACTCTCGCTAATCCTTGTGCCAGGGGCATTTGAAATCCCCTTCGTGCTTAAAAGTGCCATAGAAAGTGGCAAATTTGACGCCATTTGCTGCGTGGGTGCGGTAATTAGAGGCTCTACTCCGCATTTTGACTATGTAAGTGCCGAGACAACAAAGGGCATAGCAAATGTCTCCCTTAAACACGAAATCCCTGTGAGTTTTGGTGTGCTAACTACCGATACTATCGAGCAAGCCATTGAACGAGCAGGCTCAAAGGCTGGAAACAAAGGCTTTGAAGCTATGGTTAGCCTCATTGAAATTTTAAGCCTCAAACAGGCTCTAAAAGCCTAAGATGGCAACAAGGCATCAAGCAAGAAGGGCTGCTGTGTCCTTGCTTTACGCGAGTGAATTTAACGCTCAAAGCGAGGAGGGCGTGGCTGAATTTTTGGAGGACAAAAAGGTGCGTGGGACTCAAAGAGACTTTGTGCTTTCTTTGTATCAGGGCGTGCAGACGAATTTAGAGCTTTTAGACGCTAAAATTCAGCCTTTTATTAAGCAGACACAAAGACCAAGCATTGTAGAAATGGCGATTTTAAGGCTTAGTGCCTATGAGTTTTTTTACAGCGACACTCCAAAAGCCATCATCATCAACGAAGCCATCGAGCTTGCAAAGGAATTAGCAAGTGATAATGCCCCAAAATTCATAAATGCCGTGCTTGATGCCTTGAAAGGTGCGAAAAAATGAAGCTTTGCGTTGCCTTTGATATGGCAAGTAGCACTGAGTGCTTAGAGCTAGCAAAGAAGCTTAAAGGGCTTGATATTTGGCTAAAAATAGGACTTCGTAGCTATTTGCGAGATGGGGCAAGATTGCTTGATGAGCTTGGCAAGATAGCTGAATTTAAGGTGTTTTTGGACCTAAAACTCTACGACATACCTAATACTATGGCAGATGCTTGCGAAGAGCTTGCTAAAATCGGCGTTGATATGATAAATTTACACGCAAGTGCTGGTTCAAAGGCGATGAGCGAGGTGATGAGCCGCTTAAATGCCCTTTCAAAACGACCCTTGGTGTTAGCGGTGTCGGCACTTACGAGCTTTGAGGAAGCTGAATTTAAAGCCCTTTATAAACAAAATATAAATGAAGCCGTGCTTTGTATGTCAAAGATGGCTTATGAAAGCGGGCTTGACGGGGTTGTTTGCTCTGTTTATGAAAGCTTGGTTGTGAAAAATGCCACAAATTCAAGCTTTATAACCCTAACTCCGGGCATTCGTCCCTTTAATGAGGATAAAAATGATCAGGCAAGGGTGGCAGATCTTGCCACAGCCAAGGCAAATAAAAGCGATTTCATCGTTATAGGACGTCCTATTTATAGGGCTAGTAATCCTAGGCAAGTGGTTGAGAGTATCCTTTCTGAGTTATAAAAAGGCTTTTAAAAAAGTATTTCACATAGGCTTGTCAAATTGATCATTTTGAAAAATAGAATTTAGGTGGGCTTTAGTCGTAAAGCAAAAAGAACTATTTTTATAAAGAAGGATTCTTTGTATAAGAAGTTGTGTTTTAGCAAAAAACTTTGTTTTGCAATGCTTTATACAAGATCCTAGCATCACAAGTTTTTTAAGATGCCTTGCAAGATAGACAACAGTTTTTAAAAAATGCTAAATTTTTTATAGCAATTTTTGCTAAAATTCACATAAATTCACAAAAAGGACATAAGATGAGTCATATTTTAATCATAGGAGCAGGTGGGGTTAGTAGGGTAGCTACTGTTAAATGCGCGATGAATGCTGATATCTTCACGCAAATCACCCTTGCAAGTAGGACCAAAAGCAAATGCGATGAAATAGCTGCTTTCATAAAAGAGCGTTTGGGGGTTAGCATAAACACAGCACAAATAAATGCTGATGATAGCGAGGCTGTGGCTGAATTTGCAAGTAAGATAAAGGCTGATTTGCTTTTGAATTTAGCCTTGCCTTATCAAGACTTAGCCTTGATGGACGCTTGCCTTAAAGCTAAAATCCCCTACATTGACACTGCAAATTATGAGCACCCTGATTTGGCGAAATTTGAGTATAAGGAACAATGGGCGAAAAATGAAGCCTTCAAAAAAGAGGGCATTTTAGGGCTTTTAGGAAGTGGCTTTGATCCTGGCGTAACTAATGTCTTTTGTGCTTATGCGGCGCAAAATCTTTTTGATGAGATAAATTTCATAGATATTTTAGACTGCAACGCAGGGGATCACGGATATGCCTTTGCTACTAATTTTAACCCCGAGATAAATTTGCGTGAGGTAAGTGCCAAAGGGCGTTTTTGGCAAGAGGGCAAGTGGATAGAAACCGAGCCTGTGTCTGTTAAGATGCAGTGGGATTACCCAGAAGTTGGGGTGAAGGATAGCTATTTGCTTTATCACGAGGAGCTTGAAAGCCTTGTGAAAAATATCAAGGGGCTTAAACGCATTCGCTTTTTTATGACCTTTTCGCAAAGTTATCTAACTCATATGAAATGCCTTGAAAATGTCGGTATGCTAGGCATTAAGCCTGTGCTTCATAAGGGAGTAGAAATTATTCCCATCGAGTTTTTAAAGACGCTTTTACCTGATCCTGCTAGTCTTGGTCCTCGCACAAAGGGCAAGACCAACATAGGCTGCGTGATAAGGGGGCTAAAAGATGGCAAGGACAAGCAAATTTATATCTACAATGTCTGCCAGCACGAGGAATGCTACAAAGAAACGGGCGCACAAGCTGTTAGCTACACCACAGGCGTTCCTGCTATGATAGGTGCAAAGCTTGTTGCAAAGGGCATTTGGAGCGGAGATGGCGTGAAAAATATGGAGGAATTTGACGCAAAGCCTTTTATGGATGAGTTAAATTCACAAGGACTTCCTTGGAAAATTTTAGAGATGAAACCGAGTTTAGCTTTGGATTAAATTTGCGTTAAGCGTGGCTTTGTGCGTGAATTTTGGGATGCTTTTGTGTGGGCTTTTGAAGGTTTTTGTGTGAATTTGAATAGTGTTTGACACGAATTTTTACTTAAATTCAATTAAAATTCAGTTCCCACAAAGCATTGATTTATCGCATAAGCTTGTCATTGTATAAACTTCGTTTTATAAGAAAACTATGTTTTATTGAAAGAGACTTTGTTTGTAGGAGAAACTAGGCTTTGTCTGAGAAACTTAGCTTTGAGATACTTAGTGTAAACTTAGTATGACAAAGATTAATGTTTTTTTGAAAAGAACCTAAAATTTTTTGTGAAGTTTTCAATTTTTGTGTGTTTTTATAAAAGTATGTGAGTTTTTATGAAAGAGCTTAAATTTTAAGGAAAAACAGTGAAAAAATTTATCTTGCTTTCTTTGTGTATTTTAAACACGGCAAGCCTTGGCGAAAATGCCCTCACAGCCGCTAAGAGCCAAAGGCTTGAATTTAAGGCTCAAAGCAATGCCTTTGATCTTTATGCTGATTCTTTTGTAGCCTTTGATAAGGGTGTAAGTATAATGCAAAGCTATGAAAAGCTAGTGCAAATGCACGGCATACTCGATGAAAATAACTCAAATACCCCAAATGACTCAGCAGGATGTGCTTGTGTGGGCTTGACACCAAGCTTAAAATTATATGAGGAACTTAATCATCAAGGAAATAAATATATATGGCAGGATAAAAAACTCATCATAGAACGTAGGTGCTGGGGTGCTGGGGAGTATTATTTTGAGCTTGAAGCGGTAAATGGTGGGGTAAAAATAAGTACTAAATTTAGCAGAGATTAGGACTTTGTGTTGGTTCTGTGAATTTAAGCTTTTGAGAACATTTATTTAAAATTAACTAAACATTTGTATTTGATTAAAGATAGCATTTTGTTTAGAAAAATAAGGTGCTTTTTAACTTCGATCTTAAAACTGTCTTTAAATTATTAATTCTTCATAAGTCATTTATTAAACTGAGATAGTGTCAAATGAGGCTTAATTCAAGCCCTTGTTTTTATCATTTTTAAGAAGTTCTTATATAAATCTTGTTATAAAATTTTTCTTTACGTAAATGTAAAATTTAGATCAAGATCTTGGCTCAATTCAACTTAACAGATTTTTGACTTATACGCTTTAATAAATTTTGATGAGAATTTCGTCCTAAATTTTTTGTATTAGATCTAAGTTCTTTTAAATGAAGAAATTTTATTGGTGCCACGAACTTTGGTAAAGCAAACTAGCAAGGCTCATTTTACTTTGTAGTTATGATGAGTAGTGCGAAGCAAAAATATTAGTGAATTTTCTTTGAATTTTTGTTTAAAAATTAAACTTAGATCTTAGCGTTTAAATTTAAGGCTTAATTTAAAAACTACTCTAGGTTTTTGTTAGCTTAACACCAAGCTTTATCCTTACCCTTTTGGCTTTTTTACTCAAAGTTACGAACGAGGTATTGTAAAAATAGCTTAATTTCACCTTGCATTTTAGAGCTTTTTCACGCTCTTTGGCTATTAAATGTAGTGCGTAGGCTTTCTTGGCTTAAAATTTAAGCATCATTGTGCAAATTCAAAAATTCAGGCTCATTTATTTTCTCAAGCCAAATTTCATTTTGCCTTTTAGCAAAAACTTATTTTTATATGCTCTTTAACTTCGCACAAAGCTTGTATAAATTTAGGATAGATTTATTTGTGCTGTTTGTAGCATTTTGCGCTATGTGTGTTATCAATCAAGCAAATATAAGTTTGTGGCTTACAAGTTTTATCTAAGAGCAAAATGATTTATTGTATCTTTGCTAAATGCTAAAAATAACAAGCTTATATGCTAAAATAAAGCTTTCAAAAAGCGATTTTAGTTTTTCAAGGCTTTCACGCAAGGCAGAACTAAGCATAAAAAAACTAAATATAAAACATAACTA
>NZ_QHLI01000005.1 GCF_006864425.1 Campylobacter troglodytis | reverse complement strand
AAATCGCCATTTTAACACGGTTTTAACAAGGTAGAAATACATAGACTTTAAAAACGCACTTTGGACTATACCAGCAAAGGATATGAAAACTAAAATGCCACACAAAATACCACTGACTAGGCTTATGGTGAAAATTCTTAAAGAATAGCATTGATTTAGCAAGGGCATAAATGAATTTATCTTTCCTAGCGGTGGCAAAAAGCGATATATCATTATAGAGGGTATATAAAAGGCGATTAGAAATCTAGGATACAACGATTAAGTATAAGGGTAAGATAACTTTACACGGCTTTCGTGTTATCTTTCGCACAATCTGCTCTATAAATAAAGCCGAGCTTTTGGGGCTTGGCATAACTTAGAAGCTTATAGAAAGTGCATTGACACACAAAGAATTCAAGCAAGTTAAATTTTCTTATTAAGAAAAAGGCTACTTTGGAGCAAAAAAGAACGCTTTTGCAGTGGTATGAGGACTATCTCAATAGCATTGAGGATTTAAAAAGTTAAATTTGGCTCAATTAAACTTAAACCAAAGGGTTTTTAAGTGAAGTCCTATGAAAAACAAAGATTCGTTTCCAAATTTCTCAGATATAATTTAGGAAATTTTAAAGTATTTTTTTGATTCGTGTTACTACTCTTGCAATTTTTGGGGAATTGATTTAAAGGCGAAAAATCGCCGAAATTTGCAAAATAACTCGTGCTTGTGTGAATGCAATTGTGCATCAAATAAGGCTTTTGATAGCCAAAGAATGTGAAAAAATCAGCAAAACGAAGTTTTTTTAGAAAATGAGCGCTTGAAGTTGATGAGAATTATTTTTTACTTCGTTTCGTCTTGCAACTGCTAGCCAAAGGAGCTAAAAGAGTAAGGGGCAAGCGTGGGCGTGGGGCTGGCAAGAAAACTCCTATGTTTTTACTTCGTTACCCCTCTTGTCCCTTTGCGAGAAGGAAGGCTAAAACGCTAAGCTAACATTTATACGCAGGTCGTCAGCACTGCTTAGCCAAAGAGCTATTGCCGATTATAAAGGATTTTTCAGAGCTTGAAGAAAGTGAAATTTACAGCGATGGATTAAAATCATACGGTGCCTTGGTGAATTTTTTTACTTCGTTTTGTCTTGCAACTTTGCAAGAAGGAGCAAAGGCACAAGATTTTGTAAAACACTCTAAAAATGAGTTTGCAAATGGGCGAAGCCATATCAACGAAATTGTGAATTTTTTTTGCTTCGTGTTACGCATTCGCAACTGCAAGCAAAAGGCTATGCAAAGGCTAACTTAGTCCAGTTTCACGGCAAAGGAATTTTTCTACCTTACATTTGAAAGAGAGTGAATTTAGATCTAAGATCAAGAATGAAAATTTGTGCAAAGGGACTAAATCATATCAATGAGATTATGAATATTTTTACTTCATACTCTTGCAACTGAGTAGTAGAAGTTTGCGAAATTTAGACTTGCTAAATTTAAGGGCTAAAAAAGAAAATTTTATCCTTCATTTAAAAGAAAAGCAATTAAGACACAAATTTTAGGACAAAATTTTTATCAAAATTTATTAAAGTTGATAAGGGAAAATCTTTTTAAAGTGTCTTAAGCCATATTTTTCATAAAAGAGCTTTTATGGCATTAAATCTTGTCCATCTTAACATAGCAAGACATTTTAAAAGGCGATTGATACTTTTAGCTAAAATGACCTAGGATTTTTCCTAATCAATTTTAACAAAATTTTATACAAATTTTCGTTTTTAACCTTGACATTAGAACGAAATTCACTCTCTTTCAAATGTGTGAAAAATTCCCTTGCAGTGAAACCCCCTAATCTAGCATTTGTAAGGTCCCCAGAAATTCACAATTTCCGTTAATGTGGCTTCGCCCATTTGCAAACTCGTTTTTATAGTGTTTTACCCTGTAATGTGCCTTTGCTCCTTCTCGCAGAGGGACGAGTGCGTAGCACGAAGCAAAAAATCCACCAAGGCATCGTAGGATTTTAGACCATCGCTGTAAATTTCACTTTCTTCAAGCTCTGAAAAGTCCTTTATTATAGGCAATAGCTCTTTCGCAGAGCAATGCTTGAGCGTATAAATGTTAGTCTAGTGTTTTAGCATTCCTTCTCGCAGAGGGACGAGTGCGTAGCACGAAGTAAAAACATAGGCGTTTTATTGCCAGTCCCACGCCCACGCTTGCCACGAACGTGCTTTGCACCGAAATAACTCTCATCAACTTCAATCTCACCGCTGAGATTTTTTCGCATTCTTTGGCTATTAAAATGCGAATTTCTTGCAAAATTCTATTCACACAAGCACGAGAAATTTTGCAAAGTCGAGCATTTTTTGCCTCTAAATCAATTCTTGCAAAGTGAGGGACCTAAAAGGCAAAGTAAAAAATACTTTAAAATTCCTTAAATTTCATAAGCTTTCCAAGTATCACTATGAATTATGCTAGATTCTAAGTCTGCAAAGCTAGGTAAATAGGCAAAAGCTCGCTACTAGAACAATTATTTACCACTTGAGCATAAACGCTAGCCTAGAGTTTTAGCATACCTTCTTGCAAAGGGACAAGACGAGTAGCACGAAGTAAAAAAAGGTGTTTTTTTAATGCTCCCCTACCTCTTTTTCCTCTAACTCTTTTAGCACCTTCTACTACACAGTTGCAAGCCAAGCATTGTAAAAAATAACTCTCATCAACTTCTCTTTCACCTTTTTGAAATATTTTCACATTCTTGTGCAATTAAGATTCTAAGTTGCTTAAACATCTTAGATAAAAAATTGTGTGAAATATGACAAATTTTTGCAATTTTAAAAGCTTTAATATCAAGACTTCTCCGAAAGTTGAGGATGTAAGGATGCAAAAAAATACTTCAAAATCTCTTTAAATTTAGCCTCTGAAATTCTGAAACAGACTATATACTTGTTTTTCACCTTGTAAATCATAACTTTAAAGCTTTTTTGTTAGAGCTTAAGTTGGATTGAGCCTAAAACAGTTTTAAAATACAAGTAAATTTAATTTAAGTTTATTTCAATGAAATGTTTTTGATTTTTAAGCTGTGTGAATTTTTATTGATTATTTTCTTTGAATTTTATTTATTCACAATTTTTTAAGAACTTTATCTTAAAACAAGGCTTTTAAAAACAAAAGATTAAAAAATTCAAGCAAAAAGCTCCCACAAGCAAATCAAAAAAGCATTTTTTACTCTATCTCCCAGCTTGAAATGTCTGAGTATTTGTCATAAAAGGCATTAAGGGCGTAAAAGATCTGCTTACTATCATCTTGCTTAGCAAAAAGCGAATTTTTAGGCAAAATCTCTCTAAATTCCACACCCAAATCACTCATTTCGCCGTTTTTAAACGCCTTTTGTATAAAGGCTAACGTTTTTTGCCTATCTAGCCTTTCTTTGTCGATTAAATCAAACAATTCCTCTTTTTTCTTTTCTCTTACAAAGGCTCTAAATTCAGTGTCTATAAAGTCCTCATTTTCCACGCTTTTTAAAGACATAAAATGCCTTGAAAATTCTTTGATTAAATCCCCCTTATCTCGCAGTTTCAAACTAGAATCCACCCATCTAGCAATCTCTTGCAAGATATTTTCTCGCTTTTTTTCATCGCTTTCATTCTTTGCCTTGTTTAAAAGTTTATAAATAAATTCTATGTTTATATCCGCCTTTCCCAAAAGCTCGACCTCAAAGACTATGTCCTCTATAATTTCATTTGGCTCTTTTGCACCCTTGATTTTTTCCTTAATCTCCAAATACGCACTGATTAAATCCTGCCTTTCTTGCTCACTTATAAGCCTTTTATCATCGCTAAATTCATCAAAAACCTCCAAGATATTTTCGATTTTCAAAAGCTCGTTAATGTCCTTTATAAAGGCTTTTTTATCCTCTAAACTAGCATTTGCAAGCTCATTAGCACTAGGGTATTTTTGCTTTATTTCAGCTGTAATTTGCTGATAGCCTTTATGAAATTCCTTGATGCTCTCGCCGTTTTCGTCCTTTATAATCTCGCCCTTTTCGTCTAATTTTTCGGTAAAATACCCCTCAAAATACTCTTTAAAGCTACGCATTAGCACTATTTCGCTGTTGTCCTCTTGCTTACTAAAAAGCATTATGCTTTCATTTGTTGCTTCTTGCAAGTCCCTAAAACACACGATATTGCCAAATTGTTTTGTGGAGTCAAAGATTCTATTTGTGCGTGAGTAGGCTTGTAAAAGCGAGTGATAACGCAAATTTTTATCCACCCAAAGCGTGTTTAACTCTTTTGCATCAAAGCCTGTTAGAAACATATCCACAACGATTAACATATCAAGTTCTTTGCCTTTCATTTTCTTTGAAATGTCGTTGTAATATCTCTCAAAGCCCTCGCTACTTGTGTCGTAATTTGTCCCAAAAATGCCGTTATAATCCTTTATCGCATTTTCTAAAAATTCACGAGAGCTTTTTTCTAGCTTCTTAACGCCCTCGACATTTTCGCCCTCCATCTCAGCTACTTCCTCATTTGCACCGTAGCTAAAAATAGTAGCGATTTTAAGCCTTTCATTTTCGCTTAAAAGCTCATTTTGCCTTTTAAATTCAGCATAATAAAGCTTGGCTGATTCTATACTCGCACTTGCAAAAATGCTATTAAAGCCTAGAATTCGCTTATTTTGAGCGGTGAAAAAATTCCCATTCCTATATGTTTTTTTATCAAAGTTTTTTAGCACGAAACTCACCACCTCTTTGATTCTTTCAGGGTGATTTAAAAGTGCTTTGTTCTGCTCGATTTTTTGTGTGTTTTTTCCGTCAGGCACATCGTGTATAAGCTCGTAGCCAAACAGCCCCGCCTCTTGCTCCGCCTCTTTGAATTTCGCTACAAGGTTATTGTAATCCACCTTAAAAGGCAAGACATTGCCATCTTTTATCGCATTTGCTATGGTGTAGCTATGTAAGCACACACTAAAAACGCCCTCTGTGGTTTGTGGCACTTTTTGCAAGTTACCATTATCTTGCACGAAAACAAAGCCCGTTTTGTTTTTATCCATTATCGGAGTTCCCGTAAAGCCAAAAAGCAAGTGCTTTTTAAACGCCTTTTTTATAAGCGAATTCATCTCGCCAAACTGCGAACGGTGGCACTCATCAAAGATGATTACGCAAGGATTATCAAAGCAAAAGCCCCGCCCACCGCCTTTTATGAAATAGCTTAATTTTTGTATAGTCGTTACTATGATTTTTTGCTGTGGATTTTTAAGCTGAGTTTCTAAAATTTTCGTGCTTTTATTTTGCAAAACGCAGCCTTTTTCAAATTTATTGTATTCGCTTACCGTTTGGCTGTCTAAATCCTTTCTATCCACGACAAAAAGCACCTTTTCTATGCCTTGTATCTTGCAAGCAAGTTGAGCGGTTTTAAAGCTAGTAAGCGTTTTGCCGCTGCCTGTGGAGTGCCATATAAAGCCATTTGCCTTGTTTGTGCCGTAGTGTTTGTAATGAAGTGCCATTTTTATCTTGTTGATTATCGCCTCGGTTGCGGCGATTTGATAAGGACGCATCACAAGCAAATTCCTTGAAGTGTCAAAAACGCAGTATTTAAACAGCACATTTAAAAGCGTTCGCCTTGCAAAAAAGGTGCTAGTAAAATCCACCAAATCATAAATTTGATTATTTTCAAAGTCCGCCCAAAAGCTCGTAAATTCAAAGCTATCATTTGCTGAATTTAAAGCCCCCTGTTTTGCGGAGCGAGACACCACAGATTCCCCCTGCCGTGCGGAGGGGGCTAGGGGGTGGGTAAATTTTGCATTTAAACTCTTTATATGCCTATCCCGCACTGAATTTGAGTAGTATTTGCTAAAAGTCCCATTGCTTATCACAAAAATTTGCACGAAGTTAAACAGCCCGCATCCCGCAAAAAAGCTCTCCCTACCGTAACGTTTGATTTGATAAAAGGCATTTTTAAGCAAAGCGCCACGTTTTTTAAACTCACAATGCACCAGCGGTAAGCCATTTACCAAAATGCTTACATCATAGCGGTTATCATACCTCGCCCCCTCATCCTTGCTTACGCTATATTGATTTACCACTTGCAAGAAATTATTTTGCAAATTTTCATTATCATAAAGCCTTATATTTTTGGACTTTCCATCATCAAATTCAAAGTCATAAAAGAAATTTTCACGGATTAAAATGCTCTTATCAACCGCCGTGTCATTAGGCTTTGCGATGATTGCTAAAAACCTTTTCCATTCATTTTCGTTAAATTCACACACATTTAGCCTTTGCATTTGCACTTTAAGATTTTCAAGCAAAGCCTTTTCATCCTTGATATGTGCGGCGTATTCATAGCCTTGCCTTTCAAGCTGCTTTATAAAGCCTTTTTCTAGCATAGCCTCGCTTTCGTAATTTTTTGCCTTTTTCTCACTTGGCACAAATTTAGCTATAACCGTGCTTTCCTTTTCTAAGGCTAGCGGATAAAGCTCGTTTTTATCTTGCTCTTTCATTTTTTTGTCCTTTCTTTTTTACTTGTCATTGTTTTTTGTCATATTAAGACACTTTCGCCCATATTTTGTCATACCGAGCCTTGACAAGGTCAAGGCGTGGCAATCCACAAATTCCCCCTCCCTTGCGGAGAGAGACACCACAGATTCCCCCTCCCTTGCGGAGAGTCTCGCATTTTGTTCCCCCTCCCTTGCGGAGAGTCTCGCATTTTGTTCCCCCTCCCTTGCGGAGGGGGTTAGGGGGTGGGTATTCAAGGCGTAAGCCTTGAAATATCGCTTTAACAAAGGTAATACTTACAAGGCAACGCCCCAAAATTTGTCATTTTGAGCCTTTTTGCAAAAAAGGCGAAAAATCTCTTTTGTTGAGATATTTCGCTACGCTCAATCCGCAGGATTTGCGAACGCTAGACGAAGCAACCATATGACAAAATTCAGGCTTTGCTTTGAATTTTACTTTTTACTAATGCAAAATTTACCCACCCCCTAAATCCCCCTCCGCAAGGGAGGGGGACTTTGAAGGGGAATCCACACTCCGCAAGGGAGGGGGACTTTGAAGGGGAATCCACACTCCGCAAGGGAGGGGGACTTTTGATTTATTTCATCTTTTCCCTAAAATTCAGCAATTTTTCTCTGTAATACTCATATTGTTTTTTTCTTGCGTGAATTTCAGCAGGTAGCCCTCGCGTTAAATCATTCACCAAGGCATCGAAAATATCTAAAATCCCTACTATTTCATTTTGCACAGACAAAGGCGGAATGGGGATTTTGAAATTCTTAAATTTTTTCATATCAACCGAAGCAAAGCCCGAAACATTGACATTTTCCTTGCACCATTGTCCCAAAATAAAACCATAATAAAACATAAATTTCATATTTAAATCTACCAAACAATTCACTTTTTTAGTTAAAAAAGTGAATTGTTGATTCGCAAGCGAATCAACGATTACAAGTGCGTGTTCGCCGATAGTTGCAGTCGTAGCAATAATCAAAGAATTTGCAGGAAATAAACCACTTGACTTTACAGCCTCAGGCGTTATATGTTGCAAAGAATCACTTAAAATTCTGCCATTTGTGCGAATGTCGTCCATTCTAAACCAAGGAATTGAACCATTTTCCCAAAATTCTTTTTTTGCTTTTGATGGAGTATAGCCGTTTTTTATGTCAAAAACTTCATCTAGTGTCATCATCTCAACTAATGCCCCCCCTGTGCGAGCTTTTAGCTCATCAAAGCTCAAAAGCCTTTCGCGGTAATACTCATACTGCTTGCGTCTTGCTTCTAACTCTGCTTCTAACTCTGCTTCTAACTCTGTAAAGGCGTCTAGGATAGAAACTATCTCTTTTTGAATTTCTATGGGCGGCAGGGGGATTTTGAAATTCCACACATAATTTTTGTCTAATTTTGGCATAGAACCGCCATAAATATGCTTTTGCAAATCACCTTGCAAGGTTTTCAAAAAATAAAATATAAATTTTAAATCAAACTTGTCATTCTGAGGGAGCAAAGCGGAAGAATCCACCACATTGTCATTCTGAGGGAGGCGATAGCCGACCGAAGAATCCACAGGATTTTCAAGCTTTGCTTTTTTGTTTTTGGATACTTCGCTACGCTCAGTATGACAAGATGGAGACTCAGTATGACAAGAGGGTAATTTAGTATGACAAAATTTGGGCAAGGTCGCCACAAAGCAAACATCAGTAGCCCAAAATGGATTTTCTTGCCAAGCCACAGACCCAGCACTTCCAGCCCTTGCTATCGTAATGCCTTGCGAGAAATTATAATCTTTGTAATACCCTGTCGGCACAACACCACCGCCCATAACGGGATATTTTTCATCATCTTTCATCATTGATTTGATGATTCTATCCCCAGCCCTTAAAACGCAAATATCTTTTAAAGCCTTAAATTCCACACCATCAGGGCAGAGTTTGTTAATGAGTGCTTGAATTTTATTCATTTTTATTCCTTTGTTTTTTTATGTCATTGCGAGAATCTGCCTTAGCAGATTCGTGGCAATCTATGCCTTTTTTGTGGATTGCCAAGGTTTAACTTCGTCAAATCTCGCAATGACTCACCACACCGTCATTGCGAGACTTACGAAGTAAGTCGTGGCAATCTATTTTTCCCTCGTCATTGCGAGACAAGCCTTTAGGCTTGGCGTGGCAATCTATGCCTTTTTTATGGATTGCTTCGGCGATAAATCGCCTCGCAATGACGGTGCAAAGAGTCATTGCGAGACTTACGAAGTAAGTCGTGGCAATCTATTTGTGAATTTTTATGGATTGCCACATTTCTCATTCGTAATGATAGATTTCATTTATTTATCCTTATAGTGTGTTTTACAAGCCAAAATGATAATTGTGTTTTCTTTGATGTAATACACAAGGCGATGTTTATCGTTTATATGCCGTGAATATATACCGCTTAAATCGCCCTTTAAGGCTTCAGGCTTACCTAGCCCTTGCAATGCACCATTTCGCTCAATGTCTTTTAAAAGATTGTTGATTTTATTTGCTATCTTTTTGTCGTGAGTTTGCCAATAGAGATATTCCTCCCACGCGTCATTATCAAAGGCTTTACGCATTGATGTCCTTATCTATAAGCCCTTGTTCTTTTTGCGTTCTTTTATATCGTGCTTTTAGGATTGCCACATTTTCAGGGCTATAAAATGCCTCTTTTTCCTCTTGCTCCCCACTCTTTGCTTGGATACTAAAAGGAATTGCCTTATTTTTAAGGGCTTGTTTGATAAATACACGAATCGCCGTGCTTGTATCTAATCCAAGCTCGTTAAAAAGTGCGTCTGCTTGTTTTTTGGTATCTGCGTCAATGCGAACTTGTAGTAATGTCGTTGCCATAGTTATCCTTTATGTTTGAATTGAATTTGCATTATAACATAATTTTATTGTAATGACAAATTTTGCATTTCATTACCTTTCTAACTCCGCTACGATTTTATCTATCTCTTTGCGTAGGGCGTTTTGTTTTGCTACAATGCTTACAATGTCGGCGTTTAGGGCTTTTATGTCGATGATTTCTTTTGTATCTCTTGCCTCGACATAGCTTGAAACGCTTAAATTCGCTTCGTTTGCTAGGATTTTAGCATTGTCTATTAAGGCACAAAGATGGGCGACATTTTCTCGCCTTTCATAAAGGCTTAAAATTTGATTTATGTTTTCATCGCTTAATTTGTTTTTGTTTGTGGCCTTGGTGAAAAACTCACTAGCGTTGATAAAAAGGGTTTTTGGCTCTTTTTTGTTCTTTTTAAGCACTATTATGCAAGTTGCGATGGTAGGACCAAAGAAAAGGTTTTCGGGTAGTTGTATAATGCAGTCTATAAAATTTTCTTTGATTAAATACTGCCTTATCTTAGCCTCCGCACCTGCTCTATAAAGTACGCCCGGAAATTCTACGATTGCCGCTGTGCCTTTCTCGCTTAGCCAAGCTAAAATGTGCATCACAAATGCCAAATCGCTTTTTGACTTTGGTGCTAGCACGCCAGCAGGGCTAAAACGAGAATCTCTCGCCAAAATAGCATTATCAGCACCCTCCCACTTCGTGGAGTAAGGGGGATTTGAGACTATTATGTCAAAGGGCTCACTTTGCCTGTGCCCTTCATCAGGCTCCATTAGCGTGTCGCCGTGTGCTATGAAAATCTTGTCGTAGTTGATGTGATGAAGTAGCATATTCATTCGGCAAAGATTGTAAGAGGTGAGATTTTTTTCCTGTCCGTAAAAGCCCTTGTTAATCTCTTGCTTTTTACTTTCAAAGACCTTGCCCACTTGCAAAAGTAGCGAACCAGAGCCACAAGCTGGGTCGTAAGCTTTGTTTATCTCATCTTGTCCGCTTGAAGCTATTAGAGCAAGCAAGCGGCTTACTTCTTGAGGCGTGAAATACTCGCCCCCGCTTTTGCCAGCATTACTTGCATACATACGCATTAAATACTCATACGCATCGCCAAATAAATCAATCTTGCCATCCTTTATGTCGCCAAAATCAAGCTTAGCTATGGCAAAAAGCACTTCGGCTAGCTTTTTGTTTCGCACTAGTGTGGTAGCACCTAGGGCTTTGTCGTTGAAGTTAAAATCCTCAAAAAGCGATTTGAAATTCGCCTCGCTTGGAGAATCTGTGGCACTTGCTTCTATGTTTAAAAAGATCTTTTTTAAGGCTTCGTTTAACTCTTGCTCGGCAAAGGTAGAATCTGCCTTGATTTTGGCTATGAGATTACTAAAAAGCTCGCTTGGGGCTATGAAGTAGCCTTTGATTTTAACAAGCTGGGCTTTGGCGTTAAGAGCAGCTGCATCGCTCATTTTGGTGTAGTCAAAGTCGCTTTGGCTTGTGGCGTTGCTTGTGTCGCTTGTGGCTGGGCTTGTGTTGCTTGTGTTGCTTGTGTTGCTTGTGTTGCTTGTGTTGCTTGTGTTGCTTGTGTTGCTTGTGTTGCTTGTGTTGCTTGTGTTGCTTGTGTTGCTTGCGGCGTGGCTTTTGTTTGCATTGTTTGCCTTGTTTTCCTCTGCGTTAATGTAGTTTGTAAGGTCCTCGCTAATGAAGCGGTAAAAAAGCGTGATTAAGACATAAGCCTTAAAATCCCAGCCATCAACACTTCCACGCAGTTTGTCCGCTATGCTCCAAATGGTTTTATGAAGCTCATTTCTTTGCTTTTCTCTCATTGAAATCCTTTTTAGGGCTTTTTTGCTTTTTTTACTTGAATTTTAACTTAGTTTTGATTGACATTTTGTATTTTTGTTTTAAAATTCAACTTTTTCTTCGTTTGAATTTTGTCGCATTTTTGCTTAAAAATTCAAGCATAAATTTAACAAAATTTTAAACTTAAATGATAAAAATTTCAATTTTAACAAGCCCTTGTTCTTGCTTAATAAATGATTAATGGGTTATTTTTGAGTCATTTGTTGTGTTTATAGCAAATACCTAAAAATATGGTTTTGTTAATTAAAATCCGCTACTTGATACCTTGCTTACTAAGATAAAAAAGGCTTTTTGCAAAAGGGTTAAAACTAAGATCTTGCTTTTTAACTTGTTTAAGGCATTAAAATTTAGAATTTTTTGATACAAGAGGCTTTAAATTTAAAGTTGTTTAAAAATAGCTTTTAAAGGGTTTTAAAAGGCTGTGAATTCTTTGCAAATTTACAAAAAATTCACAAGATATATTAAAAGAAGTTGCTAAATTTACTAAGCTATAAATTTAGCAAGCTTTGCAATGAAACACTACAAGTCCATTTGAAGTGTAAGTCCTTGTTGCCAAAAATTACATTCTAAGCGAGTAACTGTGTAAAAAATATCGCTTAGTTTTTGAAACTTAGCCTCGCTGATACTGTCTGTATAGCTATTTACGAAATTTTCAAACTCCGTTCCCAAGGGAGCTAAAACCTCATCGCTATAGGTTCTAATCCACTGCTCGTAGGGGTGATTTTTAAGCCCAGCTTCTCCAAGCCTTGCATAAATTTCTCGCCCTATGTGGCAGTAGCCAGAAGCACAAGAGCTTAAAGCCACGAGGGTATCAAGGAAATCCCCACTGCTTGCGACATTTATCATATAGCAGGTGTAGGCTATGTTGGCTATGCTTTCCTTTCTTATTTCAAGCTTGCTAGCCTCCTTTGAATCAGTCTCGCCTAAGATACTTCTATGCAAGACGTGCTCTCCATCCACAACAGAAGTTGCGATTTGCTGATACTTTGTCGCAAAGGCGATTTCACGGGCATTTGAGGCACTGTTTGCAAGTAGCCCACACACCCTGCCGTAATGCAGCAAATACATATAATCTTGCTTTAAATAAAAGGCAAAATTTTCCTTTGGCAAGCTGCCTTTTTCAATCTGCTTTACAAAATCGTGATGCAAGTAAGCATCCCAAATTTCAGCATTTTCCTTAACTAATCTATCAAAAAGTTGCATTTTTTATCCTTAATTTAAATTTAAATCTTGCATGAAAGCATTTTACAAATCAAGCTTCATATCAAGTCCGTGTTGCCAAAAGGCACATTCAAGGCGAGTAACAGTGTGAAAAATGTCGCTCATCTTCTTAAACTTAGCCTCATTTATAATTGGTGCATAGCCATCTATAAACTCCTCATAGCTTGTGCACTCAGCTTGAAAATTAGCCTCTGAATAGGTGCGAATCCACTGCTCGTAAGGATGATCCTTAAGCCCAGCCTCTCCAAGCCTATCATAAATCTCTTTTCCAATGACTCCATATCCTAAAAAGCAACTACAAAGGGCTGCTAGCATATCGACATAATCCCCACTGTTTGCCACATCTAACATATAGCGGGTATAGGCTAAATTCACAAGGCTTTCATCGCGAACGCCTAATTTATCAGCATTTATGCCAAGTTCTAAGATGCTTCTGTGAAGTTCTAGCTCTCCGTCCATAATGTAGTTTTGACACTTCATAGCAAGGCGAAGTTCCTTTGCGTTGGAGGCATTGTTGGCAAGTAAGGCATAGCATCTTGCATAATTATGCAAGTATATATAATCTTGCTTTAAGTAAAAGAGGAAATTCTCCCTTGGCAAGCTGCCCTTTTCAAGCTCCTTAACAAACTTATGATGCACATAAGCATCCCAAATTTCAGCGTTTTCTTCAATTAGTCTTTGAAAGATTTTCACTGTTTATCCTTTCTTTAAAATTGGTAATTGAAATTATACCGTAAAAAGTGATCTGTTAATACAAAAAAAAAAAAAACAAATTTTATTTAAAAAGCCTAGCACAGCACATTTTAAGGCTCATAATAAGGCTAAAAAGCCATAAATATGGACAAATGAGAGTTGTTAGCATACTTTGTTCTACGCCAAGCACAAAGGGCAAGAGTGAGCTTAGAGCTAAGATTGCACAGAGCTTGCTTGTGGCATAAAGTGAGATTAAAAGTGCGAAAACTAGAACTATCTTATTAAACTCGTGCAAGAGTAAGTCGCTTAAATAAGGCTGAGTAAGGGCATTTAGGGTGTAAAAATCATAAGGGATTAAATCCAAATTTCCTAAAAAAATGATACTTCCATAAACAAGTAAAAACACAAAGGAAAGGGGGCTTATGCTTAAATTTGCAAACTTTTCCAAAGGCGTTAGGGATTTGAAATCCTTGCAAAGTGCTGAATTTAAAAAATCTTTTGCAAGGGTTTTTAAAACAAAAAAGTCCATTAACAGCACACAGATCACACTTGGAGCGTCAAAAAATGAATACATTAGTGTAGCTAGATTAAATCCTTGATAAAAAGGCACAAGGCAAAGTGCTGTAAAAATGAGCGTTAGGGTGTATTTGAGTTTTAAGTTTTGTGAATTTTTTATAGATTTTACTTCGCCTAAAGGCTCGTAACGTATTTTTGCTACGCAAAAACCGCTATGCCCCAGCCGCCACGACTTGCTTTCGCAAGTCTCGCAATGACAACTTTGCTGTGAATTTTGGGCTTGAAATTCAGCATTTTGTGAATTTTCGTTTTGGAATTTGCCTTTAAATTCAAGGCTTTGTGAATTTTTTATGGATTTTACTTTACATAAGAGCTTGTATAAGATTTTTGCTACGCAAAAACCGCTATGCCCCAGCCGCCACGACTTGCTTTCGCAAGTCTCGCAATGACGATTTTGCTGTGAATTTTGGGCTTGAAATTCAGCCTTGCTTGAAGTGCTTTCTTTAAATTCAACGCCTTGTGAAGTTTCCTCTCTGATCAGCTCTTTAAATTCAGCATTTTGTGAATTTTCGTTTTGGAATTTGCCTTTAAATTCAAGGCTTTGTGAATTTTTTATGGATTTTACTTCGCCTAACGGCTCGTCCGACATTTTTGCTAGGTAAAAACCGCTATGCCCCAGCCGCCACGACTTGCTTTCGCAAGTCTTGCTATGACGGTGTTGGTGTGAATTTTTGGCTTGAAATTCAGCCTTGCTTGAATTTTCTTTTTTCAATTCAGTGATTTTTGAATTTTCGCCCTTGAATTTAACCTTTTTTTCATTTACAAAGCCAAATTCTGTGAATTTTTTATCTGCGAAAAGCCTAATTAAACCCCCAAAAAGCCACAAAAAGCCCCCAAAAAGCAAAAAGGCACATAGTATCATTTCTCATCCCTTTTTGCATCAATAGCCTCTTGTATGGCTTTGACGCTTAAAATCTGCGTTTTAATCACCTTTCTATCAAGGGTGTAGCTTATGAAAATCCTATCATTTGGCATTTTTTCGCTATTTGAAAGGGACAAAATCGTAGGATAACTCACCTCAGCCCCCTCATCAAGGGTAAAAAGCTTGACAAATTCGCCTTTTGTCTCATCTTTTAGCCAAAAAAGGCTAAGTTTAGAGCGTGGATTTTCCTTAGCTCCGTCATTATGCACGAGCAAAACCTCACTTTTTTTGAAGTCCCAGTCCTTATAATCCACAAAAATCAACCCCAAAACGCTTGAACTATCATAGCTTTTAAGATTTGTCTTTATAGGCTCTTGCCACGAAGTCCCTCTGCCACCGCAATGCTGCAAAAAGGCTGCATTTTCATAAGATTTGTGATTTCTAAAAAAGGCAAGGCAGATTGCACCTCCTACATTGTGAGCCAAAAGGCTTGGTTGAAGCTGATTTTTAAGGGTGTTTATGCGTTTTGTAAAAAGCAAATTTGCATCTTCGTCAAAAAATCCCAAGAGTGCGTATTTATGAGCTAACTCGTGGTAAAGTGGCAAGATAAAGCCCCCCTCATCAAGCACAATGGCAGGCGTTCGCACAAGATGAGAAAAATTCAAAAAAGCACCAAGTTTCAACTCGCCCTTAAATTCAGGCTTTAAATTCTTATCAAATTCAAGCTGATAAACCTTGCTCGTAGCCCAGCCTCCAAGGCTAACGCCCACGACAAAAAAATGCACCCTGCCATTTATGTCCTCAAAGGCAAGAGGGTTTCCTAGCTTTTTGATAAATTTTCCGCTCATTTTTGAAAGCGTTTTTGCATCCAAAATGCTTTGAGCCTTGCTCCACTCGTTGTTTTGCGCGTCATAAAAACTTTGATAAATCTTAACATCAGCTGCACCCTCGCGACTTCCTGCAAAGAAAAGTGCCATTACACCGCGTTTTGTTTGCACCAAGCTGCTTGAATGCAAGGTGTTTTCAGGTGCAATTATTAAAGCACTTAAAGGCTCAAAGTCAGCCCCACTTTCTGCTCCATAAGCTTCCATAAGGGCTTTACTATCATAGAAATGAGCTTTTTCAGCCTTTTTATATGTCCCAAAGCCTAGCAAAAACAAGGCTGATAAAACAAATAATACAAAAAGCGTGAATTTTTTCAAAATTTTTCCTTGATGATTTTTGCGTGAATTTTTAAATAGGCAAGCTTTAAGTTTAATTTTATAAGCTAAGATCCTAATCCTTAATCACATAGCCCTTGTTTATAATCCACCAGCTGAGAGCTCTTGCCCTTTGAAGCTGATCAAACATAGCCCTTGCAAGGACCTCATCCTTTGTGCCTTGCTCTTTAAATTCAATGTTGTTGTTTTGCACTTTGGCATCTTCATTTTTTAAACTAGCATTTTTACTTGGCTCAAATTCAAGCTCTTTATCTTTAAAATTTTGAACCGTTGCGTTTTGAAATTCAGTGCCTACTTGAATTTTAGCCTTTTGGCTTTTAAATTCAGTAGCACTTCCTTGAATTTTCACCTTATCAAAATACTCTATTGTTTGCCCATCATAAATAAAATCCTCATTTGCCACCGCGTTAAAGCCTAGGGCGAAGCGGTTTTTAATCCCATTATTTTCATAAAAGCTTTTATTTATGACAAGGGCATTTTTATCTGCATTTAAGGGCAAAGGGCTTGAATTTTTACCGCTCTTTGAAGATGGCAAAGCCTTGTTTAAGGTTAATAAAGGCTCCTTTGTTTCGTCATTGCTTAAAAGCGGCTCGCCAAAGCTAAGATATTTATATGAATTTGAAGCGACAAGCCCCACGATAGTGGGGCTTATGTCTATGTGAGAGCCTATTTTTGAAAGCACAAAGGGCCTTAAAATGGGCGAATAAATAATTAAAGGCACATCTCCTCTAGCCTTGTGAAAAAAAGATGTCCCTTTGTGATCCCCTGTGATGACAAAAAGGCTATTTGGCAAGGCTTTAGACACTTCTCGCACAAAATGAGCTAGCATTTTATCTTGATAAATTATATGAGAAAAGATCTTTTCGTTAAGCTCTTTTTGGGGAATTTGGGGGTGTTTTTTGATGAAGGCTTTGATTTTTGCATAATCTACTCCGAATTTTTCAACCGGAGCATCATAAGGTGGGTGATTTGAAGTAGTCATTATCATAGCAAAGCTCTTTGTGTCTTTGTTTGTGATGGTATAATCTTTGATAAATTCAAACAAATAATGATCAAATGCTCCCCAAGAGTTTTCAAAAGGTGCTTCAAAGCCTTTTTCTTTGGCAAATTTTATTATCTCAGCACCTGCTTTTATTTCATCAAAGCCCTGTGATTTAGTGTAGCTGTCTATTTTATACCAGGTGCTTGAGCCTCCGTAAAAAAAGCTAGTTTTAAAGCCCAAATCCTTAAAGATAAAGCCTGGCGACATCTCAAAAATAGGGCTTTTGCCTACACTTAAGCTTAAAGGAATGCCTGTGTGGTAAAGTCCGCTTATTTGCACATCAAGGCTATCTATGGTGCGAGTGCCATTTTGCAAGAAAATATCTGCCTTAAATGCGTTTTTTTCATTTATCAAGGCTTTTAATTCTTTTGTAAGTTCTATTTCATCGAATTCCTCATCAAAATGCCAACTACTTAAACTTTCAGCTATTATATAAAAAATGTGCCTAATTTCTATCTCATTAGGATTTGAAACCTCTTTTTGCAAGAGTTTTCTTAGATCAAACTCACTCTCGCCTTTGTTTTCAAGATTAAAAAAAGCCCTTGTAGCAGCAAGTGGGGCTTCATTTGTGAAGTCTTTAAAGCTTGATTTTGCGATTTTTGCGTAGCTTCTATACACATAAAGCAGATCTCGAAAGCCTCCGTGCGTGATCTTGCGTAAAAAGGCATTTGACACAGGCACGATTTCCTTGCTTAAAGATATGCCTTTAAGCCCTATTGTTCCATTTATGCTAAACAAACAGCAAAGCACAAAGCCTATGAAAATAACAATGCGAAATTTTTTGCCTTGAGTTTTATTCATTTTTGCGTAAAAAAGCGCGAAAAATGCGTAAAATGCAAAGCTTATTAAAAGCCAGATCAAAACCTTGCTTGTAAAGTTAAAATCCCCACCAAGTGCGGTGTCTAAAATCGCCTTTTTATCATCAAAAACAAGCCCTAAAAGCGTGGAGTTAAAGACATCTGCATAAATCTTATAAAAGCCTATGTTTGCAATGCCTACAAAGGCGGTAATTAAAATAACCAAAAGGGCGTAAAGCTTGATGAGTGCTTGTTTTGAGATGAAATTTAACACAAAGAAAATTACGCTCAAAACACCTATGATTTGTCCGTCATAGCGAAGAAAATTCAAAGCAAAATGTGCAAATTCTGCCAAGCTTACGCCCCTTATTTCGCTAATAAAATGAGCGATAAAAATGCTTCTTAAAACAAGGCTTAAAACAAATAAAAGCCCCATAAAAACAAGGCTTTGAAGCACTACTATTTTAAATGTTTTTTGCATTATACTTCCTAAATAAAAAGCAAAATTGTAACATAAATTAAGCATCCTAAGCACACTTTGCTAAATTTTAGGTAAAAAACAAACAAAGATAAACCAAAATTTAAATTTTTTATTGTAGAATTACACTTACTTAAAAATTTCTAAGGAGAAAAAATGGCAACCTTTGATGATGTAAAGGCAGTCGTTGTCGAACAGTTAAGTGTTGATGCGGATTCTGTAAAGCTAGAGTCCAAAATCATCGAGGATTTAGGTGCTGATTCACTTGATGTGGTCGAGCTGATAATGGCTTTGGAGGAGAAATTTGACATCGAAATCCCAGACACAGACGCTGAAAAGCTCATTAAAATTGAAGATGTCGTTAAATACATAGAAAATCTTCCCAAAAAATAGCTCTTTGCAAGGATAAAACTTTGAAAAGAGTTGTGGTTACGGGCATAGGAATGATAAATGCCCTAGGACTAGACAAGGAAAGCTCTTTTAAGGCTCTTTGTGCTGGTGAATGCGGGGTTGATAAGATTACTCTTTTTGATGTTAGCGATTTTCCGGTGCAAATTGCTGCTGAGGTGAAGGGCTTTGATCCTTTGAGCGTGGTTAGCGATGCAAAGGAAGTAAAAAAGATAGACCGTTTCATTCAGCTTGGAATAAAGGCTGCAAAAGATGCTATGCAAGATGCAAATTTTGGCGAAACACTCGACAAAGAGGACTTTGGGGTTATCTCAGCTGCTGGCATAGGCGGTTTGCCAAACATAGAAAAAAACTCCGTAACTTGCTTTGACAAGGGCGTTCGCCGTATAAGCCCCTTCTTTGTGCCATCGGCACTTGTGAATATGCTTGGAGGCATAGTTGCCATTGATTTGGGCTTAAAGGGTCCAAATTTAGCCTGTGTAACGGCTTGTGCGGCTGGAACTCACGCTGTGTGCGAGGCTTACAAGAGCATAGCCCTTGGAAATGCTAGCAAAATGCTTGTGGTGGGGGCTGAATCTACCATTTGTCCTGTCGGCATTGGAGGCTTTGCCGCTATGAAAGCACTTTCTACACGCAACGATGAGCCAAAACACGCTTCACGTCCCTTTGATAAAGAGCGAGACGGCTTTGTGATGGGCGAGGGCGCTGGTGCTTTAATCTTTGAAAGCTACGAGGATGCTATAAAGCGTGGAGCTAGAATATACGCTGAACTCATAGGCTTTGGAGAAAGTGCAGACGCACACCACATAACCGCTCCAACCCTTGATGGACCGCTTCGTGCTATGAAAAAAGCCTTGCAAATGGCAAGTAGCTCTCAAAGCCTAGCAAGAAACCCCCTAAAAATCGACTACATAAACGCCCACGGCACTTCTACACCTGCAAATGACAAGAACGAAACCGCTGCGATAAAAGCACTTTTTGGCTCTGCTGTGCCTTTGGTAAGCTCGACAAAGGGGCAAATAGGACACTGCTTGGGCGGTGCAGGTGCGATAGAAGCGGTGATTTGCCTAATGGCTTTGCGTGATGGCACTGTGCCACCGACTATCAATCAGCTTGTAAAGGACGAGGAATGCGACTTAGACTATGTCGCAAACGAGGCTCGCAAGGTGAATTTAAATGTAGTGATGAGCAACAGCTTTGGCTTTGGCGGCACAAACGGCTCGATAATTTTTAAAAAAGTAGAGTAAATGGCTTCTTATTTGGACTTTGAAAAGCATATTGAGCAAATTGATGAGGACATCATCAACGCTCAAATCAAAGGCGACAAGGACGCTGTGGCGATTTTGAAAAAAAATCTCGCCAAAGAGATTAAAAAGGTTTATTCAAATTTAAGCGATTATGAACGCTTGCAATTAGCACGCCATCCTGACCGCCCTTACGCACTTGATTTTATCCAGCATTTATTAAGCGATGCTTATGAAATTCACGGCGATCGCACTTTTAGAGATGACCCCAGCATTGTGTGCTTTGCGGGCTATCTTGGAGGCAAAAAGCTCATAGTAATAGGCGAGCAAAAGGGACGCGGCACAAAGGATAAAATCGCACGAAATTTTGGTATGCCTCACCCTGAGGGCTACCGCAAGGCTTTGCGTGTGGCAAGGCTTGCTGAAAAATTTGAAATCCCCGTGCTTTTTCTCATCGACACACCAGGAGCTTACCCAGGACTAGGCGCTGAGGAAAGGGGGCAAAGCGAGGCAATAGCCGTGAATTTATACGAGTTATCCACGCTTAAAACGCCTACCATAGCTGTGGTTATCGGCGAGGGAGGCTCTGGGGGGGCTTTGGCCATAGGCGTTGCGGACAAGCTAGCTATGATGAAAAACTCCGTTTTTTCTGTCATCTCTCCTGAGGGCTGTGCGGCTATACTTTGGAACGATCCTGCAAAAAGCGAACAAGCCGCAAAGGCTATGAAAATCACAGCTGATGACTTAAAGGCACAAGGGCTTATCGATGATGTCATAGCTGAGCCCATAAACGGAGCTCATCGCGACAAGGACACAGCCTTTGCAAATGTGGCAGAGTATGTTAGCAAGATGCTTGAAGAGCTTCAAAGCTTAGACACAAAGGAACTTGTCGCAAAGAGGGTGCAAAAGATTTTAAATTTGGGTGCTTTTAAAGAAGTGTAGTGAAAGCGGTTTTAGGACAAATTTAACTCAAATTCACGCCAAATTAAGCCCTTAAATTCACTTGATATAAAAGCATAAAAAAATGATAAATTTTGTCGATTTTGTCTTAACTTTAAGCAATTTTATGTTAAAACTGCAAGGTATTTACTTTTAACAATTAATGAGTAAAAATGTTACGAACATTTTTCAAACTAGCTCTTGTAAGTGCTTTAACAGTAAGCCTTTCTTTGGCTGATGATTTTCTTGCCAAAGTAAGTAATGGTGCTTTGAGTGATAAATCAGCTGGCGTTAAAAAACTTACACTTGATGAAGCAAGTTAGGTTGTGGGCGGGTATTTAGTTGGGTTTGCAGACCTTGGGGCAAGAGAAGCAGCCGTGTATGCTGTGCCTAGAATCAATGCAATAGATTATGGCATAGACTATGGTAGTGAAATCACTTATGATAGGTATGGAAATTTTGTGCCTGAAAAAAGTGGGATTTGCTCGGCTGGTGTTACGCATTGTTATATGTTTAAGGACACTAGAACGCAATATCAACAAAATGTCATAAGATTGAGAGAGCTAATGAATATTGTCGGCGACCCGATTACGACTTATTTGGCTTATACAACAAAAATAAATATCATTCAAACGAGAACGGGTGCAAAACAATTTGTTTTTAGTTATGGAGTTGGTATGGTTGATGCTGCTTCTGGTGCATTTAGCAGGTTACCTTCAACATACTTACAAACAAATTTTGTCGCAAAAGATTTAGCTAAAAATTACAAGAGTTTTCTTGAAAGATATTTAATGTATCAATATGGTGGAAAGTAGGGTAAAATTATGACTAGTTCTATAAATTCTAATTCATTAAATTTCGCTAGCTTTACAGCTGTAAAGCCTAGCGATAAGGTAGAACAATCTAGTAACGAAACCGTGCAAAATGATTTCAGTTGGAAATACGGCACAGCGTGGGAAGATGTGAGTGATGATGAGCTAAAAAGCATTATTGAGAGAATGAATAACGCTTTTAAATCCATTTTAAGCGAGTATGACAAGCTCACAAAGGAAATGCCTGTGCGTGAAAATTCGATTTATCAGCAGCTCAAAAACGGCACGGCTGATACGGCTTTGATAAATGAAATCAACAAATTCAAAAACAAAAATGTCATCTCGCAGTTTGGTGGCATAGGCGTTGGTAGCCTTTTGGATAAGGATATAGAAAGTATTTACCGAACTGCTACGAATGCCGATGAATTTAAGGCTAGCTGGCTTGCGCTCAAAGAAAAGCGTTCAAATGAAGTCATTAGTAGCGTGCTTAAAAACGGCTTTGGCGCAAGTGGTGTAATCTTTTCAAATGATGATATAAAGGCGTTAGAAGAGCGATTTGCGAGCGAAAATTTGGCGCGAAAAAACGCCCAAAATGCTGAAAATTCAGCTCAAAACTTGGATAAAAAAGAAAATGAAAAAATTGTCATTCAGCTCAGTAAAGCCTACGAAAACACAAGCATTAGTAATCTACAACAACTTTTTCATCAACAAAGCGTTGATAAGTTAAAGCTTATGTTTGGCTTTTTAAGCAAAGTTGATACGAAAATATGAGTAAAAGTTTTTGCTTTTGAAACGCTTTTTACTCGTTATGCCTTTGTTTTTCTACACTCAACTTTTCGCCTCAGATGCCATTACCATAGACTCGCTTTTCAAAAAGCAAATAGGCTTGCGAAGTATCACAAGCCTTTCGTTTTTAAGCACAGGCAATGCAAATTCATACAATCTTTACCCAAATATCAGCATTAGCGGAGATCCGACTATATAAAACGATACAAAGCAACTCTCGCTTAATCAAACGCTCATCTACACGCTCACTTCGCGCCTCGATATACTCGTAGCCTTTGGCGGTTCGTTTGCTCGTAAAGAATACACAAATTTTCTTACCAACGCATACAGCCACGACAATGATATAAGTTTTAATTCTTTATGGCTTGGCTTCATCTACACAGGTGCGAGTTTTGCGGATTTTGTGCCACAAACTTCGTTGCAAAGCTCTATCATCTCACGCGAAAAGGTGTCGATGAGTTGAAAACTTTTTTCGTTAATTCTTACTCTTTACAAACAAGCCTACGCGGATATAGCGACTCTGTGGTGTATTCGTTTTATATGGGCTTTTCTTATAACCTTGATAGGAAGTTTGAATTTATGAAGATCCGCTATGGCAACAGCTTTTATGTGGGTGGGGATTTGTCCATAGTGTTAAGCCCCAAAATCACGCTTGATTTAGGTGCAGAGCAAAGACTACAAAGCCCACAAAGGATAAACGGCGAGCAAAACTCTGAATTTCGCTCTATACCTACTTTGAGCGTTGGCTCGACTTACAGCATAAATGCTGATACAGCACTATCTGCTAGTGCAAGTTTTGGTGGTAGCTCAGCCTCGCCTGATGCGGTGTTTGGGCTTAGTTTGTGGAAAAAGTTTTAGCCTTGAAATTTTGAGTTGTTAAAATGATATTTTAGCCTTGCGAAATTTGGATTTGTAAAGATATTTAGTGTGAATTTTATCGCCACAATGTGAAATTTTGCAAATTTTGTGTGGATTTTGGTAAAAAATTCACAAAAATTTAAAATTTTAGACAAATTTTATCTTACATTTTAGAATTTTATGTTAAAACTGCAAAGTTATTTAAATTTTTAAGGGAGTAAAAAAATGTTACGAACATTTTTCAAACTAGCTCTTGTAAGTGCTTTAACAGCAAGCGTTTCTTTGGCTGATGATTTTCTTGCCAAAGTAAGTAATGGTGCTTTGAGTGATAACTCAGCTGGCGTTAAAAAACTTACACTTGATGAAGCAAGTCAGGTTGTGGGCGGTGCTTTTCAGTCAGTTGGGGATTGTTTTGATACCTTTTGTCTTAGCTTTGCTGTGAGTAACACAATCACGGGAACTCACTATAAGGATTTTAGGGCAATCATCACAGATGAAGAACCATATAACACAAGAAAACATATAGGCTTTATGTCTCAAAAAATTTGGGCGACTTCGCAATTGGGTAAGCGTTATAGCTATTTTACTTATGCGGCTATCGTTATGGATAGGGCTACGGGGAAAATGTGGAAAGAGTCAAATCTCTTTCTTAACAATAACGGCATAGTGAAAGAATTAAGTTGGAGATACAAAAATTCTTTTGATAAATCTTTGGGCGGACTAAACCCTTAAAAATGCAAATCTCGCTCATTTTTGGGCGAGATTCTTATATTTTTTCTCAATTTGTCGATATTTGACGAAATGTTGTACGGAGGCTAAAAATGCTTAATTCTATAAATTCTCACTCAAATTATACATACACGAATACAAATTTTTCAAGTCCAAAAGCAAATTCACAAAACACGGCAAATTTAAACGTTACAAATTCTAGCCAAAATTCAACTTTTGTCCAAGATAAAAGTAATGCAGTGCGCGAAGTGCTAGGATACGGCGTGGATAAAGATGGGTATTTTACGAGCGATTTTAACGAAGCAGTGGGGCTTGACAAGGACTATAAAATTTACGCCAAAAGTATAGAAAATTTAGCCCAAGAACTCAGCAAAAACAAGAATTTTAGTAGTGTTAATTTAGTCCAAACGCTTAAAAACGCCTACACACTTTTCGCACAGCTTGTGCCAAACGCGTCAAACTATGACAAAGAACAAATCGCGCAAATTCCGCTCGGCTTTGAGTATGATAAAAAATCGTTTCAAATCACGCAAATTTACACAAGCCAAAATGAGCTTTTAAAGGCTATGCAGGCAAATGATAGCTACAAAAGCCCTACACAGACTTCACTTGCGTTTTCAAATTTGGCTGGGGACTTTACCAAAAGGGCTGATGATATTTTTAGCATAGGTGGGGCAGATTTAGGCAAGAATGCGTACGAGCTAGAAAATGGCGAGATAACAAAAGGCGGGCTTTTTATGGCGTTTGCTAACGCGCAGTTAAGACAAAACGGCAACGGCTATGTAATCGCTGGCGATACCACGATAGGCGGCAAGTTGCTGGGCTTTGATAAGAATTTAAGTAAAGAAATCATTAAGGATTTAAACGAATTTGTGAGCGCTAATGCCTTTTTAAATTCAAGCGGAAATACGCAAGAAAAATTTGCGAGAATGATGAAAGTGCTTGATTTGTTCTATGCTGATTTGAGCGTAGATGAATTTAAATCGCAGTGGGCTGGGCTAGTAAGTGGCACGGCGAAGATTGATGAGAGCGAATTAAAATCCTTTGGGGAGATTATCGAAAATTTTATGAAAGAAAACGGCATTCAAGGCAGTGCAAATTCAGCAAGCAAAACGAGTACAAACAGCACGGCAAGCAAAAACACAAACACCACTGAAAATTCACAAAACGAACAAAGTGTGGCAAAAACGCATTCCCCTATACAAGCCAAAAGCGAAATTTTTAAGGATATGGATTTATCTCGCCTACAAAATGTCCTTAAAAATCAACATAAATTTGATTTAATCAACATTTTATTTGGCATAAATTCAAGTAGTGGTTTTAGTAACTCAAATGGCAAGGATTTAAATACAAATTTGATGAACTTAAATTTAAGTCAAATCAAGCCTTTAAGCAAAGTCGATATAAAAGCCTAAAAAATGATAATTTTTGTCGATTTTGTCTTAACTTTAAGCAATTTTATGTTAAAACTGCAAGGTATTTACTTTTAACAATTAAGAAGTAAAAAAATGTTACGAACATTTTTCAAACTAGCTCTTGTAAGTGCTTTAACAGTAAGCGTTTCTTTGGCTGATGATTTTCTTGCCAAAGTAAGTAAAGGTGCTTTGAGTGATAACTCAGCTGGCGTTAAAAAATTGACACTTGATGAGGCAAAGCAAGTTGTGGGCGGCTACGAAGCATATTTTGTAGAGTTGAGAAACACTTCTCTTTGGAATGTGTCCATAATGGAAGTAGGTGCAATAGCTCTTTTAAGTGATAATGAGCTATTGTATAAAGGGGTTTGTAATTTGGGTGTTGCCACTTGCACAACTAAAAATGCCTATGGACAAACAACTGCCACTTATTCAGCAAGCACGCGTTATAAAGAGTTAGTTTCTGTGGCTGACCCTGCCAAAAATCAATTTTTGGCATTTAGTGTAACACAAACTTATAGCACAGCAAACCCTTATCGTCCTACCATTACGCATACCGTAACTAATATGGTATTGGGTGTAACAAGTTCAGGCACTGTTTATAAAGTTCGCTCAAATACCTTCTATAACAAAATAGTCAATGAGATGCGTTTTGCGTATGAAAAAACCATAAAAAATTATCTCGCTACTAAACTGATGAGATAAAAAGTAGGTTTTCCCCTTGACTCTTTAATTAAGGGACAAAAAATTATTTTCAAGGGTAGGAAAATATGATAAATTTCAACACAAACTCATTTAACCCACTTGCAAATTTAAAAGTGAGCGTGAAAAATACAGAAAATAAAAATATAAATTCAAGCACAACTTCAGCAAACTCAAACGAAGTTTTAGGATATAAAGTCGATAAAGATGGCTATTTTACCGATGAATTCAACAAAGCAGCGGGAATTCCAAGCGATTACAAAATACATTCTAGCACTATGCAGCAAATGATAGAGCAAGCCACGAGCTACAAGCCCTTTGGCATACCTTTACGCACGAACATAGACATAGCCCAAACCATAGGCAATGCCTAAAAATCTTTTCTCAGCTCACAAATAAGAGCGCAAAAAGCTCATTTAGCACGGACGAGTTGCAAAACTTGCCTTTCATCTATCAATATAACACAAGCACACTTGAAGTCGGCAAAACGCTGTCTTTTGACGAGGCAAAAAGCGACAACGCCATAAATTCACTGCTCGCCGAAGAAAGTGGCGTAACGCAAACGAGAAATGCGTTTTTAGACGGCTTTTTTGACAATGAAATCGGCGTTATCCGCAACAAAAATGAAATGGCAAAATACACAAACGAAAATGGCGAGATAAACACAGGCGGGCTTTTGGTGGCACTTGTGAATGCAAACGCCACGCTTATCGAAAGCGAGACGACTATAATGGGCAAAATGCTGGGCGCTGATAGGCACACGGACACGAGTGCGTTAAGTAAGTGGTTCAGACAAAGCGAACTACAAAATGTCATCGTTTTTGGCGACAAAGACTTTATGCAGTTGCTTGCAGGCACGGATTTAGATGAGTTTAAAACGCAGTATAAAGCCTATCAAAACAAGAAAATGCAAGAAAGGGCGAGTGAAAAAAGCGGTGTGGGCTTTGATGATGGGTTAGAACAAGCGCGAAAACAGCTTGAACTGCTTTTTGCCACACATTTTGACAATCAAAAAGAAGTAAAAAAAGCACAAGAAACGCAAAAAGTGGATATAAAAGCCTAAAATCAATGAAACGCTTATACATTTTAGCTTTAACAGCCCTTTTCCCCCTAACGCTTTGGGCTGAATTTGCGGTTAAATCCTACCAAGAGCTTAAAAATAAAGATATTGTTAGACAAAATTATGAGCAATCTTGCGGTGCAGCGAGCCTTGCCACGCTTTTAAATATGATAGATATGCAAAAATTTAGCGAACTTGAAATCCTGCAAGCGATGAGCGAAAAAGAGCTACGCACTGATATGGCGAGCCTTGCGGACTTGATAGCCGTGCTTGATAAGCTGGGCTATGAAAGCAGTGCGTATCAAATCACGCGTCAAAGCCTTGACAAACTGCTTGACATACCTTTGCTTGTAAAGATAGAGGACGACCCACGCTTTCCACACTTCGTCATCATCATCAACAGCGAAGGGGGTTTCTTGCAAGTGTTTGATCCAAGTTCGGGTAGATACCTAAGCTCAAAACGGCAATTTTTCAGTATATGGGACAAGCACAAAAAAGGCGGTTTTGCACTCATAGTTTTACCCAAAAATGAACTGCAAAAAAAACGCTTTGCAAATACCTGAAAAACAAATGCCAGGTAGTTTGCATTTTGAAATTACGCCGTTTAGATTATTTTAAGGGAATTTGCTACTGCTTTGCTCGCTTGCAATGAGTATTTGACTACCCCCCACCCAACTAGTTGCAAGGCGTAGCCGAAGCAAAACCTATCCGCACAGCAGGGGACTTTGTCGCTAATGTAAAGCCCACTTGCAAGACAAGGTGCTTAAAGGGTTATAATCTCGCAAGGCAAGGGGCTTTTGGATTGACAGAGTTTTCACGTTTTCACAATTATAAAATTGCCTGAATTCTTGTGAATTTTAAAATAAAAATTGGCTCAAGATACTTTAACAGGATTTTCTCTTATCAACTTTAATAAATTTTGATAAAGATTTTGTCCTAAATTTTTAGTATTATATCTAAATTCTGTTTCCTTTAAGTGAAGGATAAAATTTTCTTTCTTAATTCCACGAAATTTAGCAAGTGTCAACTTTGCAAAGCCCTAGAAATTCTCTATGCCGTTTATGTGGTTTCATCCCTTTGCAAACTAGTTTTTAGAGTGCTTTACCCTATAATGAGCCTTTGCTCCTTCTTGCAAAGTTGCAAGACAAAACGAAGCAAAAAATCCATCAAGCCATCATAGGCTTTGAAGCCATCGCTGTAAATTTCACTTTCTGCCAACTCTGAAAATTCCTTTATTGTGGACTGCAATTCTTTGGCAGAGCAAGTGTTTGTGCGTATAAACGTAGCCGTTTCGCTTTAGCATTCCAAACACAGGTGTCATCAGCCCCACACCCCCTTTTTCCACGAACACGCTTTGCACCTTCTGCTTACAGTTGCGAGTGTAACGAAGCAAAAAATAATTCTCATCAACTTCGATTTTACCATTCATTTTAGAAATTTTTTCACACTCTTTGGCTATAAAAATGCGAATTTCACTCAAAATTCTATTCACACAAGCAGGAGTTATTTTGCAAATTTCTGCGATTTTTTTAGCCTCTAAATCAAGGCTTCCCCAAAAGTTGCAAGAGGCTTAACGAAGCAAAAACATACTTCCAAATTCCTTAAATTTCTTTTGAGACAATTCGAGAATGTATCATATACTTGTTTTTCATTTTGCTCTACATACTTTAAAATGGTATTGTCTCAAATTCAAGCATCTTGAGCCTTTCCTTAAATGAAGAATAAAATTGTCAGCCCTTAAATTTAAAAGCTCTAAATCGTGCAAGGTTTTATAAATTTACAAGTTAAGCTTAGGTGATTTTGTGAGTGTGCAAATTTGTAGGAGGATACCTTATAGCTTTTGGAGGCTTTTTTAAAGATAAAATAAATACTTGAATTTACCGTATTTTACTCGCTAAGATTATTCTTTTTTGTAAAGACAAAAGCTAAAAATACCTCAAAGCTTGTTTAAATTATATTTGGATAAATTTGCAAATAGATTATTTTTTGCTTGTTTTTCATAGGCTCTAAGCCAAAAACCCTTTGATTGAAGTGTAATTAAACCCTTTATATTTAGAAGGATCTTGTATTAAATTCAAAGATCTTAATCCTTTCTTAAAAAGATTAAGGCTTTTTTAAGCCCTTAAGATTTTACAAAAATTAAAGGCTTAAAATGAATTGCTAGATTTATTAAACAGTCTTTGAAAGGCTTTCAAGCATCTTTTCAAGTGCCTTTTGAATTTGCTTGTTTATCTCTTGGGCTTGGCCGTTAAGCTGCATGATTTGAGCCAATAAGGAACTTCTTTGAGTAGGATCACTTTGCCCTTGAAGCTCAGCTTGAAGCTTTTCAAGTTGTTGATAAATTTGTTGTAAGCGCTTATAAAGTGCTGCCATACCTACATCATCTTGTCCGCTACTACTTTCTTGTGAATCTTGGGCTTGTTTTGCTTGTTCGCTTGTTTCTTGGGACAAATTTTTGATATTTACCTTAGGATCTTGTTCTTGCTTGTTATCCTCTTTTTTTAAATTTTCTTGGATAAAAATAGGTGTTAGATTGCTTGAAATTTGCATTTTTTCTCCTTTTAATACCTACAAAGTCCCCAATACTTGCAAGCAAATTGCTGGTTAAAGGATTGATTTGGTGTTTGACAAGCCTTATAATGCCAAGAAGGATACGCAGCACAACCTACATATCTTCTATCCTCTATCTCTTCGCCCTTAACTTGCTCATTTGCAAGAGTAGCTGTGGCAAAGAAAGCAATTAAAACGAAGAAACATTTCATAGCCTTACTCCTATTAAATTTTGATTTAATATCGACATATTTTTGAAAAATTATACTATAAATTCAAGCTTAATGTTAAGTTTTTTTAAATTTAGCAATTTAGGCTAAAATTTCTTTATGGATAAAGAAAATTTAATTATAAAGCCTTTTTTAAACGAGCTTAACGGTGATGACGGGGCTGTGCTTAAAATGCTTGGTAAATGGTGTTTTAGCAAGGATTTGTTTTTTGAGGATGTGCATTTTAAAAGGGGGTGGCTAAGTTATGAGCAAATTGCCACAAAGTCCTTGCTTGTAAATATCTCAGATGCCATAGTTATGAATGCTGTGCCAAAATACGCACTGCTTGGGCTTGCCTTGCCAAAAGATCTTTCAAATTCTGATATAAAAGCACTTCAAAGAGGCTTTTTAAAAACTGCTAGGGATTTTAAGATTAAAATCATAGGTGGAGATACCATAAGTGCTGATAAAATCGCTCTTAGCATTACTTTAATAAGCAAGATAAGAAAGAAAGCAATTTACCGCAAAGGCTTGAAAAAAGGCGATCTACTAGCTTTTACAGGTAGCTTGGGGGAGAGTTTAAGGGGGCTTAAAATTTTACAAGAATACGAAAATTCACAAGATAATATAAATTCAAAGGATTTAAGGCTTGATGCTTTACAAGATAATGAAAATAGCTTGAATTCAAAGGCTTTGAGCCTTGAAAATTTGCAAGATGATATGAGCTTAAAGGATTTAAATAGTAAAAATTCACAAGCTAGCTTGAATTTAAAAAAAATTCAAGCAAAAATAAGCTCAAATATAGATCTAAAAGATAAAAAAAATTCACAAAATCCCACCAAACTACCGCCAACTCACCGCTTCATAAGGCCAAGTTTAAGAGCTGAGTTTTTTTACAAGATAGCTTCAAAAGTGAGTTGTGCTATGGATCTTTCTGATGGTTTAGGACAGGATTTAGCTAGGATGCTTAGCTTAAATAAGCTTGGCGTAAAATGGCTTGTGAATTTAAGCGAGGATGAGCTAAATAGCGGCGAGGAATATGAGATCTTATTTGCCTTTGCACCAAAACACAAAGAGTTTATTCTTCAAAATGCTAAAAAATTTGACATAAGGCTTACTATTTTTGGCAAGGCAAAGCCCATCAAAAAACAAGAGGATAAATATAAATTCAAGGGCAAAAGCTGGCATTTTGAGTAGGGCTTGTTAAGCTTTTTGTGTTAAGTGCTTTTGACAAAAAGGCTAAGAAAAATGACTGTGATAAAATCTTAAGTGCAATAAAACAGTTTTAAAGCTAACTTCACAAATAACATTAAACGAAAAAATCAAGCACTGAGCTGAGAGAAGCACAAAGTGAGGATCTTGAGACAGTAGATGAGTTTAATGATGAGTGTATGAACGCAAAAGCACTAAAAATTTGACATTAGGTTTAAAAACTCTTAGGATCAAGATACTTTAATGGTATTTTTTCTTATCAATTTTAATAAATTTTGATGAGAATTTTGCCCTAAATTTTTCGTGCTATATTTAAATTTTATTTCCTTTAAATGAGGCATAAAATTTTTAGCCATTAAATTTGGTAAGTCTAAACTTTTCAAACTTCTACTACGCAGTTACAAGACGCGTAGCAAAAAAAATCACAGTTTCATTTATGTATTTCTTAGTTAAACTCATTTTTAGAATGCTTAACAGGATCTTGTCTCCTTCTACTACGCAGTTACAATAGTATGAAGCAAAAAATACTTCAAAATTCTTTAAATTATATATGCGAAATTTGGAAACAAACCTTGTTTTGCATAGGCTGTAACTTAAAATCCCTTTGGTTTAAGTTTAATTGAGCCTATACTTAATTTTTCATTTTGTTATCCATAGCTTAAAATAAACTTGTATAAAATAAAGACGATTGATACTTTTAGCTGATATAATTACAGCCCAAAGCTTGGTAAAATCGATCTTAGTATATATTTTTGCCCTACATTTGAAAGCGTAAATTTAGGCAAATTTTGGAGTGTTTTTGTGCTGATATTTGTGTGAGCAAAATCGCCCTCTTTGCAAGGTTTCTAGTCCTTGTGTGAATAGGATAGTGCAGCAAGCTTTTAACCCTTAAAAAGTGCGCAAAAATCAGCAAGATGAGTGGTTGAAGTTGGTGAAAGTTATTTTGGTGCAAGACGTGTGCGTGGAAAGCGTGGGCGTAGGGCTGGAAAAAAGACACCTGTGTTTTTACTTCGTTACCCCTCTTGTCCCTCTGCGAGAAGGAATGCTAAAACGCTAGGCTAGCGTCTATACACTCAAACACTTACTCTGCCAAAGAGTTGCTGCCTATTATAAAGGACTTTTCAGAGCTTAAAGAAAGTGAAATTTACAGCGATAAGCTTAAAGCCTACGGTGCCTTGGTGGATTTTTTGCTTCGTTTCGTCTTGCAACTGCGTAGTAGAAGGAGCAAAGTTACAGAGTAAAGCACTCCAAAAATGAGTTCGCAAATGAACGAAGCCATATCAATGAAGTTGTGAATTTCTGAGGACCTTACAAAGGCTAGATTAAGTCAGTTTCACGGCATTAAAAAGGAATTTTTCTTTTTACGCATTTGAAGGAAATTGAATTTAGACACAATGTCAAGGTTAAAAACGAAAATTTGTATAAAATTTCGTTAAAATGGCTTAGGAAAAATCCTAGGTCATTTTAGCTAAAAGTATCAATCGCCTTTAAATGAGGTATAAAATTTTCAGCCATTAAATTTGGCAAGTCTAAACTTTTCAAACTTCTACTATGCAGTCAAGACGCGTAGCAAAAAAATTCACAGTTTCATTTATGTGTTTCTTAGCTAAACTCATTTTTAGAATGCTTAACAGGATCTTGTCTCCTTCTACTACGCAGTTACAAGAGTATGAAGCAAAAAATACTTCAAAATTCTTTAAATTATATATGCGAAATTTGGAAACAAACCTTGTTTTTCATAGGCTGTAACTTAAAATTCCTTTGGTTTAAGTTTAATTGAGCCTATACTTAATTTTTCATTTTGTTATCCATAGCTTAAAATGAACTTGTATAGAATTAAAATATCTTGAGCCTATATTTTTTAAAAAGTTCTATTTAGTATTAAGCCTTTGAGTTAGTCTAAAATTTAAGCTTTTTAGTAGCACAGCAAGAAGCCTTATAAAAATTCACAGCAAAGCTTAAATTTCATAAAAGTTATAAAATGATTATCTTTTGGTTTCATTTTTAAAGCGAAATTAAATTCAAGCAAACTAAGAAAAAGCTAGAATTTATCTATCACATACATATAGCTTGGTAGCTCTATTTTTGCAAAGGGTTCTATCTCAGCACTGTTATACATAGCCTCGTTAATCACTCTTGTTATCTTACCCACAGGAACGCCAGAAAAAAAGACCCCATCAAGCCCACTTGTTAAAACCTCATCTCCTATATTAACAGTATTAAACTTAGGTATAAACTTAATACCAACCCTATCCCCTCGTCCTTGCAGCACACCAGGAATTTTATCCTTGCCAATTACAACAGAAAAAACGCAGTTCTCATCGCTTTGCAAAAGAGCCATAGCCCTTCCCTCTCTTGTAATGGCTATTCCTGCTGTATAGCCTTGATATATAAGTCCCTTGTTTTTAGTATCGCTGAAAGTAGGAGCATTTATCCAAATTCTATTATAATCGCTAATTTGCACATAAGAAAGGGCTTTGATTAAAGAAAGTTGCGGAAAATACTGGCTTGAATTTTTATCCTCTAAGAGCAAATTTAGCTGACTTGCAAAGGTACTTGCGAGGGCATTTCCTTCTTCTAAGATCCTATTTTGTTCTCTTAAAATGCGAATTTGTTCTGCTTGGTTAAAATGCTCGCTGATTAGCTCTTTAAGATAGTTTTTGCTGTTATAATAGGCATTTATAAGGCTATCATTAAGCAAGAGGACACTGTTTTTAATGCTAAGTCCAAAATAAAAGGACACAAAGAGCAAGAAGCCTAAGATTAGAGCAAGATAAATCTTATTCTTCATTTGTTAGCTGTTTTAGCAAAGAAATCTCTTCTAAAATCTTACCAGTTCCCCTTGCCACACACAAAAGCGGATCATCTGCTATGTAGGTTGGCAAACGAACAGCTTCCGATAGATATTTATCAAGCCCTCTAATCAAGGCTCCACCCCCACTTACAACTATACCGTTTTCAAAAATATCAGAAGCTAGATCAGGTGGCATCATCTCAAGAACTATCCTCAAAGAATCTGCAATTTCCTTTAAATTCTCACGCATAGCCTCGCGTACATCCTCGCTTGAAAGATCTATTCTATCAAGTAAGCCTGTGCCTTGATTTCTTCCCTTAACAGCCATAGAAAGTTCTTTTTCTAGTGGATAGGCTGAGCCTATCTCGATCTTAATGTCCTCAGCTGTTCTTTCTCCTATGATGATGCCGTATTTTGTTTTTACATAATTAACTATGCTTGTATCAAGCTTATCCCCAGCTACGCGTATGGACTTAGAGATAACAAGCCCTCCAAGAGAAGTAACGCCTATCTCAGTGGTGCCTCCTCCTATATCTACTATTAAATTCCCCTTAGGATCCTGTATGGGCAAACTAGCTCCAATGGCAGCAGCCATAGGCTCTTCAATCAAAAAAACCTCCCTTGCACCAGCACTTAAAGCACTTTCCTTAACAGCCTTTCTTTCAACCTGAGTTAGCCCATAAGGAACAGAAATCACTATGCGAGGACGCAAGAAATTTTTTCTGCGGTGGGTTTTTTCGATGAAATATCTTATTATCTTTTCTGTCATATCAAAGTCCGCGATAACGCCATCTTTCATAGGACGAATGGCTTCTATGTTGGCTGGGGTTTTTCCTACCATATCCTTTGCTTCCTTGCCAACGGCTAAAATTTTAGCCTTTGAGCCTCCATATCTTTCTCTTTCAACGGCTACAACTGAGGGCTCGTTTATTACTATGCCCTTGTCCTTTACAAGAACTAGGGTATTTGCCGTGCCTAGGTCTATGCCCATATCGCTTGAAAAAAATCCTATAACCTGATCAAATATCATCACACAGCCTTTTTGGTTTTTATAAATATGGGTTTTGCACCCTCGCTTACTACTTCTTTGGTTATGATTATATCATAATTTTTAAACTCAGGTAATTCAAACATCAGATCCATCATCATCTCCTCTATAATGCTACGAAGTCCTCTTGCGCCTGTCTTTCTTTCCAAGGCTAATTTTGCTATGGCTTGCAAGGCCTCATCTTCAAATTTTAATTTTGCACCGTCTATAGCAAAAAGCTTTTGATACTGCTTTATGATGGCGTTTTTAGGTTCGGTTAGAATTCTAACCATATCTGCTTCGTTTAGCTCATTTAAACTAGCTATGATGTGAAGGCGACCTATAAGCTCTGGTATTAGCCCAAAATGCACTAAGTCATCTGGTTCTATCTTTTGTAAAAGCTCGTTTTTGTCATTTTTATCCTCCTCTTCCATAAAGCCTACTACCTTATCGCCTAGCTTTCTTTTTAAAATTTGATCCAAGCCGTCAAAGGCACCCCCACAAACAAACAAGATATTTGAGGTGTCTATTTGAATGAAGTCTTGATTAGGATGCTTTCTGCCTCCCTTTGGGGGTATATTAACAAGGCTTCCTTCGATTATTTTAAGCAAGGCTTGCTGAACGCCCTCGCCACTGACATCGCGGGTGATGGAGCGGTTTTCGCTCATTCTTGCTATTTTGTCTATTTCATCTATAAAAACTATGCCCATTTGAGCCTTTGTTACATCTCCATTTGCTGCTTGCAAGAGCCTTGTGAGTATGTTTTCTACATCCTCTCCCACATAGCCTGCCTCTGTTAGCGAGGTGGCATCGCAAATTGCTATGGGGACATCTAAAAATCGAGCCAGAGTTTGTGCTAAAAGCGTTTTACCACTACCTGTGGGACCTACTAGCAAGATATTTGATTTAAAAAGCTCGGTGTCATCGCTTTGAAGTGCTGACTTGAAAATGCGTTTGTAGTGATTATAAACCCCTACACTAAACACCTTCTTAGCCCTATCTTGTCCTATGACATAATTATCCAAATGAGCCTTTAATTCCTTTGGGGTGATACTTTTAAAATCAACCGTTTGCCTTTCTTGAGGGCTAAATTTACTAAGGGTTTCCTCATCTCCAACTATGAGCTTATAAGCACCCTTGATGCAATACTCACAAATAAAAGAACTTGAATCCTCATTTTCTAAGATCCTTCTACTTGTGCTTTCTTCTTCTTTACAAAAACTACATTTCCTCATTATTTTTCCCCCTATAAATAGGAATTCCTCTTTTGGTATCTAAGATAAATTCACACATTTTTTGCACATTCTCACTTTCGGGTGCTTGATCTAAAAGGGTTAAGGCATTGCCTTTTAGATCCTTGCCATTAAATAAAAAGCGATAAGCTTTGTTGATTCTTTCAACCTCGTCTTTATCAAAACGGCGGCGAATGCCTACTAAATTCAAGCTTCTAATCTTTGCACGGTTTCCCTCAGCCAAACAAAAAGGCACTATGTCTTGGCTCAATGCCGAAGCACCAGCTATCATAGCACCCTCGCCAACCTTGACAAACTGATGAATGGGGGTTAGCCCTCCAACTACTACGAAATCTCCAAGTTCTATATGTCCTGCAAGGGTTGCGTTGTTTGCTAAGATTACATTCTTTCCAAGCTGACAGTCGTGTGCTATGTGGCAATATGCCATTATAAAGGCATTATCACCTATGCGAGTAAAGCCATCTCCTTTTGCTGTGCCTGAATTTATGGTGGCAAATTCACGCACTGTTGAATTTTCGCCTATGATTACACCTGATTTAAGCTCATCATCTTTGTAGGAAATATCTTGGGGTATGTCGCCAACTATGGCATAAGAAAAAATTCTACTTCTTGCTCCAATGATAGTATCACCCAATATGCGAGCACCTTGCTTGATGATGCAACCATCGCCTATTTTTACACTACTAGCTACATATGAGTAAGGCTCGATGATGACATTTTCGCCTAAGATCGCCCCATCTTCGATCACAGCACTTTTATGAATTTTACTCATCATCTATCCACTATCATAGCTTTCAGCTCAGCCTCTGCTACAAGGGCATCATCTACAAAGGACTTGCCTTCAAATATCCACAAAGCCCCACGGTTTTTTACAACTGTCATTTCATATACAAGCTTATCGCCTACTCGCACAGGATTTCTAAATTTAGCCCTGTCTATGCCTGTGAAATAAACCACCTTTTGGGCGGGATCTACTTGATCATTCATACTCTTAAAGGCTAAAACCCCTCCTGTTTGAGCCATACCCTCTAAGATCAAAACGCCTGGATAAATGGGGTGATTTGGAAAATGTCCTATGAAGACCTGATCTGAAATGCTTATATTTTTAAAGCCTCTAACAAAGTTGCCTATTTCTAACTCAGTGATCTTATCTACAAGTAAAAAGGGGTAGCGGTGTGGCAGTATAGCTTGAATTTGCATAATGTCTATCATAAACTAGCCTTTGCAAGAAAAAATGATTTGTGCTTGAAAAACTTTAAGCTTAAAAGCAAAACAATAAAGCTTGAATTTTACAAAAAAAATACTAACAAATCAAGCCATAAAGGCTTAATTTAATGCTTATTTCAAGGTGATAGGCTCAACAAAGGGCATATGAGAGCCAACAAGCTTGATGCCTTTTAATTCTTGCAAAAGTTTTTTTCTAGTTTGAATGGCTTCTTGTTTATTCACATCATATTCTATGGCTATCTCAGGTCTTTGGCTTTGAACTGAAAAGACATGCACTAGATCTGTGAAAAATACCAGCCTATCATCCTTGCTTTCAAGGTTTATTATTATATGTCCTGGGGTGTGTCCGTAGGCTGCTAGGCTTGTAATTTTAAGCTTGGAATCAAAAAGTGCTTCACCGTGCTTTAAAAATTGCTTGTTTTTAAAGGCTAGCAAGGAGTTTTTGGCAAGCTCGTTTTGACTATTTAGCCAGAACTCATACTCTTTTTCATCGATCAAAAGCCTTGCTTTGGGGAAATTATTCTTACCATCTTTTAAGATCCCACCTATATGATCTCCATGTCCGTGGGTTATAATGAGATGACTTATGTCGCTTGGCTTAATTTTTAGGGATTCAAGCCTAGCTTTTAGGGTATCAAAGCTGTGAGTAAAGCCTGTATCTACTAGGGCTGTGAATTTTTTGTGCTTAATTAGCATTACATTGTGGCTGTTTTTAGCAAGGTCTTTTTTGGCATTGGCTATGAATTTTTTATCGCTATTGTTGTTTGGAATTAGCTTGTCAATGGGCGGATCTACCTTGGCTACTGAGATGATGTAAATATCAGCATCACCCATCTTTATGTGATGAAGATCTGAAAAGTTGGCAAAAGAAAAACCAAGGATCGCAAAAAGAAAGAGGATAAAACGCATAACTGTCCTTTCTAAGAAAATTTCGTAAAATTATAGCGAATTTTTTGTGTTTTTATGTATTTTTATTTAGTTTCAATTAGGGCTTAGGATGCTTGAATTTTCTCTTATCAACTTAAATAAATTTTGATGAGAATTCTGTCCTAAAAATTTAGGCTCAATCCAAATTTTAAGCAGCTCTTATCTTGGTAATTTCAGTAAAATTTGATATAGATGTTTTGATCTTTGTATGATATATAAATTTTATCTTTTTTGGATGAGGGATAAAATTTTTTAGCTCAATTAAACTTAAACCAAAGAGGTTTTTAAGTTAAAACCTATGAAAAACAAAAGTTAGCTCACAAATTTCACATACATAGTTTAGGAAAATTTTGAAGTATTTTTTACTTAGTGTAAATTACTCAGCTAAAAGGCTCTTTGTGGCTTTGAATTTAAGTGTTTTATTTTAAGAGTTAAGTTAAATTAAATGCAAGAATTTAAGTTTTAAATTTAAGATCAAAGCTTGACTTTATTATTTTAATCTTTAAAAAAATTCAAGCTATTTTTTCAAAGATCACTTAAATTCAGCAAGGCTAAACTGTTTTATTTAGATGTCATTTTTGCCAAAAATTTAATAGCTCAAGATACTTTAATAGGATTTTCTCTTATCAACTTTAATAAATTTTGATAAAGATTTTGTTCTAAATTTTTCGTATTATATCTAAATTCTGTTTCTTTTAAGTGAAACACAAAATTTTCTTTTTAGCCCTTAAATTTAGCTAATCTAAACTTTGCAAAGCCCCAAAAGTTCTCTATTCCGTTGATATGATTTCGTCCCTTTGCAAACTCGTTTTTGTTGTGTTTTACTTTGTAATGTGCCTTTGCTCCTTCTTACAAAGTTGCAAGACAAAACGAAACAAAAAATCCACCAAGCCATCATCAGCTTTGAAGCTTTTCTGTAAATCTCGCACTCGTTAAGCTCTGCAAAGTCCCTTATAATAGCTAGTAGCTCTTTGGCAAAGCAAGTGTTTTAGCGTATAAACGCTAGCCTAGTGTTTTAACAAGCCTTTTACTTGCAGTTACAAGAGGCTTAACGAAGTAAAAAATAATGCAAAAATTCCCTAAATTACATTTGGCGAAATTTGGGAACGGACCTTTGTTTTTCATAGGACTTGGCTTAAAAACCCTTTGGTTTAAGTTTAATTGAGCTAATTTTAAGAAAGAAGCCTAAATTTAAAAGCCTAAAAAATCAAACTCCTCTTTGCCTCCTCATAATCTTGTGGCACTCCTATGTCTATGAAATACCCATCAAAAACGCATCCTCTTGCCCTTAATGCCAAAAAATGATCTTGCAAAAAAAGCTCAAAGGAAAACTTCTCCTTAGACTCAAAGTTCTCAAATAAATCCTTATCTACAAGGTAAATTCCTGCATTAATCAAGCCCTCCCTGCAAAATTCTTTTTCCCTAAAAGCCCTTATGAAGCCTTTTTCATCAAGCTCAACCCTACCATATCTATCAAAATCTTGCATCTTTTTAAGCCCAAGGCAGATCTTGCTGTTTTTAAATTCACGCTTGAAAGCCAAAAGCTTTTTGAAATCTAAGTTAAAAAAGCTATCCCCATTGCATACGAAAATTTCTTCTTCATTGCAATGTGAGAGGGCTTGTTTTAAAGCCCCTCCTGTGCCTAGTGGGCTATTTTCTATGCTGTAACTTAGGCTGATGTTTTTGTAACTTTTTTTAAAATAATCTTGTATAAGCTCGTGCTTGTAAGAAAGGGCTAAAATTGCCTTTGTGATGCCTTCCTTGCCTAAAAAATCAAGCAAGAGCTCTAAAAAGGGTCTGCCATTTATCTGTGCCATAGGCTTTGGTTTGCCCTCCAACACACTAGCTAACCTCGTGCCAAGTCCTCCGGCTAAGATGATCGCTTGCAAGTTATTTCCTAAAATCCTTGCCAAAAAGCTCCTCTTCAACAGTTGCGCAAATTATATGCCCTATTAAGATATGTGCTTCTTGTATGCGAGGCGTTTCATTTGAGGGAACTTGTATGCAAAGATCGCATAAATCCTTCATAGCCCCTCCGCTTTGCCCTGTAAGCCCTAGGCTAAAAATGCCCTCTTTTTTGCAAAAATTAAGCCCTTCAAGGATATTTTTGCTATTTCCACTTGTTGAAATGCCTATGAAGATATCTCCCTTTTGTGCTTGTGCCTGAAGCTGTCTGGCAAAGAGTTTTTCATAGCCGTAGTCATTGCCTATGGCTGTTAGTATGCTTGTATCTGTTGTTAGAGCTAGTGAGGGAAGGCCTGGCCTATCAAAATAAAAGCGGCTTACAAATTCAGCTGCTATGTGCTGGGCATCGGCTGCACTGCCTCCATTTCCTGCAAGTAGGGTTTTAAAGCCCTCTTTATAGGCTTGTAGCACCCTTAAACTAGCTTGCTGAATTTTAGCTACAAGTGCTTCATCTTCTAAGAGCTTTTTCTTTGTCTCAATGGACTTTGAAATATGTTCTTTTATGTATGAGTTTAAATTTTCCACGATTTGCTTCCTTCTTTTGTGAAATTAAAGGCTTGGCAGTAGCCTTGTTCTTTGTTTAAAAGCTCTATTAGTTTATATTTCTTAGTAGGATCAACCATAAAAAACATAAAGCCCCCAGCCCCAGCCCCGCTTGTCTTTCCTGAGTATGCCCCATTTTTCATAGCTAGCTCGTAAATCCTTTCAAGCTCGTCATTGCTTACTATGTTTGAGGTGATCTTCTTGCTTTGCCAAGACTTGCCAAGGATTGTGGCTATCTTATCAAAGTCATTTTTAAACAAGGCTTCTTTCATAGCTATGGCATCTTGCTTTATGGAGTGCATAGCCTGCAAGGCTTTTTCATCTTTAAGGCTTAGCTTTTTATGCTCCTCTATGACATTAGCTGCCCTTCTTATGTTGGTAAAATACAAAACAGTTCTAGCCTCAAACTCACTTGCTATGTAGTTTTTAATGCGTAAGGGATTTACTATGACCTTTTTGTTTCCATAAAACTCCATAAAATTAAAGCCTCCAAAGGTGGCTGCGTATTGATCCTGCGCTCCTCCTGCTATGTTTAGATCTTCTCTTTCTATCTCATAAGCTAGCTTTGCTATGTCATACTCACCAAGAGGCAAGTTTAGCCACTCGGTAAAGGCTTTTATAATGCCTACTACAAGGGTGGAGCTTCCTCCTAAACCACTACCACTTGGCACATCTGAGTAGGTAAAAAGTGAAAAGCTTAAAGGCTTTTTGGTGTAATCCTTAACTATGCGGTTATAAATAGCCTTGAAAAGATCTAATTTTCCGTCAAATTCAAGCTTTAAAGCACTTTGATACTCAGCATCTATTTGTGTATCAGGGCTTTCAAAGCTGATTATATTATCATTTCTTTCTATTATGGTACAATGTATGTAAAGTGAGATGGTAGCGTTTAATACATAGCCTGTGTAGGCATTGCTATATAAGTCTATGTCAGTGCCACCCCCTGCTAGACCTAATCTTAAAGGGGTTTGAGAGCGGATGATCATTTTTTGCCTTTAAAGAAATTTAAGTTCTAATTATAATAAGCAAAGATAAATGAAACTTAGCTTTTGTAAATTTATAGGGGTGCTTGGCATTTGTGAATTTAAGGGGCAAGTGGCAAAAGTAGCTTTCTTTTATTTTTTACACTTTAAATTTTCAAGCTTGCTTGAAGTTTTTGATTAAAATTGAAAATTCATAAAAAGTTAAACTTTGTGAATTTTTAAAAGCTCTAAATCTAAAAACTATCCAAAATTCACAAAATGGCGTGAATTTTTCGTAAAAATTTTGAGGCATTAAAAGATTGTGCTTTGTCTTAACTTTATGTGTTTAGAGATTTTTCGCTTCGCTTAAAATGACAAAGAGTTGTGAATTTTTTAAAAGATCTAAGTTTAAAAACTGCAAAAATTCACAAGAATTTAAAGTTTTTGAAAAAAGCTACACTCAAATATTTTCACCGCAATGATGAAAAATTACCGTTTCGCAAAAAAGTTTACAAAGCCATAAAATTCACAAAGCTATAAATTCGCCACAAAAAAGATCCTTGAATTTCACACAGTGCAAAAATTCACAAAAGGGCGTGAATTTTTCGTAAAAATTTTGAGGCATTAAAAGATTGTGCTTTGTCTTAACTTTATGTGTTTAGAGATTTTTTGCTTCGCTCAAAATGACAAAGAGTTGTGAATTTTTTAAAAGATCTAAGTTTAAAAACTGCAAAAAAATCGCAAAAAATTACAATTTAAACTTGTCATTCTAAGCGTAGTATCTAAACAAGATACTCAAAACGGCACTTTTTGTCATACTGAGAGAGTGTGTAGCACGAGTGAAGTATCTTAAAACCAAAAAGAGATTTTTCGCTTTGTGCTTTGCGTTTCGCTTATAATGACAAAATTCTTGTCATTATAAGCGTGTGCTAAGAAACTCAAAATTCAAAGAGATATTTCGGCTATGTCTCAATATGACAACCATACTTTTGTCATTCTAAGCATTGCGAAGTATCTTAAAATTCAAAGAGATATTTCGTTTTCTACGAAAACTCAATATGACAAGCTTAGAGCTTTTTGCTTTCTAGCACAAGCTCAAAACGACAAAAATTCAAAAAGAGATTTTTTGCCTCACTTCGCTTCACTTCACACTTCGCTTTATTTCATTTCGCTCAAAATGACAAATTAGTATTTTTTTGAAGCCTTTTTTAAGATACTTCACAATAAATTTGCCAAAAAATTCAGAGCTTTTATTTTTAAAAAACAAAAATCGCAAATTGCTGTGAATTTTTTAAGAAGATTCACAAAAAACCGTGAATTTTTTAAAAATTTGACGAAAAATTCACAAAAATTCAGCAAAACTTCACTCTATCTTGCCGACAATACAAAAAATTCACGCCCTTTTGCCACAAAATTCACGCCTTTTACATTTAAAGACCAAAAAATTCGCCAAATTCAAAGCAATTTTTTGAATTTGCGTGAATTTTTTAAATAAATTCATAAAAAACCGTGAATTTTTTAAAAATTTGACGAAAAATTCGCAAAAATTCAGCACAAATTTCACGTCCTTTATAAAAACTCCCAAAAACTTCACACATTTACACTTAAAAACCTAAAAATTCACGCTTTCTTGCTAACAACATAAAAAATTCACGTTTTTTTGCCAAGGACATAAAAATTCACAAATTTAAATCCAAGCCGTACATCCCTTGCAAAAGCCTATGCCCTCTCTGCCCTTTTCTATGTGAATTTCTCTTATTCGTTTTAATTCCCTTGATCCTTGCCAAATCTCTTTTATGCTTTGATGATTTAGGTTGCCAAGGCTAAGATTTCTACACTGATCAACACAGCACAAAGCCACTTGCCCATCAGCTTTGATAACTAGGGTGTTAAAAAGCACATAGCAAGGCAGTTTGTTTCGCTTTTCTATCAGGGCATTTCGTTCATACTCTATCTGGCTTAAATCCTTGTTTTTATCCGTTATGCCAAGGTTTAGCTCGTCTATTTTTATGCTATCACCCCTATCTTTGTCTAGGATTTTCTCCCAAAAGGCGATTATTTTGTCCATATCTTTTAGATAATAGCTGTTTTTAATGATGCTAATTCTAACCCCAGTATTGGCATTTAGCTTGTTTCTTAGCATTATAAAGGCTATTACATTTCCTAAAACCTCTTCAAAGCTAAGCCCTATGCGAATTCTTTCATAGGCATTTTTATCAAGCCCGTCTATGCTAAAATTTATCCAATCTAGCTTAGAATCAAGGATTTTAAGGGCTAAATCAGCACTCATCAAAGAGCCATTGCTTGTGGTGCTAACCTTAATCCCCCCCCCGTTTTAGGTAGCTTATGCGAGCTGGCAAATTTTTATCAAGCAAACATTCATTTCCTACAAACATCGCAATCTTTGTAACATAGTCCTTATGAGCCTTTATCTCATCTGCTATCTTGTAAAAAAGCTCATCTTGCATATAAGGGGATTTTATCTTTTTACGCCACTCTTCTATCCCACACATTACGCATCTTGCTGTGCAATTGTTTGTGGTTTCTATGTTTATAAACCGTGGAAAGTACTCATCATCCTTAAAGTCCTTGCTGCCACTGTCAACTAGCCTTTGCCTAACATAATTTAGATTTTCTTGCATTTTTGTTTCCTTTCTTTTTGTTGAATTACGCGTGAATTTTTGTGAATTTTTTGCGAACTTGTGTTAAGTTTTTGATTAAAATTTAAAATTCACAAAGTTGTGTGAATTTTTTGATTAAATTTCCAAAAAATTCACAAAAATTCAAAATATCCACTTGTCATTTTGAGCGTGTGCTAAAAATCTCTAAATTTAAATAGAGATATTTCGGTCGTTTCACTCCCTCAATATGACAATGTTGTTTGTCACTCTAAGCATTGCAAAGTATCTCAAAATTCAAAGAGATATTTCGGCTACGCCTCAATATGACAACCATACTTTTGTCATTCTAAACATTGCTAAGTATCTCAAAATTCAAAGAGATATTTCGGTCGTTTCACTCCCTCAATATGACAATGTTGTTTGTCATTCTGAGCGTAGCGAAGAATCTCAAAATTCAAAGAGATATTTCGTTTTCTACGAAAACTCAATATGACAAGCTTAGAGATTTTTTGCTTTCTAGCAAAAGCTCAAAATGACAAACATTCAAATAGAGATTTTTCGTTTCACTTCGTTTCGCTTCACACTTCTCTTCGTTTCACTTCGTTTCGCTCAAAATGACAAAGCAATACCTTTTTGAAAAAAGCCTTTTTTAAAAGCTCTCAGTCTAAAAACTGCAAAAAATTCACAAGCTTGCAAAATGAATTCTTTATAGTAAAAGTTCTTTGAATTTTTTGTGAATTTCTTAATTCACAAAAATTCTAAAAAATTTACGACCTTTACAAAAATTCACAAAACTTAAACCTTGAATTTTTAGCAACAGTTTTTTAAAACCTGCTCTAAAAACACAATTTAAGTTGGATTGAGCCTTATTTCAATCACACATAAAAGCAAGATTAAAACTTAACACCAATCTAGCAAGATATTTGTAATCTTTGCTTTTGATATTTGGGCTTTAAGTTTTTCAAGCCTTGCTTTGCCGTCCTTAAACATATACTCGTGGGTTTCACAAGCTATGAATTTTATGTGCTTATAAAGCTTTTTGGTTATGAGTTTTTCTAAAATCTCAAACTCAGCCCCCTCAATGTCAAGCTTTAAAAGATAAATTTGCTTCTTTTGTGTTATAAATTCTTTTTCTATAAACTCGCAAAGATCTATGACCTCTACCTCATAGCTTTGAGAAGTTTCTTTATCTTGCACGCTTGAAACTACGCGGTTTCCCTGAGATAAGATCCTTCCTTGAAATACCTTAAAGCTTGTTTTATAGTTTTTAACACCAACTGCCTTTTGATACAGCCTTGCCTTTTTGCCCTCAAATTTGCGTTTTAAGAAGTATTGCAAGTAAATATTTGGCTCAAAGGCATAAACAGTTGCCCCACAGTGCAAACAAAGATCGCTAACAAGCCCAGCGTGAGCCCCGCAGTCAATGACAATGGGTGCTTTATCTTCTTGTATTTGCAAGGAAGACCTAGCCTTTGAAACTTCATTATTGTAAGAAGGCTCTAAACTTGCAAGCTCACCGTTTTTAAAAGGCTCGTTCTCGCTGAGTTGCTGTTTAGCTTGAGAAGTGCTACAAGTTTCAAAAGCATTGTTATTTTGAAAAAACTCAGCATTTTGAGAAGGGCTACCCCTTTGAGAAAGGCTACCCACATTTTCAGAAGGGCTACCCCCCCCCCCCCCCATATTTTCAGCTAACATTTGATAGAAAATGTCATAGTATTTTGGGGGAATCCTTGCATTATAAAGCATTAAATTTAGCCGTCCAAGTCCTTTTTCATCGCAGATCGCTGCTATTAGCAAGGACAGTGCTTCTTGCATTTGATCGCTTTGAGTTTGAGTAAATTTATTATTCAGCTCATTTACAAGGCTTTTAACCCTTAAATTCACAGCCTTATTTTGCTGATGATTTTCTATTTGATGCGACAAAGCACTTAAAGCCTCTTGCAAGGACACAAGATCATCTTTTTTCATTTTCCCTTTTCCTTTCTTTTGTAATTTGCGTGAATTTTTTAATCAAATTTTACAATTTACACAAAATTTAGAACATTTGTGAATTTTTTAACAAACTGCAAAAATCTCACAAAAACTCAAATAATTTTACAAAATTACCTTTTTATAAAAAACGCATTTTTGCCATCGCCTATGGGATAAGGCATTAAGCCCTTATCAAAGGCGAATTTATCCACAGCTTCCATAACTCCTTTAAACCGTAGGTGATAATAATCATCTATGAGTATTACCCCCCCCCCCCCCCCACTAGCCTTGGGTAGAAGTATTCAAGCCCAGCTAAAATAGGCTCTTTTAGATCCATATCAAGATTTACAAAGCAAAATTGCTCCTCATTTGGGATCTTTCCTAGCACATCTTGTGGGAAATAACCCTTGATAAATTGCACCCTTTCAGGGCGCGAGAGCTTTGATCTCACTAAGTCTATGGAAGTATTTGTAAATTCGCCCTCTATAAAATCAACACAACCTTCCTGCCCTTCTTTTTGGACATCTCTATCATCAAAGCCACTGAAAGTATCAATCAAATAGCACTTTGAGCTAAAAAATTTATTGATAAATCTTGCAAAATCACCTTGAAACACTCCAAGCTCAGCTACACTACCCTTTATCCTATACTTTTGAAAGTGAATGCTTAAAGAGCGGATAAAATCTACCCTTGCATCAAAATGCCCCAAGCTAGTGTCGATTTTTTCAGGCTTTACGCCAAGTTTTTGCAAATTATCAACCCCCTCTTGCATCTCAAACAAGCCGACAAAAACCTTATCAAAGTCCAAATTTAGCAAGGCTTCATCATTGCTGTTAAAAACCCTATAAACTTGCTTGTTTATGGTGATTTGGCTTTCTTTGTAAAGCTCATCTACAAAGCCTAAAAGCTCATAATCAAAGCAAATAAGCTCAGCTATTTGCCTACCCCTTCGCCCTAAGCCGTAGATTAAGGCTTTTTTCTTTTCTTGCATTTTATCCTTTCTTTTTGTTGAATTTTGCGTGAATTTTTTATAAAAATTCACAAAAAAGCGTGAATTTTTTTTAAAATTTGACGAAACAATTCACAAAAATCCTAAAAAATTCACTCCTTTTTGCCACAAAATTCACGCCCTTTATAAAAACTCCCAAAAACTTCACACTTTCTTGCTGACAGCATAAAAAATTCACAAAAAATATCAAAAAATCCCAAAAAATTCACTCAAATTCAAAGCCCTACACATTCGCAAAGCGATTTACCCTCATCATCTCAAAGGCTCTTAAAAGCTCCTCTATGCCCTCATCAAGGCTTACATCCGCCCTCCAGCCCGTGGCTTCAAGCTTTGCATTGCTTACTAGGTAATCTCTTTTGTCAGGATCCTCGCCTATTTTTGCTGAGTGTATGTAAAGGCGGGGGATGTGAGTTTTAATCTTTTCTGCAAGTTGCCTTTTGGTGAGATTTGCCGCACTTTGTCCCATATTATAGGCGTTTCCTTGCATTTTTGAGTAATTTTCTATGCCGTGTATGAAGCCCTTTACCACATCCCTTACGTGTATGTAATTTCTTCTAAAATGCTCCTCAAAAAGCACCAAAAAGCCATCTTTATAAGCCCTATAAGTAAAATCATTTACTAGCAAATCAAGCCTCATTCTAGGTGAAACCCCAAAAACAGTGGCTAGCCTAAAAGTAACGGCGTTTCCCTTTTCTAGTAAGCAAAGCTCAGCCTCGACCTTGTCTTGTCCATATTGAGAGATAGGCTTTAAAGCAGAGTTTTCATCGCAAAAGCTATCCTTGTCGCCTATACCGTAGCCTGAGTTTGTGTTTGGATAGATGAAAAGTTGTTCTTTGGAGGCTAGCTCGCTTAGAATTTTAATCTGCTCGAAATTTACCATCTTTGCTAGCTTTGGATTTTGCTTGCAAAGTGGAGCACCTACAAGGGCGGCTAGGGGGATGATTATATCTACTTTTGCGGCTTCTTTTTCAAGCAAGGGCTTGTCTAAGACACTACCATTTACAAAGCGAAAGTTTTTGTAGCAAGCACAAGAAAGAAGGGAGATTTGATCAAACATAAGATTATCAAGCACTGTAACCTCATAGCCTTTGGTAAGTAGGGTAGGCGTTAAAACCGAGCCTATGTAGCCAGCACCTCCGGTAATTAAAACCCTTTGTGGCATCTTTGTCCTTTTTAATTTTTTGTTTGAAAATTAGACTTTTCAAAACTTTGATTAAAAATTATAGCCACAAAAAGTAATCTTTCATTAAATTTACGCACTAAAAGCTACAAAGATCAAAAAACACAAAATGAATTAAAACCTTACAAAAAGGCTCTTTGTGAATTTTAATTTCACTTGAAAAGTCTAATTTTCAAAACAAAAATTTCACGCATTTTTCAAAAATGCCAATTTCAAAAATGCCAATTTCAAAAATGCCAAAAAAATTCACAGTTAAATGCTTGAATTTTTCAAAGGCTAGCATTAAAAGGAAGTTCATGGGTAAAACCGCTCTCATTACAGGCTTTACAGGTCAGGTTGGCTCACAAATGGCTGATTACTTGCTTGAAAACACAAATTATCATATAGTTGGGCTAATGCGTTGGCAAGAAAGTATGGACAATATCTATCATCTAACAGAACGCATAAACCGCAAGGACAGGATAGAGATTTTTTACGCAGATTTAAACGATTTTGCTAGTTTAAGCCGTTTGATTGAGAACAAATTGCCTGATTTTATCTTTCACCTAGCAGCTCAAAGCTTTCCTAAAACATCTTTTGACATCCCCCTTGAAACCTTGCAAACCAATATCATAGGCACGGCGAATTTGCTTGAAAATGTGCGAATTCTAAGGCAAAGGGAGGGTTATGACCCAGTTGTGCATATTTGCTCATCAAGTGAGGTTTATGGGCGGGCAAAAAAGGGCATTTTGCTAAATGAGGACACCCCCTTTCACGCAGCAAGTCCTTATAGTTTAAGCAAGATAGGCACGGATTATTTGGGGCGTTTTTATGGGGAGGCTTATAAAATTAAAAGCTTTGTAACGAGAATGGGAACTCACTCAGGTCCAAGAAGAAGCGATGTTTTCTTTGAAAGCACGGTGGCAAAGCAAATAGCCTTAATCGAGGCAAATTTGCAAGAAAATGTCATCAAGGTAGGAAATCTTAGTAGCACCCGCACCTTTCAAGATTGCCGCGATGCGATAAGGGCTTATTTTTTGTTATCAAAGGCTTGTGAGGAGGGCAAGATTCCAAATGGAGAATGCTTTAACATAGCAGGTGAGGAAGCCTTTAAACTACCTGAGGTAATAGAAATTTTGCTTTCTTTTAGCACGAGAAAGGACATAAAAATAGAAGTGGATGAGAACCGCTTGCGTCCTATAGATGCAGACTATCAAATGTTTGATAATACTAAAATAAAAAAATTCATAGACTGGAAGCCTGAAATTGCGGCAAAGCAGATGTTTAAAGACTTATTAAATCATTGGCGAGATGAGATAAAAAAGGGTAGGGTGCCTTTGAACCGCTGAATTTTGGGATTTTTGCAAATTTTAGTAGCCTTTAAATTTGGGTTTTTTTGAAATTTCCGTGAATTTTTTTGTGAAATTCTCAAAAAATTCACGGATTTTTCGTCATTGCGAGATTTGATGAAGTGGGGGGCGTGGTAATCCACTACACCCAAAGGCGTAAATTTTTATGTTTTTTTGGTTTTTAGATGATTTAAAAATGGAAAATTCACAGCTTTTTGACTACGCATTGCCACGACTTTGCACGCTAATGCTTACAAAGTCTCGCAATGACGACATTTTGTAAATTTTTTTTAAAAAATCTTAAAAAATTCACGCCTTTGCCAAAAATTATAAAAAATTCACGCTTACACTCAGTCATTGCGAGATTTTATGAGAAAAGTGAGTAAAACCTTCACAATCCACCAACTCGTCATACTGAGCGTAGCAAAGTATCCACAGCCAACTTCATAAAATTGCGTAAATTTTTTGCTATTTTTAAATATTTTTTTAAAGTCTTTACTTTGTCATTTTGAGCCTACAAGGTAGGCTAAAAGTCGTCAATTCAAGGCATTTCTGCATAAATACGGTTTTTTAGCACGCGTTCAAAATGACAAAGCATTTTGTAAAAATTAACATTTTTTGTAGCCAAAAAATTCACATCTTTTTCTAGCTAAATTTAACCATTATTTAAACTTGCCTCAATGTCTCTATTTGAAAGTATGGGCTTGTCAGCCTTTAACTGCCATTTGACATTGATTTTAGGATCGTTGTAAGCCAAAGTAAATTGCTCATCATAGTCTAAATACTCGCCCTCATAAGCAAGTTTGTAATAATAAACAGCCTCCTTTGAAAGCACATAATGTGAATTTCCCATATTTGGTGGCACTAGGATAAGCTTTTGATTCTTAGGTCCTATGTTAAAGCTTTCCCATTGCAAGTAGCTTGGACTTTCCTTTCTAGCATCTACTACCACTTGTTGCACCTCCCCATAAACGCAAGTAACTAGCTTATAGGTCTTTACATCGCCGTGAATTCCGCGAAGGACATTAAAATGTGAGTTTATGAATTTATCGTGTTTGAAGTGAAGATTTTTTGGCAAGAGCTTTGCTAGATGATCTTCTGTAAAAGCAGTCCAAAGATCCCCACGAAGATCGCTGAATTTATTTGGAGTGATGATGAAAACGCCCTTAATCTTGCTTGATTCTTGTATATCAAATTCCATAGCCATCAAGCCACCTCCAAGGAAGAAGTGGCTTTGTTTGTGGTTTTGGCTATGAAAGAAACATTGAAAGAAGCATTATTAAGGGTTCTTACTCTCTCTCTCTCTCTCTCGTTTGCAGTGCGTGAATTTATACAACTTGCAGAAGTTTTGTCAATAAGCTTGCTTAAATTCACGCTTTGCTTGCTTAAAGCATAAAGGCTTTTAGCTAGCAGACTAAGTTGGGGCTTGATGTCAATTTGGTGATTACCAACGAAAAAGCCCTTTTTATCAAGGTATTTTGCGTTTTTAAGAGAGCCGTCAATTTCATAATCAAGGTATTTTATAACCTCATTTTGAGTAAAATCCCCAGCATTGATAGGACGGTATTCTATGCCAGCCTCTTGTAAGGCTTTGAGAACTTCTTTTCTTTTTAGCTTTGAGTCCTTTTTGATGATAAAAGAAAAGCCAAACCAGCTTGATTTGCCAATTTCTTTTTGAATGATAAAATCCTTGCTATCCTTGAAAAGCTCTACAAAATACCTTGCATTTTCGCGGCGATTTTGCAAAAACCTTGGCAGCTTTTTAAGCTGTTCTATGCCGATAGCACCGCTCATTTCAACGGGGCGGACATTGTAGCCAGGAAGGACAAATTTAAAGGCTTCCTCAAAATAATCCTCACTTTTTACCCCACTTACAAGATTATGTTTAGGCAAATTTCTAGTCCAGCCGTGTGCCCTTAAACTCAACAAGATATGATAAATTTCTTCGTTATTTGTCGCCACAAAGCCTCCCTCCATAGTAGCCATATGATGAGAGTAAAAGGTAGAAAAGGTTCCCACAAGCCCAAAGGTTCCTGCTTGCTTGCCCTTGTAAGTAGCACCAAGGCTTTCGCAATTATCCTCAAAGATGATAATGTTTTTCCCCTTAATCAGCTTAAAAATTGTCTCAAAATCATTTGGATTTCCTAGCAAATTCACGCACATTATCATCTTTGTCTTGCTTGAAATGGCTTTTTTTAAGGCTTTTAAGTCATAATTTAGCGTCTTTAAGTCAATATCTACGAATTTTAATTTAAGCCCATATTGATAAAGTGGAAAATATGTCGTACTCCAAGAAACAGCAGGAACTATACACTCATCACCCCTTTTTAAAAGTGGCTTTTTGGTGTAAAAAAGAGAAGCTGTGGCGATGAGATTTGCCGCTGAGCCAGAACTTGTCATCACAGCAAACTTGCTGCCTACAAAGGACGCAAAGTCCTTTTCAAACTGAGCTACCTTCTCGCCCATAGTGAAAAAATCACTCTTAATCACCTCATTTATGGCATTTAATTCTTTTTCATCCCAGGTGCTACTTGCAAGGGAGTAGTTTATCTTTGTCATTCTTGTCCTTTTTTGTGAGATAGATCTTGTAATTTTAATAAAAAAACTTAAATAAAAGCTTATAAGTGGCAAATTTTAAGGCTTTGCGTGAAGTTTTTAAAAAATGACTCCTATTCAAAAAAGCATTAATCTTAGACAAAGATTCCTTATTTTAAATCGCAAAATACAAGAAGTGATGAAAATGCCCTTAATTTATGAGCTTTAAGCTATATAGTAAGGATTTTGAATGACAAAATAATTATTTACAAGCTAAAAAATTCTTAATATCCCTTAAACAGATCCTGGTGTCTGCCTATCCTATAAAGTATTAAACTGTCTTTGTTTCGTTTATATATTATAATTAAATCCCCATAAACATGGCATTCCCTATAGCCTTTGAAGTCTCCTACAAGTGCGTGATCTCGTAATTTTTTATCTAAAATGTCTGAATTTTGCAACTCGCTTATAGCGCTTTTAATCTTTGCTAAATCCCAGCCCTGTTTTTTTACTAGCTTAAAATCTTGTATGTAGGTATTTTGAAAGCTGATTTCACGCATTTTATTCGCTTTCAATTAACCTTTCAAAGTCATCGTAGTTTCGTGTTTTAAGAACTGTGTGAGAGTGTAGTAAGGCTTCTTTCGTCTTGTCTGTGGGGATTTTAGGCTTATTCTTTAATGCATGTTTTATTTTGGCCTTTTTGTTTTGCAAGGTCTTTTTTTGGCTGTTTAGCTTAGCAATTTTCTCGCTTGTGCTGTTAAGTTCTTTAAAAAGTCTTTCAAAGCTATATTTGCTATAATCAACGATCATTGTTGCTTTTGAGTTCATATTCTTGCTACCATAACACAAAATTTTACCAACATTATAGCATACTTTCTTAGCTTTTTTAGATTTTTGATATTTAGGCTTGATGATAAAGCTTGCAAATACTTAGATAATTTTTACAAAAGGCATACCTTACTTAATAAAATTTGATGTGAATTTTTTGTGAATTTTCTAAAAAATTCACGCCAACTTCGTCATTGCGAGCGAATGCGAAGAATCCATAAAAATCAAGGGCGACTTTTAAAATCAAGCCTTTTAAAATCAAAGTCGCCTTTAAATCGTGGATTCTTCGTTTCGTGCTACGCACTCCACTCAGAATGACAAATATCCGTCATACTGAGCCTTTCATAGAAAGGCGAAGTATCCACAGCCAACTTCATAAAATTGCGTGAATTTTTTGTGAATTTTCTAAAAAATTCAGGCAAAAAACTATAAATTCACGCAAATTTAGATACATTTTTAAATGAAGCATTGCCAAATGCTGAAAATCCTTGCACTTTACCAAACACCAAAAAGCTAGCCGGCTTTGACGGTAAGCACTTTAAAGACATCACAAAAACTCACACTCCTTTTAAAAATTTAATCCACTCAATGTTCTTTTTAAGCCCCGTTTCAAGGCTCACAAAGTCCTTTTTGTCAAATTCCTTGCAGTATTTGCCAATGTCTATTACCACACTATTATAAGCACCCACAACTCCCTTTTCTTCTTTTGGAAAAACTAGCTTACTTTGCGTGTGCTTGGCTATGATCTTAGCTATGCTTGCCACAGTGCCAACCTTTTCATCAAAAAGTCCACTTATATTATAAACTCTATCTTTGGCTGAGAGCATCACATTTAAAAGCATTTCAATGGCATCGCTAATGAAGCACACCTGCCTTACAGCCACCCCACTATCCATCATAGTAAGCTCGCCTTGCAAGGCTTTTTTGATAAACTCATTTATAAATCTTTTATCATCAATTTTCACCCCAGCCCCATAAGCTATGGCTAGCCTAGCCACACGCAGATCAAGCCCGTTTGCAGCATAAATGCTACTTATGCACTCAGCCATTCTTTTTGATTCTGCATAAAGTGAAGCAAAGTTAGTGCAATTAACACTTCCCACAAAATCTTCTTTTGCTGGGCTTTTTTCAAGTGGAATCTCCCCATAAATTGAAGAAGTGCTTAAAAAAAGCACGGTAGCCTTGCAAAGCTTGGCCTGTTCTAAAAGCTCTATGTAGGCTGTGGTATTTAGCCTAACTGTGGCATTTTGATACTCAAAGACCTTTTTTGGCTGTCCGTAGGTGGCTGCGTGGATTAAAAAATCAAAATGAAAATTTGGCTTAAACTCGCACAAATCCCCGCTTAAATACTCAATTCCATCTGGTAGCCATTTAAGCGGAGGCGAAAAAGAGTGAGCTATAAGCTTCATTTTAAGCCCTTGCTTTTTGTTTAAAAAATGCAAATAGCTTAAAAGATTCCCACCTACAAGTCCGTTTGCATCTGTGATAAACACCACCTTGTTTTCTAGTTTTTGTAATTCTTTTAGCTTGATTTTTTCATAAAATTCAGCTAAAAATTCAAATAATTTCATTTATGCTCCTTTTTTGAAAGTTTGAAAACCGTGAGTTGTTTTTGAGTGAAAAGAAGATTTTTTGAATTTAAACAAGTCGTTTGCTTGCAAAAGATGAAAATGTGTAAAATGCTTTGAAAAAAGATGAGTTTGTGAATTTGTGTCCATAAATTCACACATACTTTGAACTGTTGTTTTGGTGCTTGAAATTTGCCTTCTTGTTTTGAAATTTGAAACAATGTGAAGAGCTTGAAAAATAATGAAATTTTCAATGATGACAAAGGCACAAAAGGCTTGTTTGAAAGTTTCTTTCTTTGTTTTTGTGAGCTTAAAATGACAAAACCGTGTGAGAAAATTAGTGTTTGTAAAGAGATAGCAAAAAGTGTAAAAAGTGTAAAAAGTGTAAAAAGTGTAAAAAGTGTAAAAAGTGTAAAAAGTGTAAAAAAGAGTAACTGTATAAAAAAGGATAAAAGCACAAAGTGTGCTTTGAATTTTAAGGCAAGATGAAGATAGAAAAAGGGGAGTATTACCACCCCCCCCCCTTACTTTGAGTGTTGTTTAGTTCTATATTTTTACTAGCAAGGGCATTTACAGCATTAAAATTCACAGACGCCAAAGACTTAAAGCCCTCAAGCCACTTAATCCTTTCATAGCCAAAAAGCTCTAAAAACAAGCTTTTATTTGTATCAAGCCTTGAAATTTCACTTAGATCGCTTTCATCCAAGCTAAAATCAAAGATGTCAATATTTTCCCTTAATCTTTGCTTGTTTGTGCTTTTTGGTATGACTATGATCTTATTTTCTATATGCCAACGCAAAATGATCTGTGCTACGGTTTTGCTGTGTTTTTTGGCTATTTTGCTTAGTATTTTGTTTGTAAAAATGTCTTTGCCCTGAGCTAAGGGACACCAGGCCTGTACTGCTATATTTAAATTGTGATTAAAAGAAAGCTCTTTTTTTCTTTGATAAAAAGGATGAAGTTCAAGCTGATTTAAGCAAGGCTTAATTTCGTTAAATATACAAAGATCGGCTAGTTTATCAGGGTAAAAATTACTAACCCCAAGTGCTTTTATTAGCCCTTTTTTGTAAAGTTTGCTTAATTCTTTGTAGGCTGCATAAAGATCATTAAAGGGATAATGAAGCATATAGCAATCCAAATAATCCACCCCCAAATTCTTTAAGCTCTCATCAAAGGCTTTTAGCGCGCCCTTTTTATCGGTATGGCTTATCCAAAGCTTGCTTTGTATGAAGTGCTCTTCTCTTTTAAGCCCTGAATTTAAAGCCACCTTCAATGCCCTTCCTATGTCTTTTTCGTTGGCATATTTTTGTGCTGTGTCTATTAGTCTGTAGCCTAATTCAAGGGCATCTTCTACGCATTGTTGAGCATTTTCTAAGCCAAAGGTTCCAAGGCCAAGGGCTGGGATCTTAATGCCGTTATTTAGAGTGAAATAGTGCATTTATATCCTTTACTCTTTTAACAATGCCCCTTGCGTTTAAACCAAAATACTCTCTTAAAAAGCCTTGATTTCCTACCTTGTGTATGAATTTATTTGGCAGGGCTATTTGGTGAATTTTTTGTTGATTTAAATTCAAGTTTGAATTTGCTTGTATGCTAAAACCGTCTTTTGAATTTAAATTCGAGTTCGCTTTAAAATTATCTTGTGAATTCAAATTCAAGCTTGAATTTTCTTGTGTGTTAAAACCGTCCTTTGAATTTAACTTTGAATTTGTGTCTGCTTTAAAGCCATCCTTTGAATTTAAATTCGCATTTTCTTGTGTGCCAAAACCAGCCCTTGAATTTAAACTTAGATCTTCATCAAAACCCTCTTTCAAAAAAGCACCCAAACCCCCATAAGCAAAATGCTCTTCTATCACAAAAACAGCTTCATAGCCCTTAATCAATTCTAAAATATCTTTATCTTGCGAGTTGATAAAGGGCATAGTAGCAACGGTCGCATCTAGCATTTTACCTGCCTCCATCACCTCTACTATTAGATTGCTGTGGGTTATAAGCACTCTTTTATCACCCTTTCTATACTTTTTGTGTCAATTTCGCATTTTTCGTGTAAAAACTCGCGTCCTCCAACATCAAGGCAGTATTTCTTTTTAAGCCCTATATTTAGCACTTTTTTATCCTTGAAATTAAAATTTATCTCAGCATCTAGCCCACCTGCATTTTTAAAGCCTTCTTCTACTGTTATAACTGTGCTAAAATTTTCTAGTTCTTTTTTCAAGGAGCTGTAATCATAAGCGTTTATAAGGTATAAGTCTATAAGCTTAATGCTTGGATATTTTGCCACAAGCTTGGTTAAGCTTGCACTCATATATGAGGTGCTAATAATGCAAAGCTTGTTTCCATCTTGTAGCACCCTAAAGCCCTTGTCAAACTCGCTAAGATCATTTTGCAAGGCTTCACCTGCTGAGCCGTCAAGCCTAATATATTTTGCACCGTTTTTATTCAAACTTCTTTCAACATAGCCCCTTGCTAGTAAATAATCACTTGGAGAGAAAATTTCAATGTTTGGTAGGGTTTTAATGATAGATAGATCTTCTAAACAGTGATGGGTTGCCCCACTTGTAGAATAGCTCATCCCAACTGCCACAGCGATTATATTTACTCTCATCTTTCTAAATTCACTCAAAATAGCCATATTTACGCGAATTTGCTCAAAGGCTCTCATAGAAATAAAGGGTGCAATGGCATATATATAAACTATAAAGCCCTCCAAAGCAAGCCCCACGCCAACATTTATGGCATTTTGCTCGGCTATGCCTATATTTATGACCTGCTTGGGACATTCCTTTCTAATTTTATCCAAAACAGGAGCACCAAAATCCACGCTGATTATGATGATTTTCTCGTTTTGTTTCATTTTTTCAAATAGCTCTTCTAAAAAAGCATCTCTCATTGTCTTAATCATTTTCTATCCTTTTTATAAGCTCGTCAATCTCATCAGACTTTATAGACAAGATATGACAAAGCGGATCCTTTTCTAAAAACTCAACCCCCTTGCCTTTGATGGTATTAGCTATGATGATCTTTGGCTTAGCCCCCCTTAATGGTAAAACCTTTTTGAAAACATCATAAATTTCACTTGGACTGTGTCCATCTTTTATCTCAAAAACATCAAAATTAAAGGCTTTGAATTTTTGTGCTAGAGGGTCTAAATCAATAATATCCTTTGTAAAGCCTAGCATAGAAGCACCGTTTTTGTCTAAGATGATGCTTAAATTATCAAGTTTGTGCTGGGCTGCAAACATTATGCCCTCCCAAACGCTACCCTCATTTAACTCCCCATCGCCCATCAAACAAAGCACATTTTGTGTTTTGCCTTGCTTTTTTAGCCCAAGGCTAAGCCCACAAGCAGTGCCAAGTCCGTGTCCTAAGGAGCCGTTTATGGTTTCATAGCCTGGTATAGTAGGCTCTGGTATGGTGCCAAGAAAGGAGCCATTTTGCCCTATCTTTTCTAATTCTTTTGTGTCAAAAAAGCCCAAATCCGCCAAGATAGGATAAAGGCAAATCGAGCCGTGTCCTTTGGAGATAATAAATCTATCCCTTGTCTCATCAAGTGGGTTTTTTGGATTAAACCTAATAAAACCTCCATAATACAGAGTCGTTAAAAGCTCAATGCAAGATAAGGACGAAGCCACACGAACTATGGGTTCTATCTTGTGAAGTTTTAGGGTTTGGATTTTGACATATTTAAGTTTGGCTTGAATTTCTTGTCCATTTTTCATCATTTCATCCTTTCTTGTGCTGTTTTGGCGTGAATTTGTGCTGTCTTAGTGCGAGTTTTTGTAAGGCTTTCATTGTGTATCCTTTGAATTTGTGCTGCGAGTGTTTCGTGTGAATGTATGAAAAAATGGTAATTTGGCTTGTTTGTAAAACTCTGTTTTGTAAAGAAAAAGTGCATAAAAAAAGATAAAATTAGCAATTTTTGAGTGAAGTTAAGCCTTGAAAAATCTGAGTTTATTTCAGTGCTTAAAAATAAAAGCCAGCTTTTGAATGAATTTAAAAGCAAGGCAAGGACTTGAGTTTGTGTGAATTTAAGTGTGAGTGCTAAAACAAAATTTAAACTTGGTTTTAAGGCAAGATAGGGTTTAAAATATAAACACGTTTTTTTAACAAGGTATAGATCTTTGTCATATTGAGCGAAGCGAAATATCTCAAAAATGCTTTCTTTGCTTTTATTTAAAATGAGTAATTTGATAAGCTTGTGTGGAAAACCTAACTCTTTTTTAATAAAAAGCCATTTTAAAACAAGTTTTTGTATGAATGTAAAGAAAAGATAGAGTGTGAATCCTAAAATTAGCTTTAAACTGAGTTTTAAGGCTAGTTTAAAATCTAAATCTAAATTTTGAAATAGTTTTAAAACAAGTGCTAAATTCAAAAATAGGCTTTGAATTTGTATTTGCGTGAGCTTTAATGTAAGTGCAAATTCAAAAGCTTGAATTTGTATTTGCGTGAGCTTTAAAGCAAATATAAACTCTAAAACAAGATCAAGGGGTATTACCCCCCCCCCATTATAAGTGCTTAAATAATGCTTATAAAGGCTTTTTATCCCATCTTCAAGGGAGATTGTTGCCTTTAAGCCAAGCTCACTCATCTTGCTAATATCCACTAGCTTTCTTAAAGTGCCCTCATCCTTTGTGCTATCAAAGATTAAATCGCCCTTAAAGCCCACGGTGTCTTTGATTAAAAAGGCTAACTCTTTTATGCTTATATCAAAGCCAGGTCCTAAATTTAAATGAGAAAGCCCCTTTAAGTCCTTAAAATTCACAGTTTCAAGCAAGGCTATCAAAGAAAGGCTTAGATCATCGCAGTGTAAAAACTCCCTTCTAGCCTTCCCACTTCCCCAGACCCCAACGCCTTTCTCGCTTATATTAAAGTACTTTAAATAAGCCCTTGCTTCTTTTAAACTGTGAATTTTTTCATCCAAAAAATTATTTATATCCGCTAAAAGCCTTTTTTCGTCCTTATTTGCTAGGCATTTTGCAAGGTGCATCTTTCGCATCAGCGCTGGTAGGACCTGAGCTCTTTTTAAATCAAACTTGTCCTTTGTGCCATAGAGTGAAGAGGGAGCAACTGTGATGAAATTTGTGTCATATTGTAGATTATAAGCCTCGCAAAGTTTTAGCCCTGCGATTTTGGCTATGGCGTAGCCTTCGAAGTTGTATTCTAGCTTGGAATCAAGCAGATAGCTTTCCTTGATGGGCTGGGGGCAAGACTTTGGATAAATGGTGGTTGAGGCTAGGAAGATTAGCTTTTTAACCCCTGTTTTAAAGGCACTGTGAATGACATTGTTTTGTATCATCAAATTTTCGTATAAAAAATCCGCCCTTTTTGCGTTTGCTTCTTGCATACCAGCTGATTTTGCCGCACAAAGCACGACAAAGTCGGGTTTTTGCTCGTCAAAAAACTCACTCACAGCTTCTTGCTTGCTTAAATCAAGCTCACTGTGGGGCTTTAAAATTAAATTATTAAAGCCTTTTTGTTTAAAGGCTTTAAGCAAAGAAGAGCCTACATTTCCGCTGTGTCCTGCTAGGTAAATTTTATCGTCTTTTTTCATTTGCAAGTCCTTTAAGCTGCAAATTTGCAAGAGCTTTTGAAATCTTTTGAAAGTGCAAAAGGCGTGAATTTATTTGAGTTTGTAAAAATAGCAAAATATAAAAAGGCTTGAATTTGTTTAAATTCAAAGAAACTTTGTAAATTTGAGTGAATTTTAAAGATAAAATAAAAGATAAAACAAGAATTTGAATTTGGCTTGAAGTAAAGCGACAAGCAAGGCAAAAAGCCGTGAATTTTAAGGCAAGATAAAGATAGGGAAGTATTACCCCCCCCCCCCCCCATTTGCAAGGGCTAAAGCAAGGGCTTGATTCTTCAAGGCATAATCTTCATACATAGCCCTTAAGCCAGCTTTTAATGAAATTTCAGCCCTAAATCCAAGTGCATTTAATTTACTAAGATCAGCTAGCTTTTCTACTGTGCCATCTTGCTTTGAACTTTTTTCAAAAATCAGCTCACCCTTATAGCCTACAATGTCCTTTATAGCATAGGCTAGCTCTTTTATAGATACTAAAACCCCATTTCCTACATTAAGATGAGATGATAGGCATTTGCCCCTTGCGTCAAACTCGCAAGCGTCCTTAAAGCTAACCCTTTGCATCACAAAAAAGGCTGCCCTTGCTAGATCATCGCAGTGCAAAAACTCCCTTTTGGGAGCTCCTGTGCCTAGCATTTGTATGTGATCCTTAAAAAGTTTGTGTTTTTGCATAAAATTTAGGGCTTCTTCGTAGCTTTTTGCGCCTAAATCAGCCATTAAAAGCTCTTTTTTATTTTCAGCCAAAAGCTTGGCAAGATAAATCTTTCTAAAAATGGCAGCTTGCACGTGAGAGCTTTTGAGATTAAAATTATCATTTGCCCCATACACGCTAACAGGCGCAAGGGCTATGAAGTGGGTTTTATACTGAGTGTTGTAGTATTCGCAAGATTTTATGCCTGCGATTTTAGCTATGCCGTAAGGCTCGTTATTTGGCTGTAAATACCCACTTAACATAGACCGTTCTTTGATGGGAAGTTGGGTAAATTCAGGATATACGCAAAAGGATGCTAAAAATACTAGCTTTTTAACCCCATATTTATAGGCAAAATGCAAGACATTGCTTTGCATTTGTAAATTTTGATATAAAAAATCCGCCTTTAAATCAAGCTGGGCTAGCATACCCCCAACCTTTGCCGCACAAAAAAAGACAAACTCAGGCTTATAAGTGGCAAAAAAGCTTTCTGTGGCTGCTTGATTACACAAATCAAGCTCGGCGTGGGTCTTTAAGAGTAGATTTTCAAAGCCTTCTTTTTGAAGTAATTTTACAAGAGCTGATCCCACAAGTCCCTTATGACCTGCAATGAAGATTAAACTATCTTTTTTCATAGTTCAACCTTTTAAAGCAAATTACTTGCAAGAGCAAGATAAGATAAATGTGAAAATAAGAGAAAGTTTTTAAGGTAGTTGTAAGAGCGAGTAGATGGGTTACCCCCCCCCCCCCGCAGTAGAGGCTAGATAATAAGCATACATCTTTTTAATCCCTTCTTTTAATGAAATTTCAGCCTTAAAGCCAAGTGAGTTTAGCCTTGAAATGTCCATAAGGCGGTCCATAGAGCTATCAGGGCGGCTTGCGTTAAAATAAATCTCGCCCTTAAAGCCAAGCTCTTCTTTTATCATCAAAGCTACTTCTTTAATGCTATAATCCACCCCCGTGCCTACATTTATGTGGGTGTTTTTTATCTCTTTTTCGTTATTATGCAAGTTTTTGAAATCCACATTTTGCATTACAAAAATACTAGCCCTTGCAGCATCAATGCTATGTAAAAACTCCCGCCTAACCTTGCCTGTGCCCCAAATTTCCACTTTATCCTTGCTAATGCCCCAAGAGTTTAGGAAAGTTTCTGAGTCTTTAAGAGAGTTAAATTTGTTTTCTTTGCTAACTAAATGTGTATTTAAATCCTGTAAAAGCCCTTTTTCATCGCCTTTTTCTAAGAGCTTGGCAAGGTGAAATTTGCGAAGCAAGGCAGGTAAGACCCTGCTTTTGTTAAAATCAAAATTTGCCCTTGTGCCGTAGAGATTGTTAATGGCAAGGCAGATGAAATTTGTATTATACTGCAAGTTAAAGCTTTCGCACATTAGAGCTTGATTTATCTTGGCAAGCCCAAAGGGAGTGGCGTTATACTCCATCTCGTCTTTTAGCATCACTTCTTCTTTGAGTGGATTTTGTGCAAGATAGGGATACATATAGCCAGAGCCGTAGCAAATGAGCTTTTTTACCCCAAATTTAAAGCAAGAATGAATGATATTTGTTTGCATAGCGGTGTTTTCGTAGATAAAATCTGCCCTTTGCCTAAAATTTGAAGCCCCACAAGGAAGAACTGCCGCAAAAAACACAAACTCAGGTCTTTGCTTTTCAAAAAAGTCCCTAACAGCTTGCTGATTTGTCAAATCAAGCTCTTGGCGAGTTCTTGTGAGAATTTGCGTGTAGCCATCTTTTTTAAGCTCATCAAGCAGTGCCGAACCCAGCGTCCCCCTGTGTCCTGCTACAAAGATCCTACTATCTTTTTTCATACACCCTTTTTGCATTATCTGCCTTTTGTCCTTTTAAACTTTTATCCCTTAAACTCTTATTACTTAAAGAGTCTTTGTAGCTTTTTTGCCTTTTTAATTGCTATTTTAAGAGCCAGAACTCTTGATGATTTTAAGATATTTTTCTTTAAAAAAGAATATTTTAGCACCTTATATAAAACAAAAAACAACAAAGCAAGGATTTTATGCCTTAAATTCACAAAAATTCACACAAAGATGTGAATTTTTGACTTTATTTTAGCAATTTTTAAGGCTTTGTTTGCAATTTTTTAAGAGCTTGTAAAAATTTACTTATCTTGAATTGCCACTTAGCTTTTAGCAGTTTTGTGAAACTCATTTATAAATACCCCCTCTGCTGTCTATGTCATAGGCATAGATTAGGATTTGCGACTCTATGATTTCATAAAGCAAACGGTATTTGCCAATTCTTAATCTGTAGTGGTTCTCATAGCCCTCAAGCCTAGCTATGTCAAGGCCGTTTTGGTAGGGGTTTTGGGCTAGAAGTTCAAGTTTGTTAAGGACTCTTTGTCTCATATCCTTGTGTTTGGCTAGAAATTTATCCACTGATTTATGCGTTTGTAGCCTATACGCCATACTTTGCCTTTAATTCTTCAAGACTTATGGTCTTGCCCTCCGCTAAATCCTTTTTCGCTCTCTTGTAGGCTTTTAGATTTTCTTTCGTCATAATGGTGCTTGGATCTATATTTGAGCTTACTTCAAAGGGTATGGCACCTGTGTTTATGACCTTTGCGGCAAACATTCGCAAGGCTGTGCCTATGTCAAGTCCCATATTTTTAAGTATTAGCTCAAAATTTGCCTTGTCTGTGCTGTCCATTCTAAACTGAACTACTGAACTCATTTTTTATCCTTTTGTATGAAGTTGTAGTATTTTAGCATAGCTTTGTATGTGTTTTTTTAAATTTTATAAAAAATTCACGGTTTTAAAAGAGTGATTTAAAGCAGTTTAACTTTGCCTAAGCCTTGCACATTATCTTTCACACAATTTTAAAAATCCTTTAAAAGTTACCATTTTTAAAAACAAGGTTTTTAAAAAAGCGTTTTGTCTTAGAAAATGTGTGCAAAATATAAGAAAATGACAAGTTTGCGTGATAATACTTTTTTGCAAAAGAGTTAAAAAGATATGCAAAGGTTTTGTAGGCTAAAGTGCCATATTTAAGCCATAGCTATGCCGAAGCTTTTTGACACAAAGGATCTCAAAAGAGCTTACAAGAGTTTAACACGGTTTAAGTGTTTAAATTTCAAATGCTTTCAAGAAACAATTATAAAGCATTACAAGATAGTAAGAATTATAAAATTTAGCAAGGAGTTTTGAATTCGCGTGGCTTTAAATTCACTCAGTTTTTTTGATGATCTTAATGGTATCTATGGAGTTTTGATCCATCTTTTTTACCTCATAAAGGCAAAGCTCATCCTCTATCTTATCGCCAACAACAGGCAAACGACCCAAGAGATTAAAGACATAGCCACCTATGGTATTTTGCTCTAAATTATCATCAAAACTAATTAAAAGCAGATCCTCAACAGTTTCTATATCACAGCGACCCTTAAATTCATAGACATTTTCGGCTAGTTTTTTGTAATTTTCCCCCTTATCATCGTGCTCATCATTTATATCACCCACAATTTCTTCCATTATATCTTCCATAGTGATAAGCCCTGCTGTGCCTCCATACTCATCCATCACCAAGGCTGTGTGTGTTCTTTCTTTATTCATACGAATTAACACCTGAGAGATGCTGACATTTTCAGGCACTAAAAAGATAGGGCGCACAAAGTCCTCTAAGTCTTTTTTGCCCTGTGTGATCTCATTTTGCATTAGATCTCTAATGTGAATGATTCCTAGGATATTGTCCTTTGATTCGTCTATATAAGGAAATCTCGTGTGTTTGCTCTCGCTTACTATCTTCATATTTTCCTTGTAGGATTTGTTTTTATTAAGGCAAATCATATCCTTTCTTGGAGTCATCACCTCTTTTGCCACTATGTCGCTAAAATCCACAGCATTTCTTATGATCTCTGTTTCAAACTCGTCTAAAACTCCACCCTTTTGACTCTCACTTGCTATGATCTTAATTTCTTCCTCAGAAAGCACCAATTCATCGTGTTCCTTGGCTGGTTTTACGCCTATTAATTTCAAAGAAATTCTAGCTAAGAAATCAAAGCTTTTAATGAGGGGCAAAAAGAGTATCCAAAAGATATGCAAGGGTCTTGCCACCCATAGTGCTGTCTTATCGGCCATTGCTATGGCAACGCTTTTTGGTACAAGCTCACCAATTACCACATGTAGCAAGGTGATCAAAGAAAAGGCTATGATGAAAGAAAGGGTGTGAAGTAGGGTGCTTGAAAGATTAAAACCAGAAAGCCAAAAGGACAAAAGCTTTGCAATGGCAGGTTCTCCTATCCACCCAAGTGCTAGTGAGCTTAGGGTGATGCCAAGCTGACAAGCACTAAGATAGGTATCAAGCTCAGAGCTAATCCTTAAAGCCTGCTTTGCATTTGGCTTTTTTTCCTTGACAAGCTGTTCTAGCTTAGAGCGGCGAACCTTAACAATGCTAAATTCAGAAAGAACAAAAAAACCATTCAAAAAGACAAAAATAAAGGCAACGAAGATCATAAGTGTAGAATATCCTGCATTTATAGCAGGGGGTATCTGGCTAGGGTCCAAAAAAATGCTCCTTGAAATTTCGCATAATTATAACAAAAAATAGCTATTGTTTCATTAAGATCTTTAAATTTAGCAAATTTTTAAGCTTATTTTTGCTTATGAAAGCTTTGATAAAAGCTTTTTTGATGATCTTTTAAGAAAAATTTAAATTTAATAAATTTGCTTTCTTTAAGGGCATTTTTGCAAAGGAGTTAAGCATTTTGCTTGGCAGTTTAAAACAACAAATTTATACAAAAAATAAACGCATTTTATAAAAAATTCAAGTCTAAATTCAAATTTTACTTCAAATTTTGCTAGGCTTTTAAAATGCTAAATTTTGCATAAGCTAAGCTGTGGCTTGATTTTTGCAAAAAAGAAAAAGATTGCAAACTGTTATAAGCAAAAATTTGTATATATCTTGCAAGTTGTGTAAGAAAGTTGCTAATTTTTTGTAAATTTAAAGTGTGTAAAAAATTTAAGGGCAAAAAAGCTTAATTTACATAAGCCTTGATAAAATTTGCAAAGTCCTTGCTATCATTGGGGCAAGAGATGAGTTTATAATCCTTTGCGGCTATTTTTCTATATTCAAGCTCTAATTCAAAAACAGTTTCACTACAATCAATGCAAAAAGACAGAGGATAGATCAAAGCCTCGTTTTTTAGACCTGCTAAGACCTCAGCTATGGCAGGTTCAAGCCATTTTATAGGACCAAGCTTTGATTGATAGGCAAGTAAGATCTCATCAAAATGAGGCTTCAAGCTCTTTTTTAAGATCCTAACATGTTCCTCAACATGCCTTTGATAAAGATCCCCAGCCCTTATGGTAGAAACAGGCAAGGAATGTGCCGAAAAGATTAGGGTTTTTTTACCCTCTGTCTTAAAATCCTCATTTGCTTTTAATACATCCTTAATCACCATTTCATTATAAAGCTCATTTGTGTAAAAAATGTCAAGTTCTCTTAGCTTGGCTTGAATTTGCATCTTTGAAATAGCATCTTTTACGCAGTCAAGGGCTGAAAGCACTGTGGTTTGTGAGTGGTGAGGATAGAGGGGAAATAAGATCAGCTCATCTTCTTTACTAAGCTCATACTTAGTCAAAACATCTTTTGCAAAGGGTGGGACATAGACATTTATGAAATCAAATTGAAGATCTAAATGCTGAGGTTTTTTAAAGCTTGAATTTACCGTGTTCTTTGTGTTTAAAATTTGTGAGTTTGTTTTTTGCTCTTCTTTAAGGGCTTGGCTTGTATTTAATTTTTTGCTTGAATTTTGTGAATTTGTGCTTAAATCATCTTGTAAATTCACAGTCTTACTCTTAACTTCATTATTTAAATTCGCACAAAGCCTTGCAGTTATGTCGTTTAAGGGGGATTTACCTCCTATTTTTTGATAATTTTCCCACATAGCCTTAACTCTCATCTTGGTTATCAAAAAGGCTAAAAAGGAGCGTAAAAATTTGTTTTTTATGGTTAAGATGTATTTGTCATTAAACATATTTTTCAAAAAAAGCTCACACTCAGCATAGCTAGTAGCCCCTCCCATATTCAAAAACAAAACAAGCCTCATCCTAACTCCAAACACTCTTGCGCATTGATGGCATCCTCTATGCCAGCCAATCTTCCTTGTTTGCCGCTTCTTGCAAGCTCTAAAAGCTCCTTGTGTTCGCCAGAAAGTGGGCTTTTATTTTCTAGCTCGCTAAGCACACCGTCCTTATAAAGCTTAAAATCCTTCAAATTAGCCTCAAAGAAGGATTTTTCAGTTATTACGCTAATTCTTCTTGAAACCTGAGAGCAGTTCCAGCTTTGATGCAAACTTGCTATTATTTTGTGGCTTGAATTTGTAGAGCATTTGCTAGAAAATTCAGCCTCTTGTAAATTCTTAGTTTCTAAAGGCTTTGAGTGTTTCAAACTGTCAAGTTCTTTTGAATTTTGCTTTTCTGTCAAGCCTTGTTTGCTTTTAAGATCAAGGCTTACATCTTGTGCTTTTTTAAATTTAGCTAGATCTAAACCTATCAAGCTTTCAAGCGTTATAATAGCTTCAATGTCTTGATTATTTTGCTTTATATTTATAAGGGATTTTCTAGCAAATTTAAGCCCTGTTAAAAAGCCTACTAGATCAATATCATGTATGCCTAAATCCCTTAAAATTCCCACATCGCTAATGCGAATAGGAAAGGGAGAATATCTTCTTATGTTTATTGAGAAAATTCTTTGTCCTTGAAGTGCTTTTTTAAGAGACAAAACAACAGGATTAAACCTCTCGCTAAAGCCTACTGCTACTTTGTTTTTATGCTTTGTGGCTAGTTTTTTTATCTGTTTTATTTCTTCTAAGTTCATAGCCAAGGGCTTTTCGATTAACACTGTTTGCACTGTTGGTAAGATAGCATTTGCTAGTTCTAAGTGCGAGCTTGTAGGACTTGCTATGATGACAATGTCTAGTTTTTGCTTTAAAAAATCAGAGATCCTTGTGTAAAATGGCTCCTTAAAATCCTCATTTTTTTGCAGATCATAAAGGGCTACAAGCTCGACATTTTTGTTTTTTTGTAGCTCTCTTAGATGATTTTGCCCCATTTTACCAACCCCAGCTATGCCAAATCTCACTCAAAAGCCCTTATAACCTCTGCTTGATCTTCTTGCCTTAAAAAGGCACTCATGGGCAAGGATAAAATTTGTTCGCTTACTAGCTCGGTATTTGGAAGATCCCCTAGCTTGTAGCCAAGGCTTGAAAAGGCAGCTTGCAAGTGAAGTCCCAAAGGATAGTGAATGGCACTTGGAATGCCCTGTGCGGATAGCCTTTTTACAAGCTTGTCTCTATTTTCAACACGCACAGAATACTGTGCATAAACGCTAGTGAAATTCTTTTTAACCTGAGGCAAAATCGCATTTTTCAAGCCCTCATCATAAATTTTCGCCACACGCTTCCTTTGTGCCAACTCGTCATCCAAATGCCTTAATTTCACATCTAAAATCGCCGCTTGAATGCTATCTAGCCGTCCGTTGATGCCGATGAATTGATGCTTGTAACGGCTTGTTTGCCCGTGATTTAGGTAAATTCTTATCTTTTTTGCTAGCTCATCATCATTTGTAAAGACAGCACCAGCGTCCCCATAAGCTCCCAAGGGCTTTGAGGGGAAAAAACTTGTGCAAGAAAGCTTTGCAATAGAGCAGGATTTCTTAAAGTTACCTTCTTTTTGTGTGGTAACTCCATTTGAAGCCTCATTTATAAGCTGAGTAGCCCCAAAACTTTGTGCGCCGTCCTCAATAAGGGCTATATTTTTGCCCTTGCAAAACTCGTTCAAAGCCCATAAATCAGGCATTTGCCCAAATATAGAAACAGCAATTATTGCCTTTGTGCGAGGCGTTACTAGGCTTTCAACGCTTGCTAGATCGAGATTATAATCAATTAAATTTATATCAGCAAAGACAGGGCGGGCTTTTAAAAGGCTTACCATCTCAGCAGTGGCGATAAAGGTAAAGCTTGGAACTATAACCTCATCTCCTTCTCCTATGCCAAGTGCCATAAGAGCAAGGATCAAAGATGAGGTTCCACTAGAACAGCCTATGGCGTGCTTTACGCCTACATAACGAGCCAAATTCTCCTCGAATTCATCAAGCTTTGCACCACCTATAAAGGAAGCACTTTCTAGCACCTTGGATATTTCGCTATCAATTTCTTCCTTGTAAGCTTGATACTGTGCCTTCAAATCAACAAAAGCAAACCTCATCCCAAACCTTTGCATAAAATCAAAAGATAAATTATAATAAAAATTTATAAATATTTTTGTTTAAGCCACCCTAAACGAATTTTTCTCTTATCATTTTGAGTAAAATTTGATAAAAATCTTGGCTCAAGACACTTGAATTTGATACAATATCATTTTAAAGTATAAAGAGCAAAATGAAAAACAAGTATATGATTTGCTTCCAAATTGTCTCAAAAGAAATTTAAGAAATTACGAAGTATTTTTTTGCTTCGTGCTACTCACTTGCAACTTTGCAAGAAGCCTTGGTTTAGAGGCGAAAAAAATGCTGAAATTTGCAAAATAACTCGTGCTTGTGTGAATAGAATTTTGCATGAAATTCACATTTTAATAGCCAAATAATGTGAAAAAATTAGCAAAATGAGTGGTTGAAGTTGATGAGAATTATTTTTTACTTCGCCTTACGGCTCGTAACTGCAAGCAGAAGGGGCAAAAAGGGTGCGTGGTAAGCGTGGGCGTGGGGCTGGCAAGAAAACGCCTGTGTTTTTACTTCGTGCTACGCACTCGTAACTCTACGAGAAGGAATGCTAAAACGCAATCGCACGAGTTTATACGCTAAAACACTTGCTCTGCGAAAGAGCTATTACCGATTATAAGGTACTTTGCAGATGTAGAAAATACCACAATTTCAGGAGAGCTTCAAAGCCTACGATGGCTTGGTGGATTTTTTGTTTCGTTTCACTCGCAACTGCAAGCAGAAGGAGCAAAGGCACATTATAGGGTAAAACACTCTAAAAACGAGTTTGCAAAGGGACACAACCACATAAACGGCATAGAGAACTTTTGGGGCTTTGCTAAGTTGACACTTGCTAAATTTCGTGGCATAAAAAAAGAAAATTTTATCCTTCACTTAAAAGAAACGGAATTTAGATATAACACAAAAAATTTGGGACAAAATTCTCATCAAAATTTATTAAAATTGATAAGGGAAAATCCTATTAAAGTATCTTGAGCCAAAATCTTTTTAGTATTAGAACTAAATTCTTTTTAAGTGAAAAAATTTGCTTTTAGACAGTAAGGTCGCTAAGTTTCGCAAAGTGCTTTTTGTTCGTGCTTACAAAGACAGTAAGTAAAAACATAAATGTTTTTTATTACAAGCTTGTTTCTTGTTTTTTGCGTATTCTTTTACACAGTTACGATTTAATACACAGTTGCAAGTTAGGTGAGTTTCATTTTACATTTAGAAATACTACCTAAGCATTTTAAAAAGCTTTTAGCATTCTTTAACTGTGGAGTTTGTAGTATTTTGCAAATTTATCATCTTGTGTGAGATTTGAGAAAAATTTTATCTCATAAATTCTAAATTCAGCTTTACTTATTCGCTTCATCAAGGCTAATTAAGATCTAAGATTAACTTTATATTTTTGAGTTTTAATCCCTACTAAAAAAGGTTCCTCCGATCTGTTTGTTTTCAAGCAAAAAGGCTCTTGCAACGGTCAAATCAAAGCCACTAGCCAAAAACATCTTTTTGTTTTCTTTTAAAAGCAGATCAGCTGCTCTAAGCTTTGTTACTATGCCTCCTGTGCCGTGTTCGCTACCAGCCTTTGCCTCTCCCTTTAAAAGCTCTTTTTCAATGAAAGACACCCGCTCAATTCTCCTAGCATTTGCAAATTCAGCAGGATTTTTATCATAAAAGCCATCTATATCGCTTAAAATCACAAGAAAATCAGCCCCAAAGTGCAAGGTAGCCTTGGCTGAGAGCGTGTCGTTGTCCCCAAAGATTAGCTCCTCGCTAGCTACTGCATCATTTTCATTTATGATGGGCAAAATGCCTTTTTTTATTAGCTCATCTATTACTAATTTTATGTGTTTTATGGATATGTTTGATCTAAAATCATAAGCAGTTAGTAGAATTTGCCCTGAAAATCTATTAAATTCAGCTAAAATCTCATTATAAGCCCTCATTAAATAAGGCTGTCCTAGGCTTGAAAGCACCTGTCTGTTAAGGGGATTTTTCCTATCAAGTTGAAGTTTGCTAAAGCCAGCGCTGATGGCAGCTGAGCTTACTAAGATCACCTCATAAAGACCTTCTAAATCCACTATCAAAGAAATAAGCCCTCTTAAGCGGTCTAAATTCAAGCTTTCTTTGTTGCTAATGCTAGTTGATCCTACCTTTATGACTATTCTTTGCATACTCATCCTTTAAAATTTTAAACTAGCATAATTTTTTATATTTTTAAATTCACACAAATTTAATGAATTTTCAAGCCCTCAAGGCTTTATGATTTTTTTACAAGCTATTTTTGTAAAAAGGTGTTGATATTTGTCGCAATAAGAAGCTCAAAGCTCTCTTTGTCCTTTTGAGGGACTTAGGCGATTAAAGAGGCTTAAAATATAAAATTAGCCTCTTACTTTTCTACTCAAAATGACAATTTTTCATACTAAGAGGCATATCTTTGCAAAAGAGCTTTTTTAAGCCTTCTAAGCCTTGAAATCTTCTTTTTAAAGGATAATTTGACAAATTGGCGTGATAAGCTCAACACCTTTTAAACAAAAGCCTTAAATATCATTTATAAACTTAGTGCTTTTTGAATGGCAACAAAAAAGATCAAGCTTAAAAAATTCAAAAGCGACATTATAGCACAAATTCAAAGCCCTTGTTTGATAAGGCTAAATAAATTATTTATCTCCTCATCATCAAGCACCGAGCAGTTCTTGCTTTCATAAAATTGGGCTAATTTTTTTTGATCAAAGCAAAAGCTAGGCAAACAGCGGCTATGTGCTGGCAAAAAGGCTCTTGCAAGGCTTACCTCAGTTCTTATAAGCTCATCACAAGCAAAGCAAACAAAGTCTTTATGAAGCCTTCCTTCAAATTCAAGCAAACAAGCATAGGCATCAACGATGACACGCAAGGGATTTTGCTTTTCAAAGCGGCGCACACACTCGCTTAAAAGCTCAAAATAAAAGCTCTCGCACTCCTCAACATCCCTTAAATGCGCATAAACAAGCCTTATGAAGTCTTGCCAAATGAGCATCTTGTCTCTATCAAGTAGCCAAGGAAAGCTTAAATGCATAGTATCTTTGAGGCGGGGCAAGAAAGAAAGGCTATATTCTAGCTCAAAGTCTATCTTATAGCCGCTTAAAATGAGGCTGTGTCGAAGTCCATAAAAGCGGTAACACTTATGAACGCCCTTTAAACTTAGTATAAAGACTATGAGATCCTCATCCCTTACCCTTTGAGTGTGTAAGATAAAGCCTTGCATGCTAGCCAAACCTGCCTTGAAAAAATTCTTAAATTATAGCTAAATTTATCTAGCTTCTTTGCTTGATAAGGTTTTTAAAGCCTTAGAATTTAACTGTTTTTGTGAATTTTAGCTTCTAAGTTAAATTTATAAATTTTTTTAAAGTATAGATCTTAGACACAATTTATTTTTCAAAAACTAGATCTTTTTAAAAAAATGATAAATCATAAAACTTCATTTATTTGCGTGAATTTTTAAGCCTCTTTGCTACAAAAGGATTGTAAGAACGAAGCAAGGCTGTTTTAAAAAGATTGGCTCAAAATAACTTAAACTCAAATAAATGAGTTTTAAGTGATAATTTACAAGGTGAAAAACAAGCATATAATTCGTTCAAAAATTTCAGAGGCTAAATTTAAAGAATTTTACAGCACTTTTTACTTCGTGCTATACGCTCATCTCTTTTCAAGAAGCCTTAAATTTAAAGCCATAAAAATTGCAAAATTAAGCAAAATTTTTACACCAATAAGATTATCAAAAATATGAGAATTTTAATCCTTAAAGAATGTGCAAAAATTTCAAAAAGGCGAGATTGAAATAACTGAGAGTTATTTTTACAACGCTTCGCTAGCAACTGCGTAGTAGAAGTTTGCAAAGTTTCGTTTAGTTAAATTTAAAGACTAAAAAAGAAAATTTTATCCTTCACTTAAAGGAAATTTAGACGAAAATTTTAAGGTAAAATTTTCATCAAAATTTATTAAAGTTGATAAGGAAAAATCCTCTGAAGTTGTCTTGAGCATTTTCAATTTAGTTAATACAGGCTAAATTTTTCATAAATTTTTGTGTTTTCAGCTAAATTCATTTTGACTTTTTAAAAAAAGCTTGAATTTTTGTGAATTTTTATAGCTTAAATTCACAAAAGCCAAATTTGCAAGTTATGTTTTATATGAACTTAGCTTATGAAAATTCAAGTTTTTAAGCACATTCTTGGTTATTTTGTGAATTTTTATAGCTTAAATCCACAAAATTACCCTTTGTAACAAAGCTAAGAAAGCCCTTTCTTTGAATTTTTTGCATATTTATACAAGCTACAAGGTTTATTAAGCATTATCAAGCCTATAAGAGAACAACATTAAATTCAACCGTTTTAAGCATTAAAATATCAACAAGATAAATACATTCTTTGTGAGCTTAAATCACCTTAAAAGACTAGCCACTAAGTAATTTGCCCTATCAAAAAAGCGGTTTTTATAAAAATCGTAGCGTTTTTTAAAGCCCTTTGGCAAGGTAACGCATTCGCATTCATTTCCCCAAGCCCCGCCACACCATTGAAAAGACACCTTTGCCCTCTTAATAAGCTCTAAAATAGGCACTTGAAAAACATCTGCTATATGCACATTGCCTGTATCTACGATGATTAACAAGTCTAGGCGGCTTGTAAATTCTACTAAATTTAGTAAATCCTCATCATTTACAAAAACCTTGATATTTTTTGCCTCAAATGGAGCAAATTCATACCCACTGCCCTTGAAATTCATCATCACAAAAAGCACTTGTGGGTAGGCATTTGCTAGCATTTTGGCTAATTCTACCCATTCTTTTAATGCAAACTTAAAATTTGGGTTTGAAATGCCAAAGGCGTTTATGCCTACAAGTTTTTGATAGCCCTTTTTGCCGTTTTCTTGCGAAAAATCGCCCCCTTGCAAACACTTTTTTAAGCCACATTTAGCTAAAAACTCATCAACAAAAGCCTTGTTTTTAGCCTTTGTAAGAAGCCTTGCCTTGCTAAAATCAATTTTTTTAAAATTTTCATCAAAATGCCTTTTATCAATGCTTCTAACGGCTTTTAGAATTTTATAATTTTCAAGACATTTATGCGTTTGTAAATAAAAAAATGATTGAATTTGCTTGTCAAATAGGGTTTTAAGCCAAAAGGGAGATATGATAAGCTTGATTTTAGCAACTTTTGCAGCGTTTATAATGTGAAGCTGTTTATAAGAACGCCCCAAAAGCAAAATATCAAGGGCTACTAACCCCCCCCCCATTTTCTAGGGCTTCAACAAGGCAAATTTTGTCTATGAAGTCTAAATTTTCAAACAAGGGTGCGAATTTTTTCATACAGATAAAATGTAGCTTACACTTAGGATAAAGTGTTTTGAGCGTGTAAAGGGCTTGTAGGTTGATTATATGATCGCCCAAAGAGCCTACGCCACAGATAAGTCCTATGTTTTTATCTTTCAACTTTTGGCTTTCAAAATTCATTTTTCGCCTTTTTTAAACTCATTTTTACACTTTTTTGCAACACATAAATTTATTTTTCATCCCAACTTTTTTGCATTCATTTTGTTTTCCCAACTTATTTTTGTGTTTTCAAAACTCATTCAGCTTCCTTTTTACAGCACCTTGCCACACATTTTCTAGCCTTTTCAAAAAAGGCATTTTTATAAATTTCGTAATCTTTTTGCCACTCTTTTGGCAAGAAAAGTGCCTCAAAGCACCCACCATACTGCCCGCAAGCAAAAAGTATCTCGTCTGTTTTTGCAAAAAAGCCAAGGGTATCAACGCCAAGATTATCTGCTATGTGTATATTGCCTGTGGAAAGGCTTATGCAAAGGCTTAGGCGGCTTGTAAGCTCAACTAAATTTAGCAAATCCTCATCATTTACAAAAACCCTGATGTTTTTTTCATTAAAGGGGGCAAACTCATACCCACTACCCTTGAAATTCATAAAAACAAAAAGCCTGTCTTTAAACTCGCTAGCTAAATTTTTGGCAAGTTCTATCCAGTCATTTATCTTTAAATTGTAGTTTTTTGATGAAAGTCCAAAGGGGCTTAAAGCGATGATTTTATAGGGCTTTGTTTGAATGTTTGTGCTTTCATTCTTGTAATTTTCATTAAAAATATCCCTTAAAAAATTATCCACAAAGATTTTATTTTTCTCGCAAGTTTTAAGCCTAATGGCGTTTAGTATAGCAGTGTTTGGCGTGAATTTATCTATGTTTTGGCTGTAAATTTTAGGATTTATCATTTTAATTAAATCCAAGCAACGCAAAATCTCAAGCCTTTGCAGCCTTTTTATATGCTTTGGATGCTTAAAACGAAATGAAAAAAGCGAGTGCAAATGCCTCCACGAGATGAGCTTTAACACCTTGCTTTTTTTAAAAAGTTTTATGTTTTTGCTCGTCCTATGCCCTAAAATAAGCACTTCAACGCCTTTTTCATCAAGGATTTTTGGCAAATTTTTAAGCTCAAAATTCACATTTTCAATCAAAATTTCATCGATAAAATCATAATTTTTACACAAACTTGCTCCGATTTTATTTGTAATTAGCGTGAATTTCGCCTGCGGATAGAGCCTTTTAATCATATAAAAGGCTGGAATGCTTGATATAATGTCGCCTACTCCAAGCCTTCTATCAAAGGCTATGGCTTTGGGGCTGATTTTGCTAGCCTTGTTAAGCTCGTAAAGTTTTGCGTAGCGGTAAAATGCCCCCTCAGCGTTAAGCAAAGCCACCACAAAGCCCTTGTAGCCGTAAAAAATGCCCTTTCGCAAGAAATAATCTCTAAAAAAGGTAAGAAAAAAGCGAAAAATAGCCCCAAAAAAGCTTGTTTTTTTGCCTATTTCAAACTTTTCTTGTGCTGAAAAGCTCGTGTAGCGGTTCATTTTAGTGATAATACTTTCAATATTATTAAAAGCATAATGTCTAAGAGCGTTTTTAAGATAAATTTTTTGTGCATCTTGTGGGATTATGACACTTTCGTGTACAAAATTTTTATTAAAGCCCGTGAAGTTTTTATTAAACACACGCCACACAAAGTCAGGATGCCAGCCACAAGCTTTGATCCACTCATTTGCGTAAAGGTTTTTGCGTGGCAAAGCTACTATGCAATTTTCGCTTAAATTCAAAGCCTTGATTTCGCTCAAAGCCTCATTTTCAAGCACCTCATCAGAATCAATGCTTAAAATCCACTCATTTTTTGCAAAGCTTACAGCTAAATTTTTCAAGGCTCCAAAGCCTATGAATTCGCTTGTTTCTACACGCAAATTTTTATATGTTGCGTTGAATTCTTGTGCGATTTTTAAGGTGTCATCGGTGCTGTCATTATCCAAAAGCACTATTTCGCCAAACTCGCACAGACTTTGTAAGCATTCTTGCAAGGTGCTTTGAGCGTTTTTAACAAGTATGCAAACGGTGATTTTTGAAAGATCCAAGTTTTTCCTTTGTTATAAAAATTTGTGAATTTTACCCTAAAAAATTCACAAAATTCTACACCAAAAAATGTTTAAACAAAGGCGAAAATTCAGGTTTGCGTGAATTTTATGCTAAATAATTAACGAAAAATTCCACACCAAAAACGCCAAAACAAGAGCTAAAATTCACGCTTTGTCTGAATTTTGCTTTAAAAAATTACAAGATTCAACACCGAAAACGGTAAAATTAAGGCGAAAATTCAGAGTTTTGCAAAAAAACCTAAATTTTCCGTGAATTTAAATCAAGGTGCAGTATTTCGAGCGAGAAATCGCTTATGCAAGGCGTGGGCTAGACTAAAAGCGTAGCGGTCTGCCGAGCCTTGTAGAAGTGATTTTTCGCCGAAAGACGAACCAAGCCGAATTTAAAAGCCCACAAAGAGAGCTAAAATTCACAAGAAAAGCTAAAAATTCACACCAAATTCAATACAAAAATTCACACATTTAAGCAATTAACTTAAATTCATTCTAAGCTTACCCCCTCATTTAAAACCACTTCTCCTATTATAAAAGCATCCGAGCTTTCAAGCACCGCACTCACATTTTCAGCACTAACGACAAGCACCAAGCCTACGCCCATATTAAAGCTACGATACATTTCGCCCTCGCTAACGCATTCGCCTATGCGGTAAAAGATTTCAGGGGTTTTTAGATGATGCCTTCTTATTACAGCCCCAAGCCCCCTAGGAAAAATGCGGGGTAAATTCTCAACCAGCCCCCCACCTGTAATGTGTGCTAGGGCGTTTATGTAGGGTTTGAGCCGTAAAAATTCCTTCACATAAAGGCGAGTGGGCGTTAAAAGCGTTTCGATGAGTGAGCTTTGTCCGATTTTATCGTCAAATTTAAGCTTCATCTCATCAAAAAGCACCTTTCTAGCAAGGGAAAAGCCATTTGAATGAAGCCCAGAGCTTGCCAAACCAAGCAGTAAATCTCCATTTTTAACGAATTTTTTTCTGTCAATCTCATCCTTTTCAGCTATGCCTACTGCAAAGCCGGCCAAATCAAAGTCTTTATCTGCATACATTGAGGGCATTTCTGCTGTTTCGCCGCCGATTAAAGCACAGCTACACTCTTTGCAAGCCTTTGCAATGCCCTCTACTACGGCTTTTGCGACATTTATATCAAGCTTTGCTGTGGCGTAGTAATCCAAAAAAAACAAGGGCTTTGCGAAGTTGCAAATGAGATCATTTACGCACATAGCCACTAAGTCCTGCCCTATGGTATCGAACTTTGCGGTGTCTATGGCAAGGCGAAGCTTTGTTCCTACTCCGTCTGTGGCTGCCAAAAGCACGGGCTTTTCGTAGCCAGCAGGCAGCTCAAACGCCCCTGAAAACGAGCCTATGCCGCCTAGCACGGCGGGCGTAAAAGTGGTGCTGACTATGGGCGAGATAGCCTTGACAAAGGCGTTTCCAGTGTCTATGCTGACCCCTGCGTCCTCGTAGCTTATCATTTGCCTTCCTTAGAAATTTTTTGCTATTATAGCCTAATTTCTTTCAAAAAAGGTTGAGATGAAAAGGGTGTTTTTTGTAACAGGAATTATTGCAAGTGGGAAGTCAAGCTTTATGCAAAGGGCTAGAACTTTGGGCTTTAAATGCGTTGATGCTGACAAGATAGCCCATAGCATTCTAGCTTCTTATCCAAATGAAATAGCTAAAATTTTAGACAATTCAAGCTTTTTACAAGATGGCATCATAGATAGAAAAAGGCTAGGAAGGCTTGTTTTTAATGATGATGCCTTAAGAAAAAAGCTTGAAAAATTTATGCATCCTAAGATAAAACTTGGCATAGTAGAAGAAATTCAAAAATCAAATGGGATCATCTTTGTAGAAATGCCCCTGCTTTTTGAGACAAAAGATTATGAGAATTTAGGCGAGGTAATTGTCATTTATGCTCCAAAAGAGCTATGTTTGAGCCGTTTAATGCAAAGAAATAATTTAAGCGAGGCTGAGGCCTTGCAAAGACTAAACGCTCAAATGGATATAGAGGAAAAAAGAAAACTAGCCGATATAGTCATTGAAAATTTAGGCTCTTGGGATGAATTTGAGGATAAATGCGAGGAGTTTTTTAGGTCCTTAAATTAATTTATCCAGGTTTAAAATGATTAGCTTAACAGTGCTAAATTTTAGGGGAAAACAGTGAAATTTTATAAATACAATGCCAATGGCAATGATTTTATTATCTATGAGGATGAGGGCAAAAAGGATAGAAGCGAGCTTGCAAAAGCACTTTGCGACAGACACAGTGGCATAGGAGCTGACGGGCTTATAGCCATCTTACCAAGCGATGAGTGCGACTTTGAGTGGGATTTTTACAACTGCGATGGAAGCAGACCCTTAATGTGTGGAAATGGATCAAGGGCTGCTGCTCATTTTGCTGTGCATTATCTCAAAAAGCCCTCAAAGCTTTGCTTTTTAACAGAGGACGGGGTGATTCAAGCAGAGGTTAGCAAAAATACTGTTGAGGTGCTTTTAAGTGGGGTAAAAAATGAAAAAGCTCCCTTTGAATTTGAGAACAAAACTTGGCAAGGTTGTGATACAGGAGTGCCGCATCTCGTTCATTTTTGCGAAAATTCGCACGAGTTTGAAAAATTTGATTTAAAACTTTGCAAAACTTTAAGGCAAAAATTCAACGCAAATGTTAATTACGCCCTCATCTTAGATCCTACTCATATGAGGGTTAGAACCTTCGAGCGAGGTGTGGAAAATGAAACCCTTGCTTGTGGCACAGGAATGGCAGCTTGCTTTTATCTAGCACACAAAAATAAGCTTTTACAAAGCAAGGCAAAGGTGTGGCCAAAAAGCGATGAAATGGTGTCTTTTCGCTATGAAAACGAGAGGCTTTATTTTAAGGCAGAGGTAAGGTGTTCTTTTGAAGCAAGTTATAATTTTTCTTAGTTTCTTTGTGCCTCTTTTAATGAAAGGCATTGAGGGAGGCTTTGATGAGGAGTATTACGAACTTTCAATGGATGAAAAACGCAAGGTTTTTGCTAAAAGGCTTGATGAGATGCTTGATCTAGCCTTTGAAAGGATCTTGCAAGAAAGGAATTTTGCCTTGAATTTCTTAGAGGAGGGGGCAAAAAAAGGATATAGAGAATTAGATCCTAAGAGGCTTGAAAGGCTTGTTGAAATTCAGCAAAAATACCGCATAAAGCTTCTTTTTGATGCCAAGGCTTATAGCAAAAAAATCGACATTATCCCAAAATCAATGGGCATAGCCCAGGCCATGGTAGAAAGTGCCACAGGAACTAGCCGTTTCACAAAAGAGGCAAATAATTTATTTGGTGAATGGACCTACACAGCCAAGGGCTTAATCCCAAAGCAAAGAACAAAGGGCAAGACTCATAGGGTGAGAATCTTTGATAGTTTGCAAGAAAGCGTTGAGTCTTACTTGCTAAATTTAAACCGAAATCAAGCCTATGAGGAATTTAGAACTCTAAGATTAGAACACCGTCTTAAAAACAAAAAACTAACAGGGCTAAACTCCATACAAACATTAATTAATTACTCAGAAATAAAGGGCAAGTATGTCAAAATTTTACACAGTGTAATCACAAAGTATAAGCTCAATGAGTATGATTAGTAGTTTAGCTGGATCTTTTTAAAAAAGTGTTGTTATTTAGTCCTTTTTAGGCAAAGAAGTTTAAAATTTGCAAGTTTTTGAGTGAATTTTTGAATTTGCTTTGGCTTAATTAAACTTGAATTTTATCTTATCAACTTTCATAGTTTTGTCAAAATGGTTGCTTACCATAAAGGACTTTGCAAGACTTAATGAATGATAGATTTATGGGATGGCTAGGGAACTTACTGTGGCTTGGTGAATTTTTAGCTCGCTTGGCCTGTGTCTTTTCAAGAAGAAACAAAGGTACATTGCAAAATAAGACGCAGTAAAAATGAGCTTACACGCTGCAAGAACAAAAAGGCACAATATCTTGTAAAACACAATAAAAGCTAGTTTGCAAAGGCACGAAATCAGATCAATGAAATTGTGAATTTCTAGGGATCTTGCTAGTTTGATTTAGCTAAATTTAAAGGAATTAAAACATTTCTTGCTTCATCCAAAAGAAATAGAATTAAAACAAAAATTCAAGGACAAGATTTGTATAAAATCTTGCTAAAAATGATAAGATAAAATCTGCTTAAGTTAAATTTAGCCAAATTTACACTAGAAAATTCAGTTAAGTTTCATCTTTTATATTTCATTTAAATAAAATCAAAATGCAAATTTTAGGACAAAATTCTCATCAAAATTTTGGCTCAAGACAACTTAAGCTCTAAAAAGTAGCTTCAAGTTATGATTTACAAGGTGAAAAACAAGTATATAAATCGTTTTAGAATTTCAGAGGCTAAATTTAAAGAGATTTTGAGATATTTTTTGCATCCTTACACTTGCAATTTTTGGGGAAGCCTTGATATTAAAGCCTCTAAAATTGCAAAATTAAGCAACAATTCTTGCCAAAGTATCAATAAAATCATCAAAAATATTAGAGTATTAATTGCAATAGAATGTGAAAATATTTCAAAAAGGTGAAATAGAAATTGA
>NZ_QHLI01000004.1 GCF_006864425.1 Campylobacter troglodytis | reverse complement strand
AATTTAGCCTTTGAAATTTTTAAACAGATTTACACTTGTTTTGCACTTTGTAAATCATAATTTAAGACTATTTTATTTGAGTTTAACTTGTCTTGAGCCAATTTTTTTTGTGTTTCTAAATTTAGCTAGGCTAAACTTCGCAAAGCCACTTTTGCTTACAGTTGTGAGTGTGTAACACGAAGTAAAAAAGTTCTATATCTCATTGATGTGCTTGTGTCCCTTTGCAAACTAACTTTTAGAGTGTTTTACAAAATCTTATGCCTTATCTTATGCCTTTGCACACAAATCAACCAAGGCATCGTAGGCTTTGAAATTTTACTGTAAATCTCACACTCGTTAAGCTTTGCAAAGTCCTTTATTATAGTTAGTAATACTTTGGATAAGCAGTGTTTAACCACTTGTACGTAAACATCAGCCTAGCGTTTTAGCATTCTTCCTCACAAATGGACAAGAGGGGTAACGAAGTAAAAACACAGATGTATTTTTCCAGTCCCAATCCACGCTTACCACGCACCCTTTTTGCCCCTTGTGCTACGCAGTTATGAGCCTAGCATTGTAAAAAATAACTCTCACCCTCTTTCACCACTCATTTTCTAAACAAACTTCGTTTTGCTGATTTTTCACACTCTTTGGCTATTAAAATTCGAATTTTCCGTAAAATTCTATTTATGCAAGGATTAGAAATGTTGCAAAGTTTGGCGATTTTTTAGCCTTTAAATCAAGACTCCTCCAAAAGTTACGAGCCGCAAGGCGAAGTAAAAAATACTTCAAAATTCCTTAAATTTCTTTTGATACAATTAGGGAATGAATTATATATTTATTTTTCATCTAATTTTCCATACTTTAAAATGATCTTGTATCAAATCAAAGTATCTTGAGCCATTTTAAATTCAAAAGAGGTATTTTTGCTTTGTGAGAATATAACAAAGCAAGAAGCTTGTCATAGTTAGTAAGCTTGGTTGGTGAAACCGTCTAGCTTAGTGCCTTGTTGGCTGTGTGTTAAAATTTTAAAGCATAGTTTCTAATCTAAAATCATCGTTTCTTAGCTAAAATGTAGCTCATTGAGTAAAATTAAGCTTTTTTTAGACAATTTAGTAAAACTAAGTTTATCTAAAAAAGATCTTTTAAACTAGCCTTGTAAGCTACTAAGCCATTTTTTTCAAAAGATAAATTTGATAAGACGGTGTTTAAATAAACAGTTTTTATAAAAGGAGCTTAAAAGTACATTTTGATCATCTTGCTTTGGAAAAAGTATAAATTTGATAAGACGGTGTAAAAATAAACACACAAAAAAGCTTAAAAACAAGCTTTGAGTATCTTGCGTGAATTTAGCCTTAATGACTACAAAAAAGCTTTCATTCTACACTTATACTTAGACTTCCCTTTGAGCCTCTGTCTCTTGGGATGGAGTTTTTGTTATTTCCGCTGTGCTTTTCATAGCGAAAAAGAAGCTCCCCGCTTAATTCTATCTTAGGAGCTTTTTCAATGTAAGGCTTTACGGGCTTTGGCAAGGCATCAGCCATACTGAATGTAAGGGACAATAAAAATAAGATCAAAAAACGCATCTTCTTTCCTTTTAAATTTAAAAACTTAAATTTAACACTTAGCTTTAATAGCCTTATATCATACAAGGTAAGCTGTCTTAAAATGCCTTTGTTTATCTTGGCAAGCTTAAAAGCGTGTTGTTTTTTTAATCAAAAAATTTGCAAAGGGCTTTGCTTAATTATTTATCATCACAATGACATATTATTTTAAATAAAGGACAAGCTTTTAAGCTAAGCACTGTTTTAAAAGACATTATAGCTTATTTAGGTTTAGAAACTTGAATTTTTTAAATTCAAAAGAGCTTGAATTTAGAATTTAAAGCAAGGGGTTTTATTTGTGAGCTTAAAAATTTAAAGCCTTGCTTTATTAATTTTTAACTTTAATGAAATTTTAAGCTTTTAAATTCACAACCTTTTAAAATGTTTAAGTTATGAAAGATTTAAATTTAGCTTTTTAAAGGCTTTGTGGGTATTAAAAAATGTTGAATAATAAGCTTGGTTCATTTTGAGGTGTAGGTGTAAAGAGTAAATTCAAAGAATGCGTGAATTTAAAGTGTAAAGTGTAAGGTGCATTTAAATAGTTTGCGAATTTAAGGAGTTTGTGATTTTAAAGTGCAAAGAGTGAATTTAAAGTACAAGGTGAAAAAAATGAATTTAAAGAGTGTGTGAATTTAAGGTGCAAGATAAAAAGAGTAAATTCAAAAAATTTGTGAATTTAAAGTGTAAAGTAAAAAGAGCGAATTAAAATAGTTTGTAAATTCAAGGTATATGGCGAAAAAAATGAATTCAAAGCATAAATAGTTAAAAGTATTAAAACAAGAAATTTAAAAAGCCACCGCAAAAACGGTGGCTTGAATTTAGCTTTAAGCTAGATCCTAGCTAAAAGCTAGTTTAGAAGTCATATCTTGCCTCAAAGCGGATATTGTTCTTTTTGATTGTGCTGTCAAAATGCTTAGCCTTGTGGGTTACATTTGAGTAAAAGCCTGAAAATACTAGGTTATTAGTGTGAGCATACTCTAATCTTCCTACTATTTCTTGCTTTTTACCAGCTGAGCCGTTTTCAACGGTAGTAGCTGCCTTTGTTCCACCATACACATAATCAGCCCCAATCCTAAAGCCATTTATGGTATAACCAACACTTGCGAAGGCAAATTGATTCTTACCAGTACTTCCGTTCAAGGATGAGCCCTCAAGACCTTGAATTTCCTCTCCTGGGGTGATTAGATCTCCTGTATCTTCAAGCACATTTACGGTTAGTGCATCCTTTTTACCATAAGCTGTGTAGCCTAGGGTGCCATCAAAGCCAGCTATTTCAAGTGTTCCAGCTACTGTGTAAAGTGAGCCTCCTTTGACAGAATCTTTGATCTCATTGTGAACTGAGTTTCCAAGATACTGAGCTTGTAAATTCCAGCTTCCATCCTCTCCAAGAGGCAAGGTGTAGCCAACTGTTACAGCATAAAGATTAATCCTCTTTGGCTCATAAGCATACCACAAACTAGCAGCGACTCCGTTTTCCTCTGTCATATCAAAGATAGCAGCAGCACCGTAGATATTATACCTAAATAGATTGTTTTTTTGAGTAGGATTCTCAGGATCAGCAAATACAAAATCAGGATCATCATCCACGCTATCTACTGCAAAGGCAGTTAGGGTAGTGCCTACAAGGGAGTTGTTTAGGATCTGAGCCTTCATACCGGCTGAGCCGTCTAGGTTGTCATTGTCAGTCCAGATGGTGTTAAGTCTTTGGCGACCTAGGTTTATGGTGGTACCAAAGTCCTCGTTGCTATATTGCAAGTAGGCTTCTTGTAGATTTATAGGCTTAGAGGTATCAGCACCTTGATTGACATCTGTACTAGAAGCCCAGCCTCCATCGCTTCCATCCTCACCTGTGGTGGAGGCGTTATACCTAAGAGTACCTACGATCTTAAAGCCATCTCCTATGTTTACTCCTGTGGTAAGGGCTGCTTTGAATTTGTGTCTTTGCACATCGTTATAATCACCCACATTACCGTTTGAGTCACTTTTGTCATAGAAGCTATCGTAGCGGTATCTCACACTTCCTTCTATCTCTACATCCTTGATAGCCTCCTCTAAAGACTTAGCCTCTACCAAAGAAAACGAACCACCCGCTAGGGCAGCAACCAATGAAAGTTTCAAACTCTTCATACAAAATCCTTTCGTTTTGAAATTTAAACAAGGAATTATAGCATAAAATTTGAGTTTTGAAAAAAAAAAAAAAAACAAAATTTTATAAATGCTATCAAATAAAAACAAGTTAATGGACTAAATTTAGGCTTTGAAACTATTTTTTTAATCTAATTTAAATAAATAAAAAAATTTATAAATTTAAAATTAAGCTTGCTAAAAATATCAATTTGCTAGCAAAATGATAAAATAGTTTGAATTTTAAGGCTTAATTCAAGGCTTTGTGTGCTAAATTTAAGAGGGGCTTAACTGTTTAATAATAGGCTTTTGCTGAAAGTATCATCACCGATCTTTTTAGCACTCATTGCTTATCCCTTTTTTGTTATATCTAGCCAAGCATTTAAAATTCTCATTTTAAACACGGTAAGTGTGTAGGGGATTTGCTACTTTAACTACTTTTAAGAATGTTTTAATGCACCTTGCTTAGCAAGAAACAACAAGAATATCATATTACGAGCTTTTTGATCTTAGAAAAATTCAAGGCTTGGAAAATTAAGAGCTTTTTAAGCTTAATGTGGCAAATTTTAATGCTTTTTTATGGCAAATTTTTTTTGAAATTTGAAGCTTTTTCAAAAAAGTATTGTTTTGTCATTTTGAGCTTATAGGCGAAGAAGCCATAAATTCAAGGCATTTTGCCATAAATTCGCACATTCTTATTATAGGCTTAAAATGACAAGAATTTAATATTGTGAATTTTATATTGCCACCCTGAGCCACATTGTCATACTAAGCATTGCGAAGTATCTAGTAATTCTAAAAGAGATATTTCGCTTTCTGCGAAAGCTCAATATGACAATGCTACTTATCATTTTAAGCGTAGCGAAAAATCTCAACTATTTTGTCATTTTGAGCCTTTAGGTGAAAAATCTCAAGCCTTTATTTGTCATACTAAGCGAAGTGAAGTATCTAGTAATTTTAAAAGAGATATTTCGCTTTCTGTGAAAGCTCAATATGACAATGCTACTTATCATTTTAAGCGTAGCGAAAAATCTCAACTATTTTGTCATTTTGAGCCTTTAGGTGAAAAATCTCAAGCCTTTATTTGTCATACTAAGCATTGCGAAGTATCTAGTAATTCTAAAAGAGATATTTCGCTTTCTGCGAAAGCTCAATATGACAATGCTACTTATCATTTTAAGCATTGCGAAGTATCTAGTAATTTTAAAAGAGATATTTCGCTTTCTGTGAAAGCTCAATATGACAATGCAAGAGATATTTCGCTTTGTGCGAAAGCTCAATATGACAATGCTACTTGTCATTTTAAGCATTGCGAAAAATCTCAAATTTAAAAAGTTTTAATATGGCAAAACCTTGTGAATTTTTAAAAAAATTCACACCCTTTTACAAAATGCCAAAAAATCACCCTAAAAATGAAAAGTTAGCAAAAACTTCACTCCACAAGCTAAAATTTAGCATTTAGACCCTATATGGTTTGTTTTTTTTGCCCCCTCACAAAAAATCGCAATAAATTCATACTCTTTTACAAAATACCAAAAAACTTCACTCTAAAAATTAGAGTTTATAATTTAGAATTTATATGGTTTACTTCTTTGCCCTCTCACACAAAATTCGCAACAAATTCACGCCACAAGTTAAAACTTAGAATTTATACGACTTAGTTCTTTACCCTCTAACACAAAATTTTACAACAAATTCACGCCCTCTCACAAAGCCTCATAAGATACTCACTTTAAAATTTTAAGGCTTGTCAAAATAAATCCTCTCAAATTCCTTTTTTATCTTCTCATTATACAAAGCTACATCAAATTTTTTAAAGCCTGGCTTGTTTTCATAAAGGGCAAAAAGCCCATTTAGAATGCCTTCTTCTCCCTTTTCTACCACAAGTCCGTATTCATCATCGCCCAAAAAGTCCTTTGCGCAAGTAAAATTAGTGCAAATTATGGGCTTTTCTAAGATCATAGCCTCTGCCAGCACGAGGGCTTGCCCCTCGTGCTTAGAAGAAAGCACAAAGAACTGAGAATGCTTTAAGAACTTATAAGGATTAGGGATAAAGCCTAGCAAATGCACGAAAGATTTAGCCTTTAAAGACTTGATTAAATGCTCTAAATGCTCACGCGATGAACCCTCGCCTAAGATTAAAAGCCTTGTGTTTTTATGCTTGGCGTGGAATTTAACAAAGGCTTTGATTAGGCTTTCTTGATCCTTTTCTATGCTTAATCTTGCTAGATTTATAAAGACCTCAACTCCCTTAAAATAGCCTTTTTCCTTGCTTGAAAGGGGAATTTTTGATTTAACAAGCACTTCTTTTGGGTTTATGAAATTTGGCAAGGGTGTGAATTTATCCTCATTTATGTGGTATTTCAAGGCTAAATTTGCCTTGTTTTCATCGCTTGTAGCAGCTGAAACGCTTAAAATTTTATCGTATTTTTTATACAAATAAAAATTACCCCTTAGATAGGGAAATTTTTTATAAAACTCCCCTAGCATATCATTATGAGCATAGATAAATTTTTTAATAGGCGCGTAGGCAAAAAGATAAGTAAAGTAACGGTTATACCCATCATAATTTACCACTAAATCAAACTTAGTATCCCCATAAAGCCTTCTATACTCCCTTTGCCAAATCCTTGCAAAGATAGCATCTATGTCCTCACTTCTTTCATATAAAAAGCCTTGATCTAAGAAATAATTTGCCTCTTCAAGACTTAAATTCACAGTGCCTACCTTTGGCAAAACTATTACATTTTTTGATGCCTCTTTAAACAAATTCATATGTGCTTCATCTGCTTCTATGCCACCCTTTTCTATGGCTAGATAGGGCTTTAAACCTGAAATAGCCAAAAGATTTTTAAAGGCTGAGGTTATGCCATTTGCTAGGAATGAGCCTGCAAAGAAGAGGATTTTTTGTGAGTGTTTTGGGCTTGTTTCGTCTTTGCTTGTGGCTGAATTTTGAGCTTGCAAGCCTTGCGAATTCTCGTCTGTTTTGTCATTCTGAGCTTTCTCAGAAAGCGAAGAATCCCTTAAATTTAAAGCACTTTGTGAATTTTCACTTGAATTTGCATTTAAATTCACGGTGTTTTGTGAATTTAAAATGTCGCTTTCGTTTCTGCTTTGCTGTGTGACTGAATTTTGCGAATTTAAGTCTTGTGAATTCTCATTTAAATTCACACCATTTTTGTCATTGCGAGCTTTCGCAGAAAGCGAAGAATCTCTAGCAATAGTTTGTGAATTTTCCTCCACCTTGCCACCCTGAGTTTGCGAAGCAAACGAAGAATCTCTATCAGCACCTTGTGAATTTTCCCCACTCTTGTCTTTCTGAGCGAAGTGCGTAGCACGAAGCGAAGAATCTCTTAAATTTAAAGCACCTTGTGAATTCAAAGCCTCATTTTCACTCTCCCCATTTTGTGCCAAATTTTGAGTTTGCAAACCTTGTGCATTCTCCCCCACCTTGTCATTCTGAGCGAAGTGCGTAGCACGAAGCGAAGAATCTCTTAAATTCAAAGCCTTATCCAAAGCCTTCCTTTGAACCTCAACCCCAAATCTAGCCTTCAAATCCCTTCTTTTTTCTGCGTAGCTTTGATTTAAACTTGCATCATAAAGATAAGCTTTATCGCAGCTATCAAAGAAGAAAAACTCAATCACCCTTTTAGTGGCAAAGCCATCTTCAAGGGGCAAAAAGCCTTGCTTTAAATGAGAGTAGCGGTTTTTAGCATTTAAGAACTTCTCATCATTTAAAAGCCCTAAAATCTCATCAACTGTCTTCACATAGGACAAGCCTAGATCTTCTAAGTCAAAATAAATACCCCTTTCTTTTTTATACTCCTCATAATCATAGCAATAATAAATTATAGGCTTATCAAGCACCATATAATCAAAAGCAATGCTTGAATAATCAGTAATCAAAAGATCCACTATGCCCAAAAGCTCGTTTGTGTCTATGTCTCTATCATTTGCATCACATACTCTGTCCTTTTCAATCTCGATGTATTTTAGGGTTTCGTAGTGTCCTTTAAATAGCACCTTAAAAGATGTCAAAGAAAGGGTTTTTAGCAAACTAGAAATTTTTTCATACTCAAAATTTGCATCCCCAAAATAGCCGCGGTAGGTGGGTGCATACAAAAGCACCTTTTCTGTGGGCCTTATGCCAAAGCGTTCTCTTAGTCTTTGAGCTGTGTTTTGGGTGTCGTAGTTTTGTGAATGTGCGTTTGAATTTTGCAAAGCTTGTGAGCTTGTTGAATTTTTGCTTGAATTTACATTTAAATTCACACCATCTTTGTCATTCTGAGTTTGCGAAGCAAACGAAGAATACACAAAATTCACACTATTTTGTAAATTTGTTGAATTCTCACTTGAATTCTCATTTAAATTATCGCCTACCTTGTCATTCTGAGCGAAGTGCGTAGCACGAAGCGAAGAATCTCTTACATTTAAAGCACTTTGTGAATTCTCAGTTGAATTCACACCCACCTTGTCATTCTGAGTTTGCGAAGCAAACGAAGAATCTCTATCAGCACCTTGCGAATTTTCCCCAATTTTGTCATTCTGAGCGAAGTGCGTAGCACGAAGCGAAGAATCCACAAAATCCACTCCACCTTGCAAATCCTGCACATTCTCACTCAAATTCTCACCCAAATTCTCGCCAAAATTCAAGCCCCCCTTGACAATCAGCTCATTTTCCCTTGCCACCTTTAAGGTTAGATCTATCCTAGCATAGCCGCTTATTAAAGCCTTTCCTGAAAAAAGCTCAGCCACATCGTAGTCTCTTAACAAAACATCTTGCATAAAAAGGCTAGGATTGGCAAAATGACTAACCTGTAAGAAATTGCGTTGGGTGTTGTCGTGTTCCATAAACTTTGTTTGTATGTATTTGCCAAGGCATTTTAGGGCTGTGCCGTGCCAGGTGTTTAGGTAAAGCTGATCCTTCCTTCTTATGAAATAGTAAGGAAAGGTGGTGTTGTTGATGAGATATTTTGCACTTGCAAGGTATCGCAGATACAAATGACTTTCCTTGCGAACCAAGATGAGATTTTTAAGGCTTTTAAGCTCTTTTGGGATAAAATCCGCACTTGAAAGCACCCAGATATGGGTATAGTCTCTAAATCTCTCATCCCTTAAAACTTCCTTAAAAATGGCATAGGGATTGCAAGACATAAGGCGTCCATGAAATACCTCGTATAAAATGTGCTTTTCTAAGATGGGTTCGTTTTCGTAGAAGTGTGTGTAGATAAGGCGTTTTTTAAACTGTGTATCGCTTCTAAGAAGGCTTCTTATGTGAGCTTTAATCATAATCCCCCCCCCCCGTGTAAGCAAACTGAGTGCTTTCTAGATGTGCTTTTAAGGCTAACTCTGTTTGCCCTAAACGCTCATAAGCAAGGGCTAGGTTTTTATGCCATTCACCGCGGTAATCGCTAGTTCTTTTCACAGCCTCTTCAAAGAAATTCACGCTTTTTTGAGTTTCGCCCATTTGATACAAACAAAGGGCTAGGCGGTAATGAGTAAATGAAGATAGATAATTTACGCGTAAGGCAAGCTCATAACAAAAAATAGCCTCTTTAAGCTCTAAGCACCTTTCATAAACAAAGCCTAGCTTGAAAAGCACATCGTGTTCTAACTCGTATCTTAAATAAGGCTTGTTATCAAGGGCTGTTTGAAGTGCTTGCAGATCCTGCCAACTTGCAAATTCTTTTAAATTCACAGTTAAACTAGCCTGTTCTTTAAGTAAATTCACATACGCCCTTTTAGCCCACTTATATCTTTGAGCCTGTTCGTGCAAAAGTCCTATGCCAAGCCGGGCCAGATCCTCTTTTTCCTCTTTTTCCTCTTTTTCCTCTTTTTCCTCTTTTTCCTCTTTTTCCTCTTTTTCCTCTTTTTCCTTTGCTAGGATGCCAAATTTTATTGCCTTTGAGTAAGCAGATTTAGCCTTTTTAAATAGCTCATTTTCTTCTTTTTGACTTAGTTTTTCTAAGCTTAACTCGCTTAAAACCATAGCCTCGTAGCAAAATCCAAGCTCATAATTAGCCCTTTTAAGCTCAGCTTCATCCCTTAAAAGCTTAATGGCTGCTTCGTAATTCACAGTAGCTTCTTTAAAAGAGCTTAAAGCCATATAAGCATCTGCTAGATCTAGGTAGAATTTAGGATGCTTTTTTGTGGCTAGTTTTGTTTTGGCATTTTCTATGATGGCAAAATAAGGATCATTTGCCTTAAACACAGAAAAATAAGCAGATGCTTTTAGCCTAGCTGTTTCTAGCTGCTTTTGCCACTGTTTTTTGGGATTTAAATTTATAGCCTCTTCTATGCTTAAAATAGCAGATGCATAGTCTTTGTTTTTATAATAACACATCGCTATTTTGAAATGATTTTTCGCGTGTTTGGGGTGAAAAACCCTTGCCCTTTCATAAAAGGCTAATGCCTTCTCATAGTCTTTGTCATAATGATAAAGCTTCATAGCCCACAGATAAAATGGGTAAAATAAAACTCTTAACATTTGCTTTCCTTTCTTTTTTTGCCTTTTTTTTAATTTTTATTTTAAAGGCTTTTTTTAATTGCCCTTGCTTAAAAGGCTTTTTGTGTTTTTTGTTTAATTTTTCTTAATAAAAGCCTTTTTTGTGTTTTTGTTTAATTTTGCTTATAAACGCTTTTTCTTGTGAAAATGCGTGAATTTTTGTGAATTTTTTTGAAAAATCGCAAAAAATTCACGCTCACCTTGTCATTCTGAGCGTGTGCCAAGAATCCACAAATTCAAGCCTTGTTTGCAAAGTGTGGATTCTTCGCCTTTATATAAAAGGCTCGCAATGACAATGTGAATTTTTTCAAAAAAACAAAAAAATTCACGGATTTTCTAAATAGCCACTCTAACAGCTTGTAAAGTATGGATTGCCACGATTTTACTCACTTTATTTATAAAATCTCGCAATGACATACTACTTTCGTCATTGACGAGCCTACGACAGCAGACGAAGAATCCACAAATTCAAGCCTTGTTTGCAAAGTGTGGATTGCCACGATTTTACTCACTTTGTTCGTAAAATCTCGCAATGACAAACCATTTACCTTTTTACTCACTTTATTTATAAAATCTCGCAATGACAAAATACTCATTTCTTTATCTATCTAAAATAGCTCAGTTTTAAACTATAAAACCTACTCATTTAACTTACTTTTAAATTCTTTTTAAAACTCAAATACTCCCCCACGAAGTCATCCGCACCATAAGCCTTTAAGGCAGCTAAAATTCGTCCCTCATTATGCAGGGCAAATTCAGTGCCAAGCAAGGAAATAAGCACGGTTATAAAATGCTCCTTTTGCGTTACTTGCATATTTGGGGTGTCTAAGTAGGTATTATAATTTAGGCTATTTTTAGGCACTAGATAATCAGCCCCATAATTTTCACTAAGATATAAATGCTTATCTTTAGGGCTAAGATAATTTTGCCCTAAAAATTCACGCTCAATTAGCTTAAAAGGGGAATTGCTCCAACGAGTAAAATGCCCATCGTGATAAACCTTTCCCTCTTCTTCATAATGCACAAAAAGATCAATCTTAGCCCCATTTATATGCAAGAGTTTCAAGCCTTTAAAAAAGCCCTCATCGCTTATTAAAAAAACCTTGCTTTTTATAAAAATATCCCTTAATTTCTCTAAATCGCTTTCAAACACCCCTAAATCCAAGTCATAATCGTGGCTTATGAAGTTTTTTTCGCGAATTAAGCCCAAAAAAAGCCCTGAGATAAAAAACATTTCAATGCCTTCTTTTTTTAGAGTAGCATCTAAGTCCTGCAAGGCTTCTTTGGCATCGGCTTTGCTTAAATGCTTTTTTCTTTTTAAAGCCTTTTTTTCTCTAAGATTTGAAAATAAAAGCTCTTTTGTGAATTTTTTTGCCTCTTCATAAGAATGAGCCTTTAAGGCTGCGAAATTTAAAGAAGATATAAGCTCATCTTTGTGGGCGTGAAATTTAGCAAAATTGTCTTTGTTTTCTTCGTAAAGTTTCAGTAAAAGCGTGAATTCTTTTTGAGTTTGCGCGTGATAGGCTAACTCGCTCCAAGTTTTTATACGGTTACTCTTTTTTAAAAGTGCGGATAAAAGGCTAAAAAGCTCATCCTTTCGCCCTAGATAGGATAAAATTCTAGCCTTTAAATAAAGGGCTTCAATGGAGTTTTTTGTTAAATCTTGTGTGGGATTTGTTTGTGAATTTTTAATGCTTTCTTGGCTTTGATTAAAATTTTCTTGTGAATTTTCCTTGCCTTGCTTTGAGTGTGGGCTTTTTTGATCTTGCCTTGAATAAGCTTTGCTTTCTTGATCTTGTAAGCTATCTTGCTTTGAGTTTTGAGTGGCTTCTTGAAAAGAAGTGGGGTTTGAGTGTTTTGAATTTAAGCCCTTTAAATAAGCATCCACATAAGAAAGGGCTAGCTTAAAATCCCCCCACACATAGTAAAAATAAGCTAGATAAAAATTTGCTATGTTTTGCTTTAAGCCTTGCAAGAAAGACATTAGTTTAAAGGCTTTTTCTTGGCTTTTGGTGTGCTGAAAATAAAACACTGCCAAAAAGCAAAGCGTCCTTGCAAGGACATTAACACCTTTGGTTTCTCTAAAAGTTCGCCTTAAAAGAGCCTTAAAAATCACTCTTTATCCTTTTTACAAGCTCTGTGGTTGAGATGTTTTTTGTACGTGGCAAATACACAACCTCGCAAATATCTTTAAACTCATCAAATTTCCCAGCCCAATCATCCCCCATCACCAAGACATCAGCCTCATAACGCAAGATATATTCTCTTTTTAGCTCCAAGCTTTCCTCTAAAAAAACCACATTCACATAGCGAAGTGAGGCTACTATCTCAGCTCTTTCTTGCTGGGTCATTATGGGTGTGCGTCCTTTTTTGGCGAAGTTTAAATCATCGCTTGAAATTCCCACAAAAAGCTCATCTCCAAGAGCAGCAGCACGCTCTAAAAGCTTTAAATGCCCAAAATGAAATAAATCAAAGCTTCCAAAGGTAAGAACTCGTTTTCTATCTAGTCTTTGAGATATATTTTTGACTGTTTTTTTCATTAATAATCCTAGAAAAATCAAATCTTTTTTTAAAACAAAGTGTTAAAAGTTATTAAATCACAGTTCTTAAAATGCCTTAAAAATAAGCTTTTTCTTAGCTTAGATCCTTAAAATTCAAAACTTTAATCTTTGCTATAAAAGGCTTAATTTAAAACCTAAATTATAGCTATAATTTCATTTATTTTTTTTTTTTTTGAAAACTAGCCAAAAAACTTCAAAAGATTTAAATTTTAAACTTGCTAAAATTTTTACATAGGACATAAATTTAGTCATTTTTATAAAAATTACTAAAATTTTTAAAAAATTCAGCTTTATTGAAAGCAAATTTAGCTAAAATTGTCCTTTTTTAAAAAGGAAGTGCAATGCCAAAGATGAAGAGTGTAAAAAGTGCTGTTAAACGTTTCAAGCTAGGCAAGAATAAGATCAAAAGAGGCTCAGCCTTTCGCAGCCACATTTTGACTAAAAAATCTGCCAAAAGGATGCGTGATTTACGCACTACAAAATATGTGCATCCAAGCGATGTAAAAGCTGTCGAAAAGATGCTAGGAAGGTAGTTGAGATTTATGTGTGAATTTGACACATTTGCTTGAATTTTCTTGCAAATTTGTCCAAAATTCACGCAAAACTGCAAATCTTGCTTGATTTGTGTAAATGCAAGATTAAGTTTTGCAAGGCTTAAATTCTTATTAGTGCAAGAATAGAGCTTGTAAAGCCAAAAGCCTTTTACTACTTTAAGCAAGTAAGAAGAGGGAAAGGTTAGCTACTTGTTAAATTAAGCCCTTAAATGACATATATAAATGTCAAGTTAAAGAACTTTAAAAATTTAGGCAAGGCTTGAATTTTTCAAACTTGCTGTGAATAAGTTGTTATGATTTTAACAAGGATAGCTAAATTTATGGCTTATGCAAGAAAAATCAAAACGAAGCTAAATTGTGCAAGTAAGGTTTCTCCCACAAAGAAAGCCAAGAGGCAATCCAAGAACCAAGCAAATAGAAAGGAAAAGATATGGCAAGGGTAAAAACAGGAGTGGTTCGCCACCGCAAACACAAGAAAATTTTAAAATTAGCAAGGGGCTTTTATAGCGGACGCAGAAAGCATTTTCGCAAGGCAAAGGAGCAATTAGAAAGAAGCCTAGTTTATGCTTATAGGGATAGGAGAGCTAAAAAGAGGGATTTTAGAAGGCTTTGGATAGTTCGCATAAATGCAGCTTGTCGTCAAAATGATCTAAGCTATTCTAGCTTTATAAATGGGCTTAAAAAGGCAAAGATAGAACTTGATAGAAAGGTCTTAGCTGAGTTAGCTATGAATGATAGCGAGGGCTTTGCTAAGCTTGCTAAAACTGTAAAACAAGCTTTAAAGGGCTAAATTTAGCCTTGAAGGCTTTGTAAGATTAGGCTAAATCTCAAATGCTTTGGCTCTAAAAAAGTTTTGTCATTTTAAGCCTTAGGCGAAGAAGCCATAAATTCAAGGCACTTCTTTATAAATTCGTGAATTTTTAGCACACTATTAGAATGACAAAATGGTATTTTGTCTAAAATCAATACTTTTTTGAAAAATAGCCTTTTATAATTTTATGAGCCTTGTTTGCCAATAGCCTTTTAGCTTATTTCAAAATGACAAAGGTGGTTTGTATAAATTAACATTTTTTAAAAAAGCCTTTAAATAAGTTTGTTTAGGGTATGAAAAATTAGACGAAAAAATATATGATTTATTTTTAAAATTCACAGAAGTTGAGTAAATTTTAAAATATTCTTTCAAGCCTTGTTTCTTTATAAACAAGCAAACTACTTATAGAACATAATAAAAGCGAGTTTATAAACAAAGTCATATCAATGCAAGCTGTGAATTTATAGGATTTGCTACCTTGCTTTTAGCAAATTTAATGGCTAAAAAGCAAATTTTTCCCTCACTTCAAAGAATATTAAAAGGCAAAATTCAAGTAAAATTCAAGTGCCAAGCTCTTGTTAAAAGCAAACCTAGCAAAAATTCACTAAAATTTACAAACTGTGAAATTCTTATGAACTCTTTTTAAAAGCACTAAATTTATGAAGATACTTGTTATGAGAGAATTTGGTGATTTTTAAGAAAAGGCTTGGTTTAAAAATGGCTTTAAATTTAGCTTAAAGCCCCAAAGCCCACACATCAAAGGGTAAAATGTCAATCTTAACCCCATCCTCATAAAAGCTCTCTTCTGTTGAAAGAGTGATAAAAACTATGTGTAAAATGCCTAGCTCAAGTGCCTTTGCAAGCATTTTTTTAGCCCTTAGTTTAATTAGATCAAGATCAAGCGTAGGACTTAAAATAATGGCTATTTTAGCCCTTACTAGATAAAAATCAAAGCCCTTGTCATAACTTAACCTAGTATTTAATTTTAAAAGCTCTGTGAAAACGACATTTGCAAAGAGCTGCTTGAAATTTTTATCTATGCAAAGGGCATTTTTCAAGGCAAAGTCTCTAAAATACACCTTTTTAATCCTCTTTTGACTGTGATTTAAAAAACACACAACCCCTCTATCCTCAAGCTCACTTATTGCCTTGTATAGGCTATCCTTGGATACCTTAAAATTATTTTTAAGCCTTAAATAAAGCTCATTTGTGCTAAACTCAGCTCCTAAATTTCTTGCAATGTGCCTTAGAATTTCACAGTCTAACTGTGAAAAATGTGCCTTTAAATACTCATTTAAATTCACGCCAAAGGCTCTGCCATTTTGCAAAAAGGCTCCAACTTGTGAATTTACAGGCACATTCTTCTTGCTTATACTTATAAATTCCTCAAAGTCTAAAAAATCAAGCAAAAGCTCTTTAAAATCAGCAAGCTTTAAAGATAAAAACTCAGTTGCAACTATGCACTGTGTTAGTTCTAAAATAGGAGAAAACTCATAGCAAAAATCCTTGCCAACCCCATAAAAAATGATTATTTTAAGCTTTTTGTGAATTTGATTAGCCTGTTTTTTTTGGATAAATGTTTTTAAATTTACAAGGCAAGCTTCATTAAATCGAAGATCCTCAAAATTTAAAAATAAAAATTCTTCTTTGTCAAAATTAGCTAAATAATTTAAGATTAAGGATCTTTTGCCTGAATTTTTTGCTCCCTTAATGACAGTATTTTGCCCATCAAGGCTTAGTTTTCTATGTAAAAGCTCCTTGCTTTGAGGTGGATTTTCGTAAAAAAATTCTAAAATTTGCATACTGTGCCTTTGTGTGCTTTTGCAAGTATTTATAAGGCTTGTTTGAGGTAGAGTGTTAAATTAATTTGAATTTCCTAGGCTAACTTAGCAAAAATGCCTTTAAGCTAAGCCTAGGATTAGCTTTTAGGCAAATTCTTTTAAGAGTAGTTTTTGAGTATCCATTATGCCTATGCCCCTATCAAGCACACTTTGAGCTATGCTTTTAGCCTCTTCTAAGGAGTGCATTTTAAAGGTGCCGCATTGATATTTATTTGCCTCTGGTATTTGCGTAGCATTTAAGATGTCCTTCATACTAGCAACCCAGGCCTCTTTTACGCTCTCATCACTTGGCGTACCAATAAGGCTCATATAAAATCCCGTGCGACAACCCATAGGAGAAATGTCGATGATCTCAACGCTATTTGAATTTAAATGATCCCTCATAAAGCCAGCAAACAAATGCTCCAAGGTATGTATGCCCTTTTCACTTAAAATATCTTTGTTTGGCACACAAAAACGAAGATCATAAACGCTAACTGTATCCTTGCTTGGAGTTTGCATAGTCTTTGCAAGCCTCACAGCAGGGGCTGGCATAATGGTGTGATCCACCTTAAAGCTGTCAAGTAATGGCATTTTTTGTCCTTTTTAGTAAATTTTTGATCTAAATATCTAGCTTTTCTTTGAATTGAAAGTATTTAAATTCAAGTAAGCCCTTTTAAATTTAAAACCTTTAAAAAAGCTTAAAGTTATAACTTAGATCAAATTAAGACAAGATTATAACACAAAAGTTTTACAAAGACAAACAGTAAGCCACAAGTATATTTACGATCATTCCTACAAGCAAAAGTGGGGTTGATCTTTTTACAAGGGCTATGGGACTTAGCTTTGTATAACCAGCTAAAATCAAAATCCCACCTGAGATAGGAGAGGCTGCCCTTCCCAAGCAAGATGCCATTTCTATGGGCAAAACAAGCACTATGGGAGGAATGCCAAGTTTTGAAGCTATGTCAGGTGCTAATCTCCCAAAGGCATTAAAAGCTGCAATCCCACTTCCCATAATCACAGCAGCAAAATACACTATAAAGCTTAAAAGGCTTATGGTTAAGATGAGTGCCAAGGCTCCCATATTTGAGATCCAATTGGCTATTATACCTATACCCCCTAAGGCTTTAATGCCCTCAGCAAAGATGCTAGCTGCTATGATGATGGATACAACTGTTATAAAGATCTCAGCCATAGACCTTAAAATCACTATCATATCCTCTGAAAGCTTTTTAGCATCACGGTAACGAATAAATTCAATGATAAAAACAAGGGCTATGCTTATGAAATTTGCCGTAATTACATCAAGCTTTACATCGCTAAAATAAGCTGTAAATAAAAAGATAATGGGAAGCCAGGGCAATAAGATATAAAAGGTAGGACACTTGGGATCGATAATCTCAGGTCTTTGAATTTCTTCATTATCAAGCCCTCTTAATCTATCTTTTTTGTCCATATAAGAGTAATAAAATGGGATTAAAAGGGCTAAGACCACCACATAGGCTAGGACTGTGTAGATTTGATAATTTAAAAATATCCCTACTACATTGTCTTTTTCGCCTACCATATCAGCCATATTTATGGAATTTCCATCCTTTGGTCCATAATCAAGGGCTATTAAAGAAAGCACAGAAGCAGCTGTTATAGGGCGAATTCCAAGGGCTATAAGTACAGGATATATACAGGCAAGCAAAAGTATGATAAGTCCTGCATAAGAAGAAATTACTATTTTCAGTGCCATTCCTACCACAAAGGTTCCACTTAATACTAGATATTTATTTTTGATCCTAGCCAAGGGCTTGTTGGCAAGATAGGCTAGCTTTGAGGAGGCATTAATGTGCTTCATATAGCCTGCAAAGCCAGCTACTGACATTATGATAAGTCCAACTCCGGCTAGATTTTTCTTAAAGGTTTCTGTGATAAAGACAAAGCCATCAAGTAAATTTGTAAAAAAGCTTATTTCTTCTGGTTTTCTTTGAGTACTTGGCAGAGGTGTGTTTGTTAGATAAAAGGCTAGCATTAAAATGACAAGTCCTGAAAAGAAGAAGATAAAAATGGGATTATAGTTTTTTAGCACATAATAAGCCACAATACCAACCGCAACAAGCGTACAAGCAATCATCACAAAATCCATAATCTTCCTTTAATATTTAAACTTCTTAAGTAGCCTTTCTAAACTTAGACTAATATAAAATTATACCCAAAAATTTGTCATTTTACTAAGCCCTTTAAGCTTACTTTGCAATGATAAGAAAAAATTTTAAAGCTCAATTAAACTTAATAGGATTTTGGTTTATCAATTTTGGTGATTGATGCTTTTAGCTAAACTGAACTAGGATTTTTCCTAAGCCATTTTAACAAAATTTTATACAAATTTTCGTTTTTAACTTTGACATTAGATCGAAATTCAGTTTCTTTCAAATGCGTAAAAAGAAAAATTCTCTTGCCGTGAAACTGACTTAATCTAGCCTTTGTAAGGTCCCTAGAAATTCTCTATGCCGTTTATGTGATTTCGTCCGTTTGCAAAACTCATTTGCATTACCCTATAATGTACCTTTGCTCCTTCTTGCAAAGTTGCAAGAGTGCAAAGTAAAAACTTTTGCGACCAGCCCCACTCCACGCTTAGTTAGCACTCTTTTTGCACCTTCTACTACGCAGTTGTGAGTGAAGCGTTGCAAAAAATAACTCTCATTAACTTCATATCAGCACTCATTTTAGAAATATTTTCGCATTCTTTAAGGACTAAAATATGAATTTCTTTGAAAAATTTACACAAAGCTTGATGAGGAATTTGACAAAGATTGACATTTTTTAGCCTCTAAATCAATTCTTGCAAAGAAAGGGGCGGAGGCTAAGTAAAAAAGATCTCAAAATCTCTCTTAGATTTGGCGAAATTTGCAAACTGTTCTTTATTTTTCACAGGATTTAGCTTAAAAACCCTTTGCTTTAAGTTTAAATGAGCTAAATTTAAAATGAACTCAACATATCTTAAACATTTAAATTTTTGACATTTTAGGTGCTTTTTTGACTCTGTTAAAAAGCTTTGTAAAGGTTCTTTTATAAAGCGTATTGTTCTTGTCATACTTTGCCTATAAAGAACTTAAAATAAAGCTTTTTTGCTAAGCGAAATTTTTCGGCCAAGTGTCAATTCTTCAAAAATAGAAGCGATTATAGAGGTGATTTTGTAAAAATATATCTTTTGCTTTGTTGAGGTCTTACAAGCAAGGTTCTTTATTTTTAGAATTTAGAACATAGCTTTTGATAAAGGAACTTTTTTGAAAAAAAGAATATTTTGTTTTGGCTAAGATTACAAGCTACTAAGCATACCTTCAAGGCTAAAGATTTGCTTTTTGGCAAAAAGCTATATGATAAATTCACGCTGTTTTAGAGCCTTTAAGTTAGATCTTTGAGTATATCTTTAAAAGCCTATTTTATAGCCACTATAAGAGGGACACCATCCTTGAAATCCGCTATTTTCACCCTTTGTCCTATTTCAAAGCCTGTGGTGTCGCATTGCCACATAGTACCGCTGCATTCTATCACGCCGTTTTCTACCACAAGGGCTTTGGAGCCGATTTTCAGCTTTAAATTTGCATTTTCTATGAATTGTTCGCTAGGCTTTGAAAACCTTTTCAACAAAGGCTTTAACACAAGCAAGGATAAGAAAGAAAAAAGCACTATGCTTAGACATTGAAGGGCTAGTGAGTTAAGAAGATTAAAAGAGCTTAAAAGCCCTGTTATAAGCACTCCAAGCCCTATAAAAAGCAAGAAATAACTAAACACAAAAAGCTCACACAAAAGCAAGATACCGCCTATGATGAAGAGCCACATTGTTTCTATCATTTTTATCCTTTTTTTTAACGGCTTGTCTTGCTTCGCTAAGCTAACAACTCATTGGGCGGTTCTTTTGACAGAGTTTGCAAAAAGATCAACCCATCAAGGCTAGTCTCAATCGCTTTTTGCTTAATCAGCCACCAAAATAGCTCAAAAATACTTCGCCTTATCCGCCTTTGTTTGTCTTGAAAATTCACAGTCTTTGCCATTTAAAACACAGTAAAAATTCACGCATTTTCTTTTAAATTTTTCAAAAAATTCACAAAAAACATTTAAATTCACGCAAAAGCCAAATTTTAAGCCTTTTTATCCTTTAAAAAATCCTTAATCACACTTAAAGCCCCTATAAATTCAGCACTCTCATAAGGCACAATTACCTTGTCCTTGCTAGGATTTTTAGAAAGCTCTGTAAAGGCTGAAATTCTATCCTTTGTGAGTAAAAACTCAGCAGCTAAGGGGCTTTTTGACATCTCATCATTTATGATTCTTATGGCGTCTGCTTGTCCTTGTGCGAGGGCGATTTGCTCGTATTTTCTAGCGTCTGCCATTCTTTCAATAGCCTCTGCTTGCAAGACCTGTTCTTGCTTAAAAGCCTCGGCACTTCTAATTTGTGCTTGTTTTTCAGCCTCTGCTTTAAGCTCGATGGCGCGTTTGTCGCGTTCTGCTTTCATTTGCTGATTCATACTCTCTTGTATGTCCTTGCCTACCGAGATTTCGCTAATCTCAACCCGCATAATCTTAACGCCCCAGTTATGTGCCGCCTCGCCCAAGGCAACTTGCAGTGCGGCGTTGAGCTTGTCGCGGTTTGAAAAGGCTTCATCAAGGGTTATCTTTCCAAGCTCGCCGCGAAGTGTTGTAACGGCAAGGTTTTCAATGGCCATTTGATAGTTCGTTACCCCATAAGTAGCCGTTTTAGCGTCCATTACAGTGATAAAGACTATGCCATCGACAAAGATGCTAACATTATCCTTTGTAATGGCTTGTTGCCCCATATTTATGAGCTGTTCCTTGCTTGTAACCCTTGCTACAACTCTATCTATGTAGGGTATGATGAGATTAAGCCCGCCGTAAAGGGACTTGTGATAGCGTCCAAGCCTCTCAACTATGTAAATGTCGGTTTGTGCGACTATTTTAAGCCCTGCAAAGATTGTAGCTACGACAATTGCAAGTAAGACTATGGCTATGATAGCCGAGGTAGAGATAAATTCCATAAAAATCCTTTGTAAAAAATTTGAAATTTTAAAAAATTCACAGGATCAAAGCTACTAGTTTGAACCTTGTTTAAATTTGGCTAAAAATTATAACAAACTTTATTTAATTAAACTCGATCGGATCAATATCAGCAATGATTTCTTTAAACTGCGAAGCATAAAAAGCAGCCTTTATAAGCGGGGTGTGGGTTTTACTTCGCAACAGCACATAAAAGCGAAATTTATTTTGCATAAACTCAATCCCACACGCTCCAAAGCCCACTACCTCAATGCTTTTAAGCTCTTTAAATTCAGCCCCTAATTTTTGACAAAGCTTGCTTGCTTTTTCTTTGTCTTTATCCTCAATCACTAGCCTTAAAAGCCTAGAAAAAGGCGGATAAAGCCCCTTGCGGTTGCGAAGCTCATCACGCAAAAAGGCATCATAATTTTCTATGTATCTTTGCCAAAAGCCCTTTTGTTTGCTTTGTATCAGCACCCTTGCCGCACCTTTGCGACCAGCACGTCCTGCTACTTGCATAGCCAGAGCCAAACTTTCCTCGTAGGCTCTAAAATTTGGACGAAACAAATACTCATCAAGCCCCAAAATCACGCTTAAATCAACGCTATGATAATCGTGCCCCTTTGCAAGCATTGAAGTTCCCACTAAAATGTCGATTTTATGCTCGTTAAAGTCTTGCAAGATGGCTTCTAGCTTTTTTTGAGTTGTGGTTGTGTCGCTGTCAAATTTGGCTATTTTTATGTCCTTAAATTCAGTGCTAAGCTCGGTTTGTAAAAGCTCACAAAGCTCGCTAGTTCCCATCTTTCTAGCCTCAAGCATAAGAGCCTCGCAATGCGGACAGCTCTTAGCTATTTCTCCCAAAAAGCCGCAGTAATGGCATTTCAAAGCAGCCTTATCCTTGTGAAGGCTCATAGCCACGCTACAAAAGGGGCAATTTATCGTTTTTCCACAGCCCTGACATAGAATTTGACGAAAATTTGCCCGAGTTGGCAAAAAGATGATGGCTTGCTTTTTTGCCCTCAAACTCACACGAAGTTCTCTTAAAACCGTGCTAGAAAGCCCTAATTCGCTCTCATCATAGATGAAATTTTTCTTGCTTTGAAAAAAAGTGCCTTTCAAACGAAAGCTTTTTTGGCGGTAAAAGCTCGTTACGCTAGGCGTTGCTGAGCCTAAAAGCACCTTGATTTTAAGCCTTTGTCCCAAAAAAAGTGCCAAATCCCTTGCATTTATGCGAGGATTATCATTTGCCTTGTAGGAATTATCGTGTTCCTCATCCACTATAATGAGGGCTAGTTTAAAAAAAGGCAAAAATAGAGCCGATCTTGCACCAGCTACTAGCAAAATTTCGCCATTTTCTAGGCTTTGCAAGGCTTTTTGCTTTTTTGCCTTGCTGATTTTTGAATGCCACATTATGAATTTATCCTCAAAATACGCACTCAAACGCTTTTGCATTTGTGGGGTAAGGGCGATTTCAGGCATTAAAAGTAAGCACTGCTGTCCTTTTGCTAAATACTCTTTGATTAAAGATATGTAAATTTCGGTTTTACCACTGCCTGTGTCGGCAAATAGCAAGCTAGTGTCATTGTTTTTAGCAAATTCAAGGGCTTTAAGTTGCTTCTCGCTTAATTTTGGAGCATTTTTGATTAAAACAGAGCTTGTTTCATAGGGCTTTGAAGCCTCAAAGCCACTTAGCACAAAGCCTATCTTGCAGGTATAATATGAGCTTATAAAGAGGGACAGCTCGCTTTGGCTCTTACTTAAAAACCTGCCAGTAGCCTCTAAAATGGGCTTTGTGGCGAAATTTGGCTTTTGCACCCTTTTCATCACAAAGCCTTGCACCCTGCCTTTTTTGGCTAGTTCTACAATAACCTCGCTGTAAATTTCAAGCTCTGCCTTACTTTCATAGCTTAAAGCCTCCAAATAAAAGCCCTTGAGGGCTACTTCGTAATAATTCATAAAAGCTCTTTGCAAAGGCTCAAGCACTCAAAACTGCTTTCATTTGCATTAAATTCAAAGTCTATGAATTTTTTAGCACTTAGATAAAAGCGGTAGCTTCTAACCCCTGTTTTTAGCCAGCCCTTTGTGTTTGATACTATGCCTGAGTTTAAAATGCTAGTGGTGCAGCAGTTTGACCCACCGTTGCAGGCTGAAATTTGAGCCTTTGAGCAATAAAACAGCCTCTCGCCCACTAAATTCACAGCCGCCTCATCAAGCACACTTAAATTTAAAGCTGAATTTACAAGCATTTGTTCGTTTTTAGCTGCTGCAATGCCACTTTGTATCATAGTTAAATCAGCTTTTAGTTTAAGCAAAATGGCATCTTGTTTTGGAGAGTTTATGTAAGGAAGGGCTATGGTGGCTAGGATGGCTATTATGCAAAGGACTAGGATTAGCTCAAGCAAGCTAAATCCTCCTCTCATCTTTTACTTACTTTAAAGATAGGCTCTGTATTTAAAGCCTTAATCAGCTCGTCAATTTGTTTGCGAATTTCGTAGTTTTCGTAGCTTTTTGCGACAAAAGATTGAATCATATCTTTTAATTCTATCTTCTTAGTGCCCTTTGAGATCAGATCTATATCAGCCTCAAAGATCTTAGCAAAGTCCTCAGAGCATTTTATGACAAAGTCCTTGGCGGAGACATTGATTATAACCTCTGTGATCTTTTTATTTTCCAAGTGCTGCTTCCATCTTTTTAATCATATCCTCGCTGAATATGTTTTTATTTTTAAGTTCCTCTTCAAGCCTTGCTATCTCGTTATTTTTAGCCTCATTTTGAGCCCTAGCACTGACAAGTTCGTTGCGTAAGTTTTCATTTTCATCGCAAACTTCTTTATACCGTTCTAAAAGCTCATTTACCTTCTCTGTGAGCGTGTACATAATCTTATCATCCATTGCCTTGTCCTCTTTACAAAAATATCTTTGTAATTGTAACAAAAAACTTAAGTTTTTGATAGTTTTTAAGGCAAATTTTTGTAAAATTTAGCCCAAAAATAAAAGTTTTAAGGCAAATATGTTTGAATTAACAAGCTCTTTTAAACCAAGTCCCGACCAAGCTCAGGCTATAAATGGCATAGTTAAAAGCATAAAAAATGGACAAAAATACCAAACCCTGCTTGGCGTAACAGGCTCTGGAAAGACCTTTACTATGGCAAATGTCATAGCCCTTTTAAATATGCCTACCCTTGTAATGAGTCATAACAAATCCCTATGCGCCCAGCTTTATAGCGAATTTAAGGGCTTTTTTAGCAAGGACTTTGTGGAATACTTCATCAGCTATTATGATTATTATCAGCCAGAAGCCTATATACCACGCACTGATATATTTATAGAAAAGGATAGCTCGGTAAATGAGGACTTAGAAAGGCTTCGTTTGAGTGCAACAGCGTCTTTACTGAGCTATGATAATGTCGTTTGCATAGCTAGCGTTTCGGCAAATTATGGGCTTGGAAATCCAAAAGAATATGTAGGAATGGTGCTTATCTTTGAGCTTGGTATGAATTTGAATCAAAAAGAGCTTTTAAAAAAGCTTGTGGATATGGGCTATAAGAGAAATGATAGCTTTTTTGATAGGGCGGATTTTCGAGTAAATGGCGACACGGTGGATATTTATCCTGCTTATTTTGAGGATGAGGTGATTAGGCTTGAATTTTTCGGCGATGAATTAGACGCTATGTATCATTACAATGTCTTTGAAAACAAAAAGGGCAAGGATTTAAAGCGCTTCATTTTGTATCCTACAAGTCAGTTTAGCGTTGGCGAGGCAAGGCTAAAAGAGGCGATTAAGGGCATAAAGGCTGAGCTTGCTGAAAGATTAGCCTATTTTGAAAAGGAAAACAAGCTTGTGGAGTATCAAAGGCTTAAACAAAGGGTTGAATTTGACATTGAAATGCTTGAAAGCACAGGGCTTTGCAAGGGCATTGAAAACTACGCCTTGCATTTAACAGGGCTTAAAAGTGGGGAAACCCCCTATACCCTTTTTGATTATTATGCCATTAAGGATAAGCCCTTTTTGGTGATAGTTGATGAATGCCACGTTTCCTTGCCCCAGTTTCGCGGTATGTTTGCAGGGGATAGAAGTCGTAAGCAAACCCTTGTGGATTACGGCTTTCGTTTGCCCTCAGCCCTTGATAACCGCCCCTTGATGTTTAATGAGTTTATAAACAAAAACTGCGTTTTTCTCTTTGTTTCAGCTACCCCTGCCCCACTAGAACTTGAGCTAAGTGCGGATAATGTGTTTCATCAAATAATGCGTCCCACAGGGCTATTAGATCCCATAATAGAGCTAAAAGACAGCGACAATCAAGTAGAAATTTTATATGATGAGGCAAAAAAGGTAATCGCAAGGAATGAGAGGGTTTTAGTAACCGTGCTTACTAAAAAGCTAGCAGAAGAGCTTACTCGCTACTACTTAGAGCTTGGCTTAAAGGTAAAATATATGCACTCAGACATTGATGCCATTGAGCGAAACGAGCTAATAAGAGGGCTTCGCACGGGTAGCTTTGATATACTCATAGGCATAAATTTATTGAGGGAGGGGCTTGATTTGCCAGAAGTGTCGCTAATTGCCATAATGGATGCTGATAAAGAAGGCTTTTTAAGAAGCACTACAAGTTTAATTCAAACTATGGGAAGGGCGGCTAGGAATGTCAATGGCAAGGTGCTTTTATTTGCCAAAAAAGTTACAAAGTCTATGCAAGAGGCTATGGATATAACAAACAAACGCCGCGAGCTTCAAAATGCTTATAATAAAAAGCACAGTATCACTCCAACTTCGGTGCAAAGGCACTTAGAAGATAGCCTTAAAAGCGAGCTTGATGAGGCTGAAATTTACCGCAAGGGCAAGAATTTAGAAAAAATGCCAGCTATTGAGAGAGCAAAGCTTGTTAAGGAGTTGAGAAAACAAATGCTTGAAGCTGCAAGGGTGCTTGAATTTGAAAAGGCAGCTGCTTTAAGAGATGAGATAAACAAATTAAGAACTTTGTGAGATGTAAAACTCGGGGTAGCCTCTTTCTGAGAAGTACCCACCTTAGTCGTGGTTAGCCCCCCGAATTGCTAAAATTATATTATAATCAAGCTAAATAAGAACTTAAAGGCGTAAAAATGAGCTTTTCTTTGGAGGATGAACAGTATTACAAGATAAAAGAACTTTTTGATGCACAGTTACTTAGCAAAGATTTTGAAAATAAAATCAAACAAAGTATAAGGGTTTTGCATTTTCAATATCTTTGGGGTGCTTGTAAAGAAGCGCAACAATACCTCTTAAAGCATCCACAAACAACAGTTTCCACGCTTTTTGATTTTATTATGAACTTGTATAATAAAAAACGCAAAATTCATCAAGCTAAATTTTTGCTCTTACATTGCTTTAAAAATGCTTTGCGTAGCACACTTGCAGTAGGTATAGCTAAGCTTTATAACACTCAAAGCGATGATTGGTTTTCTCGCATTGAGAGCTTAAATTCTCAAAAGGCTGAAAAATTAAAAAACATCATAGAAAGAAGACCGAGACAAAATCGTATGAGCCTCAATGATATAAACAATAGCTTTGAAATTTTTGATATTTTTTCTTTGATAGATTTGCAAAATATCTTAGAAACATATTGGGACGAATTTGCTCATTTATTTAAAGATGAAAAATGCTATAAGTGTCAAGTTTTACCCATTTATGGAACAAAAAATCATCTTATCACTAAAATCAATCAAATTCGTTGTGCTAGAAATGAGGTTTTTCATAATAAACCTACAAGGATACGGTTTCAAAAGGACTTAGAAATCCTACTTTTAAGGCTAGGATACAATCTTTACGAAGCTATCAATTTAGGCGATATTCAATCTTGCATTAGCTTAGGTTTTAATTATATCAATGAATAAGAATTTGGTTTAAACCCTACAAGAGCTAAGATAAATAAGCTTAAAAGCTTATGCTTGCTTTGTAATTGGGAACTAACGCTTCGATTGTTTGCAAGTAGTTTTTAAAACTATACAAGAATTTGCTTTTAAAAAGATAAAAGTTGTGAATTTTAACCGTTAAATGAGGATAAATTTTATTTTGTAAGCAAATACTTAAATTTAAAATGCTAGAATTGATATGAAATTTTAAAATAAAGGATTAAATATGACAAATTTAAAGATAAACTTAGTCTTTGTTTTATTTTTTTGTGCTTGCTCAACAAAGATAGCAATAACCCCACTTGAAACTGAGGCTAGTGGGGTTCAAATAGCCATTAGCGAGCCTACAAACTGCATTAGATTAGGAGAGATAGAAGGATATAGAAAGAATTCACACGGGGGCTTGAATTTACAAGAATTAAGAGCCTCGATCAAAAACGAGCTAAAAAACAAGACCCACGGTATGGGCGGTGATACGCTAGTCATCATCGGTGCGGACAGCATAAGCTCAAATGGGGGCTATTACAGCACTAGAAGCTTTTATCATCCTTATGATTTTTATGTGCCTTATTCTTACCCGAAAGAATACATTATGGACGCCATAGCTTATAAATGCAAGCTAGGCAGCATTCAAAGTGTGCAAAATGCTTATTAAAAACGCAAATATTTATGGGGCAAAAACCCAAGATCTAAGGGTGCAAGATGGGCTTATTGTAGAAATAGGCAAGAATTTAAAGCCTAAAAATGTGAATTTAAGCAAAAATTCAAGCAAAAATGGCAAAAATTCACGGTCAAATGACGAAAATTCAAACAAAAATAGCGAAAATTCACATTTAAACGCTAAAAATTCAAGCCAAAATAGCAAAAATTCAAATAGCACAAATTCACAGTTTAAAAGTCAAGATTCAAGCTTAAAAATTAAAAAAAGCACAGCAAATTCAACACAAAGTGCCACAAATCACGCAGAAGAAGTCCTAGACGCCAAGGGCTTAACGCTTTTACCCTCTTTTATCGATCTAAATGTGAGTTTGAAAAATGATCATTTTAGCATAGAAAATTTAAGGCTTTTAGAGGCTGAGTGCTTAAAAAGCGGGCTTTGTGCTCTGGTTTTAAAAGATACTATGGACTTTAATGAGGAAAGCCTAGCCCTATTTTTAGAGCATTTAAAAGGTTTTAAAATAAAAATTTTTGCCACTGTTCGTGTTTTGGATGGCTTCAATAAGCTTAAAAATCTATCCACGCTAATAAACAAGGGAGCTTGCGCCTTGTCCTGTGAGAGCAAGGTTTTGGCAAATGTGCTTCGTCAAAGTATGCAGTATGCTCAAATGAAGGACAAACCGCTCTTTGTGCATTGCTATGAGAGTGGGTATGATGATAAGGGCGTGATGAATGATGGGCAAACTAGCTTTGAGCTTGGACTTGTAGGTATTAGTGAGGTAAGCGAGTTTAGCGAGGTGGCTAAGATCAAGCAGGTGGCTAAATTTTATAAGACAAAGGTCCTTTATGAGTGCCTTAGTTTAAAGAGTTCGCTTGATTTACTTGATGAAAAAGATCTTATACAAACTAGCATTCATCATTTGCTAAAAACAGACGAGGAATGCGAGGATTTCAATACCTTTGCCAAATTAATGCCCCCTCTTCGTTCAAAAAAGGATAATCTAGCCTTACAAAATGCTTTAAAAAGTGGCAAAATAAGCTTTTTAAGCTCACTTCACAGCCCAAAGTCCATAGTCTACAAGGATGTATCTTTTGATGAGGCTGGCTTTGGGGTACATTCAATCTGTGAGTATCTAAGCCTTTGCTACTCTTTTTTAATAAAAAGCAAGTTCTTATCCTGGCAAGAACTTTGCAAATTCACAAGCCTAAATCAGGCTAATTTTTTAGGACTAAATTCAGGCGAAATTGCAGTTGGCAAGGAAGCAAATTTAATACTCTTTGATGAGAATGCTAGCCTACAAGCCTTGCCCACAAGCCTTTATCATAAAGACAAGCTTTTTGGGGAAATAAAGGCACATTTTATTAGAGGCGAGAGGGTTTTTTGAATTGTTTTGTTAAAAAATTCAAAAATGGTGGCAAAAGAACTACAAACACATACGGTATATTAACTTTTAAAAATCATTCTAATACCACACAAAGCCCCTAAAATCAAAAAACTCTTTTAAAAAGCCTTGATTTATAACTCAAGCTTTTGGCTAAAAAATCACACTGTAAAATGCTAAGCACTCTAAGACAAGAATTCACTTTTTTCATTCTAAGCCTTTTTACAAAGCAAAAAAGTCTTTTTTTTAAATAAATTTTGTTTTTTAATGCCCCTTGCTTGTTTGAAGTTCTAAGCTTGTCTAAGCTACAAAGGATCTGCTTTAAGATTTTTATTATGTTAAGCAAAGTATAAAAGCTCCCTTTGAATTTATTTAGGCTATGCTTTACTAGCCTCTTGTGCCACATAGTTACACAAAACAAAAATACCTCACAATTTTTCTAACCTAGCTTTAATTAAATTATAAAATAATTCAGCCATTTAGTTTTATTCTAAGCCTTATGCTTTGAAATAATCTTTAAAATTCAAGCCTCTTAAGCCTAAGGCATTTTATAACCTTTAATCAAGCTATTTTAATCTTAGAATTTATAAAACAATGAAAATTGTGTTACCTTTATATACATAAAAAATAAACTTGCCTATAAAATTTAAAAAATCGTTTTTTTTTTTTTTTTGTTTGTATAATAAAATCAAGCTATTAGTATGACGAAACTGTTATTCTTAAATTTGCAAGGCAAACAAAGAAAATCTTTTGAGATGCTTTGCTTAGGATAAAAAAGGAGATCTTATGAGACACGCTTGGTCTAGTACCCTTACTTATGTTTTAGTAACCGCAGGTGCGACAATAGGCTTTGGAGCTACTTGGCGTTTCCCTTATCTTGTAGGTGAAAACGGAGGCGGGGCCTATGTTCTTGTTTTTATCATAGCTATGTTTGTCATAGGCATACCTATGATCTTGGTTGAAAATGTCATCGGTAGAAGAGCCTCTGTAAATGCCCTTGATGCTTATGATCCAGCACATCAAAAGAAGGACTTTTCTAAAATTTGGAAGATTGCCGGCTTAATGGGACTTTTAGGAGCTTATGGGATCATAGCTTATTATATGGTTTTGGGCGGCTGGGTGCTTACTTATATCTTTAATATACTAGGTGGAAATTTAGATCTTTCAAGCCCCATAAGCAAAGAGATCACTCAAAGTTTTTACAAAGAAAATATAGAATATAACCCCCTAATGATAAGCTTTTACACCTTGGTCTTTGTCTTGCTTAATTATATAGTCTTAATCAGAGGGCTTGGTGATGGCATAGAAAGGGCGATGAGGTTTTTAATGCCACTTTTAATTCTTTGCCTAATAGGAGTTGTGATTAGAAATTTAACGCTTGAAGGAGCTAGCGAGGGCATTAAGTTTTATTTATATCCTGATTTTTCTAAGATAAATGCAAAGCTTTTCATAGCGGTTTTAGGACAGGTCTTCTTTGCACTTTCTTTGGGCTTTGCTGTTATGCTAACCCTTTCATCTTTTTTGCACAAAAGAGAAAATATGCTAAAAACAGCCCTACTAACTGCCATCATAAACACAGTCATAGCCGTTTTGGCTGGTTTTATGATCTTTCCTTCCTTATTTACCTTTGATCTTGTGCCTGATTCTGGTCCTAGGCTTGTTTTTGAGGTTTTGCCCATAGTTTTTTCTAAGATGTATTTTGGTTCTATAGTGGCACTTGCCTTTTTTGTACTCTTGCTAACAGCAGCCTTTACAACCTCCATAACCCTTTATGAGCCTTTAATCACAGTAGCACAAGAAAAGCTTAAATTCAGTAGAAAAAAGGCTACTTTTTGGGTTTTATTTCTTACTTTTATCTTAGGAAATTTGCCTTGTATCTTAGCTTATGGGGCTTTAAGGGATGTGAGAATTTTAGATAAAAATATCTTTGATGCCTTTGATTTTATAAGTGGGAATATCTTTTTTGTTTTAACTGCTTTGTTATCTGCTATCTTTGTGGGTTGGATCTTAAAAGAAGATGCAAAAAAAGAGTTATTAAATGGCTTTTCTAAGAAAAGTGTTGTTGATCTTTGGTTTTATTATGTTAAATTCATAGTTCCCATTGTGATCTTAGTGGTATTTTACAATGGAATTTTTACTTAAAGGAGAAAAGATGAATATAGCTTGTGCTAAGGAGATAAAAACACACGAATACAGAGTTGGCTTAACGCCTAGCAATGTCAAAGAGTATGTTGGTAACGGACATAAGGTCTTTATAGAAGAAGGAGCAGGAGAGGCCATTGGCTTTTTAGATGAGCATTATGAGAAAAATGGAGCAAAGATAGTAGATAAAAAAGAGCTTTTTGATAAGGCTGAGCTGATTATAAAGGTAAAAGAGCCCTTAGAAGAGGAGTATGAGTATTTTAAAGAAGGACAAATTCTTTATACCTACTTGCACCTAGCTGCTGATGAAAGGCTTACTAAGATGCTACTTTCTAAGAAAATTTCATCCATAGCTTATGAGACCATAAGGCTTGGAAACTCCCTTCCTTGCCTTGCGCCTATGTCTATGATAGCAGGAAGATTGTCTGTGTTTGAAGCTGCTAAGTATAGTCAAAAAACCTATGGAGGAAGTGGGGTATTATTAAGCGGAATACCTGGGGTGCAAAAGGGCAAGGTTGTCATAGTAGGAGGAGGGGTTGTAGGCATAAATGCTGCACAAATTGCACTTGGAGCTGGTGCTGAGGTAAGCATTCTAGACATAAACACTCAAAGGCTTGCCTATATAGATCAAATTTTTAATATGAGAGTTCATACCTACTACAGCTCAAAGGCAAATTTATTAAACCTACTTGAAGATGCTGATGTAGTAATAGGAGCTGTTTTAATACCAGGAGCAAAGGCACCAAAGGTGATAAACAAGGAGGATCTAGTGCATATGAAAAAGGCTTCTATTTTGGTTGATGTAGCCATAGATCAGGGAGGTTGCTTTGGTACTTCAAGGGCTACTACTCACGATGAGCCCATATATGAACTTGATGGGATCTTGCATTACTGTGTCGCAAATATGCCAGGATGTGTAGCAAAAACCTCTACCATAGCCCTAACAGATACCACCCTAGCTTATGGGCTTAAAATAGCAAATAGGGGCTTTAAGGAGGCTTCTTTAAGCGATGAGGCCTTATTGCAAGGAGTAAATACCCACAAGGGACTTTTAACCTACGAAGCAGTTAGCAAGGCTTTTAATATCCCCTACACAGAGGCTTCAAAGGCTTTGGCTTAGAAATTTTAAGGCTTAAATTTGCTGAGATCATTTTACAAAAGAGCCTAGAATTTACTGGGCTCTTTTTTGTTAAAAAGCTACATAAGTTTAGACTTAGCTTAAATTCTAAGAAAAAAGCTTTAAGCTATGATCTAGCTATGAAAGCTAAGTATATACTTTGTGCTAGAAGTTCACAAATGTAGGGAAGTTTGAGGTATTTTTTGCTTTTTTATAGTCCGTAATCCGTATATATAAAATCTTGTCAAATTTATAGCAAAAACACAGCTCGTTTCAAAAATTCACGCAAAGCGTGAATTTTATCTATTTATGTTCCGTATTCAGTGTTCTGTAGTCTATATTGCGTAAGTATCTTTGAATTTTAATTTACACATAAATTCAAATAAACCTCATCAATTAAAATTCACGCAAAGCGTGAATTTTTCTTACAATTTTACATTTTTATAGCAAAACGCAGTTCTTGAGTAAAATCGCCTCACAATAATCTGCTCAAATTTATATATTTAAAATTCAAATTTTTACCTAAATTCAAATAAGCTTCCTCAATGAAAATTCACGCAAAGCGTGAATTTCCGTTATCTATAATCTATCATTCCGTGTTCCGTAATCTATATTCCGCATTCTGTTACATAATTTTCATTTAAAATCCAACTTCAATTTAAAGGCAAAATGCTAATTTTTTCAAATTTATATACACAGTTCTTGTTTTTTTTTTTTTTTAATATGCTAATATTATGGAATAAAAATTGTGTTAATTCACAAAGGATTAAATTTAAGTTAGAGCTCTTCTTATAACTGCTCTTATGTAAAAAACTAGTGTAAAATTTAGCACTAATTTTTTAAATGATTAAAGGCAAAAAAATGCGTTTTTTAATTTTATTTTTTATCTTTGTAAATTTAGCTTATAGTCTTACTCCTTTTGATCTTCATAATGTCTCAAAGGCTCACGGTCAAAACATAACAGGTGCTGGCATTGAAATAGGCATAATAGATGATGCTTTTAGAAGCGATCATAGAGGTTTAACAGGAAGTGTGATAGAGGCTACTTATCCTTATATCAACTCAGCCCAGGGCAGGGTATATTACAATCCAAATTTTAGAAACGACACCCACGGAAGCCACGTAGCAGGCATAGCTGTGGGAAATAAGATCAACAACTCCTTGCCTTATGGCATAGCCTATGATGCTAAATTTTATGGTATGGGCATCTTTGCTAGTGGTCGTTATACAAGCCCTGAAAGCTTTGCTTTTTTTAATCCAAAGGGGGTTAAGATCATAAATAATAGCTGGGGTTCAAATGTCTATCCTAGCTTGAATTTAGAAATAGACGCAGCCGGTAGGCTAATTACTTGTTCTACTTGTAGTGTGGATTATGTTCTTAGGCAAATTACAAGAGGAGATATTACCTCAGGATTATACAGGCTTTCTACTCAAAACAATGTTTTAAATGTCTTTGCAGCTGGGAATGAGGGTATTATGAGTCCGGGCTCTCCGGCAGTAGCTGCTAGATATGATGAGAATTTAAGAGCCTGGCTTGCTGTTGGAGCCTTGGATGCTAGCTATATAAATAGGGATTCAAACGGTCGCTTGATAGTAGATGCAAGAGGGGTGGCTGAGTTTAGTAATGGCTTTATAGGAGCTGAGAATTTTTCCCTAGTGGCCGCTGGTTCTTTTATAAATTCGGTTGATTCAAGAAATACAAGCTCCTTTACTCAAAAATCAGGAACCTCAATGGCAGCACCCACAGTAAGTGGGGTAGCAGCTTTGATTCAACAAAAATTCCCCTTCTTAAATGGCAAACAAATAGCAGATGTGCTTTTAAGCACAGCAGATAAAAACTATCAAGCTCCTAAGATGATAGTTAAGCAAGTTGATGATAGCACCACTAAGTATTTAATCGTATATATAGATCAGGCTGTGCCTACAAGCGAGGCTGAGATCAAAGCTGATCTAGAAAAAGAGTATGGAAGTTACTATTTAAATGGCAAAAAATGGAGTGATCTCATTTGGGAAAATAGAGACAGTATGCAAAGACCTCAATCCTCCATTCAAGGAACCATGCAAGCTAGCAAGGAACAGGTCTTTGGTCAAGGCATCTTGGATGCTCAAAATGCTCTAAGAGGCCTAGCTACTCTTGATATAAATAGATTAAATGACAAGGATGTAGCAAGTAAAAACGGCATCAAAGAAGCCTTTTACACCATAGATACGGCTGGTTTTGATGGGATCTTTGAAAATGATCTAAGTCAAAAAAAATGGGATAGCTCCTTACACCTTGCGGATGCTAGAAATTTACCAAAGGAGTTAAGCAATTTAAATGCAGGGCTAATTAAAACAGGGGCTGGTTCTTTAACCCTAAGAGGTACAAATAGCTATGAGGGTGCTAGCATAGTTAGAAATGGGGAATTAAGGCTTGAAAAAAGAAGCGATGGAACAGGAGGAACCTTAGCAGGATCTGTCTTTATAGAAAGAGGAGCAAGGCTTAATATCTTGGGTGCAGATACTATGATTAGCACTCCTACTCTTAGTGCTAGCATAAAAAAGGATCTAACTAATGAGGGAGGGACCTTACTCATAGGATCAAGAGGGCTTGGGCTTTTGGATGTAGAAGGCACTTACACCCAAAAGGATCAGGGCATCTTGCAGCTAAGCTTTAACTCAGGTGGAAACTCAGCCCTTAAAGCTAGAAGCTATAACATAGAAAATGGCTCCTTGCAGTATTATCCCTTACTTGCCCAGCTTTCAAACGAGGCTCAAACCATAAAGATAAATTTGCAAGAACTAGGTGCTTCCTTGGATAAATTTAGCCAGGTTACAGTTGTGCCAAATTCACAGGTATTTAACTACACCCTCTTAGATGATAAGATAACCTTAGAGGTTTTATCAAGGCAGGATGCTTATGAAAACTTTGCAGGTGCAAATTCCTCTTTAGCAAGTGCTTTAAGAAATATAGCCTCCTTGCCAAATTTACCCACAAACTACACTGAATTTTTCACAAGCTTAAATACCAAAAGCCAAGAAGATTATGAAAAAAGCATAAAAAGCATAGATAGCAACGGACATCAAATGCATACAGAACAAATGGGCAAGGTGCAAGTAGAAAATGCCCTAAATAACATACTTCATCTTTTTGATCAGGCCCCATCAGGATCACTTTACGCAGATCAAAAAACCTACTATGCTGCAAGCGGACAAATAGCAACGGATCTTAGTAATTTATATGGCTTAGGTGGCTCTAATAATCTTTGGTATTTTTCTCCAAGCTATCATTATTCTCAATCAGATGAGAGAAATTCAAAGGGCATAGGAGGCTCTTTGGGTGTAACAAAGCTAGTATCAAAAACAAGCTCATCCTTATATATAGGCTATAATCAGCTTGATAGTAGCTTTGATTACTCCACTCTTAAATCTAAGATCATAAGCTCAGGGCTTCATATATCAAGCCCACTAAGTGGTAAAACAAAGCTCTTAGCAGGGCTTAACGCAGCCTTTGCTCAAAATGATCTTCAAAGAGAGCTTTATCAAAATCCAACAAACATAATAAAAGGCTCTTATAACACCATCTTTGCCTCAGCCCAGCTTGGACTTTCAAGGGGCTATGAGGCTTATACTGCATTTAAAAATTCAATGAATAGCTCTTTTATCATCTCTCCTCTTGCTTATCTAAGCTATAATTTTTCTCATCAACAAGCCTTTAAAGAGATAGGACAGCTCTTTTCTAAAAGCTATGAAGCCTTTAATCACCACACAGTCTCAGCCACTGCTGGCTTGAATTTTAGCTACATAGTAAGCAAAAACAAAGATAATACAAGCTTGAATTTCTACTCAGCTTATGAGAGATTGCTCTTAGGGGATGAGCTTAAAAATAAGGCTCAGTTTAATGATTTCAATCAAGATGGCTTTAATCAAAGCTACACAGTTAATAAAGACACAGTTAGACTTGGGGCAAATTTAGAACAAAGCATAGGCAAAGCCTTTTTTCAAATAGGCATAGACAGCCATCTTAGCAAAAAAGAACAGGGATTTAACATAGTAGGCAAGGCTGGCTTGTCTTTTTAAGCTCTAAATTCACCTTAGCTTAACTTTAAGCCTTGCAAGCCTTGTGGCTTAAATTAAATTTTTCATTTAAATTCAAGCTTGAATTTAAAGATCTTGTTTTTTTACTAGCCTTTGAATTTATATGTTATTAACTTAAATTCAAGGCTTAACTTAAACTCGTATAAATTTAACTTAGGCTGTAAGCAAACGATGCAAAATAAACGCATGCTTTGTTGGCAAATTTAACCAAGGATAAGTTAGGAAAATTTTTAAATATTTTTTACTTCGCTTGTAAGAGCATAAAAAATTCTAAATCTTTGTGAGCTTTGAACTTGTTTAAATTCAAGGACTAAGAAAATTTAATTTTAAAAAATGTAATTTAAAAATTGGCTCAATTAAGCTTAAAGCAAAGGATTTTTAAGCTAAGTCCTATAAAAACAAAGATCCATTTCCAAATATAAGATAACTTTTAAAGTATTTTTTACTTCTCTTCTTATTAGCTCATCCCTTTGCAAGAAACCTTCGATTTAGATGCAAACAGACGCTTTTGTCAAATCTCATAATAAAATTTATGTAAAATTTGCAAAAAAAATTCACATTTTAATAGCCAAAGAATGTGAGAAGTTTTCTAAAATGAGTGCTGAGATTGAAAATAGTGAAAATTGCTTCGGTGGTGTGCGTGGAAAGCTTGGACATTAAGCTGAAAACATCTTTTATTTCGTAACTCTTGTAAATATAAGCAGAAGAGGCTTTGCGAAATTTATACTTGCTAAATTTAAAGGCTAAAAAAGAAAATTTTGTCCTTCACTTAAAGGAAATTAAGATAAAAAATTGAATACAAAATTCTCATCAAAATTTATTAAGCTAAATAAGTCAAAATCTTGTTAAATTAATTAAGTCATATCACTAGTTCTTGCCTAAAATTTGCCACATTGTTTCAAATTTTTAAAGGCTCACAAGCTTAAATAAACAGCAAAAAGATCTTTAAGCTCTTAATTTACTCTGTTTTAAACCTAGCAAAGAGGCTAAGAGCTTGACAAATTTTTGTCAAGCTTAGTCCTCATTTTCTTTAAGCCTAAGTCTTTGCTCATTATAAAGCCCTGTGCCAACGGGTATCATTCGTCCTAAGATAACATTTTCTTTTAAGTCCTCTAAATAATCAAATTTACCCGCTATGCTAGCTTCTGTAAGCACCTTTGTGGTTTCTTGAAAAGAAGCAGATGAGATGACACTATCGCTTCCTATGGCAGCCCTTGTAACGCCTAGCAAAACAGGCTCAGCTATAGCTGGCTCGCCTCCAAGTGCCATCACCCTTTCATTTTCCTCCCTGAATTTCCTACGAGATATGAAATCACCGATGATGAATTTAGTGTCGCCACTATCTACGATTTTAACCTGCCTTAACATTTGAGATATGATGACCTCAATGTGCTTGTCTGAAATCACAACGCCTTGTCCGCGATACACCTGCTGAATTTCGCTGATTAGATAGTGATGAAGTGCCTTTTCGCCTAGAATTTTAAGCACATCGTGGCTTGAAATGACGCCGTCTGTGAGCTTTTCGCCTGCGTGTATGAATTCTTTATCTCGCACCTGAATGTTGCGGCTTTTGTTGATGAGATACTCCACAACAGAGCCATCCTCAGCCTCAATGACTATGCGTTCTTTTAGGTGCATAGACTTATCAAAGCGAACGGTGCCGTCTATCTCAGCAATCACAGCTGCGTTTTTGGGCTTTCTAGCCTCAAAAAGCTCACTAACACGGGGCAAACCACCCGTAATGTCCTTTGACTTCGTAACTGCCTTTGGAATTTTTGCTAAAATATCAGCCTTTGAGACCTTGTCCCCATCATTTACATTGATAACAGCCCTTGCTTCAAGCAAGTAGCGAGAGCTTTTGCCGCCTTTGCTTGTAAGGATTAAAGCAGGGCGAACCCCACTTGGCAAATACTCGTTAATAACAAGAGAGCTTTTTCCTGTGGCTTCATCGATTTGCTCATCTGCTGAATAGCCTATTTCTATGTCCTCAAAGCTAATTTCTCCGTCATTTTCAGCGATTATGGCGTTGTTGTAAGGATCCCACTCGGCAATGACGGTTTTTTCCTTTTTGGGCGCACTTGCGATGATGGCGTCTTTATCCTCTATCACCGCACTATCGTTAAATTCAATGACAGACTCCCTTGGTATGTAGTGGCGTTTTGCTTCTCTGTCGTTTTTATCGGCAATTACCACAAAAAAGCCCTTTTCCTTGACTACATCGCCCTTTTTGACATTGCGAATTCTATCAAGTCCGTCCCCTTTGAGTATGTAGAATTTCAAAGTGCCAGCCTCTCCAGCCTTGATATTTTGCACCACAGGCGCACCGTCTTCAACTAGAATTTCACTTGCATAAGGTATGCGGTTTGGGACATTCCAGCCCTCTTTGATGACCTCAACCACGCTTTCATCTTGCTTTACCTTGTCCTTGCTTTGATAGGGCAGATAAAACTTGCCGCCTATGTTTCCGCTAACGCCTGCTAGCTCGTTGGGCTTTGCTATGTCGTATTTGCGAAGCGTGAATTTTACCTCGTCCTTGTCTCCCTTAATGCTAACTATGACATCCTCGTGTATGCTTTCTATGTTAATGACCCCGTCAAAGGGTGCTTTAATGCGTGGTTCTACAAGCAAAATCCCAGCATTGCGGCGGTTTGCGACTATGTTTTTGCCCTCTTTGTTTGTGTAGGTGCTAAGATTGTAAAATCTTATGAAGCCCTCTTTTTGAGCGATGACTTGCCTATCTTGTAAATCCGTGCTTGCTGTGCCTCCGCTGTGAAAGGTGCGAAGTGTGAGTTGCGTTCCAGGCTCGCCTATACTTTGAGCTGAGATGATGCCTACTGCTTCGCCGGGCTTTACTAGTTTGCCATCGCCTAAATTTATGCCATAGCATTTTGCACAAATGCCCTTTTTAGCCTTGCAAGTAATGGGGGTGCGGATATTTACGCTTTTTATATTGCTTTCTGCTAGCACCCTTACCTTGTCCTCGTCCATCAAAGTGCCTTCTGCAAACAAAGTTTCATTTGTTATGGGATCGATTATATCCTCAGCCAAAACCCTGCCAAGTATTCTCTCATCAAGTGCTTCTACAATCGCACCGTCCGCTGTGATTTCGTTAATCTCAACCCCCTCGTGAGTGCCACAATCGCTTATGGTGATTTTGACATTTTGAGCCACATCGATGAGCTTTCGCGTGAGATAGCCAGCATTTGCGGTTTTAAGTGCGGTATCAGCAAGTCCCTTTCTTGCACCGTGGGTTGAGATGAAGTATTCAAGCACATTTAAGCCCTCGCGGAAATTTGAGATAATGGGCGTTTCGATAATCGAGCCATCAGGCTTTGCCATAAGCCCACGCATAGCAGCAAGCTGAGAGATTTGAGCCGCTGAGCCACGCGCGCCACTATCTGCCATCATATAAATAGAATTAAAGCCCTCTTTATCCTTTTGCACCAAATTCATCATTTCCTTTGAAAGCACATTGTTTGTGCGTTTCCAAATGTCGATGATTTTGTTGTAGCGTTCGCTTGCTGTGATTAAGCCTTGATTGAAAGAGTTTTGAATGCTTTGCACCTGCTTTTTAGCAGCTGTGATTTCTTTTTCCTTTTCATTTGGCACGATGATGTCTGCAATAGATATGGAAATTCCTGCCTTTGTGGCGTATTCAAAGCCTAAATTTTTAAGCTTATCCAAGAAATTTGCCGTAATGCCTAGACCTCCTTGCTTATGAACAAAATCCACAAGTGCGGCTATGTCTTTTTTCTTTAAGATTTTATTCCACATAAACTCAGGCACAAAATCAGGCAAAATGGACTTGATTATAAGCCGTCCTGCTGTGGTTTTAATTTTGCGACCATCAATGACGGTTTGAATGCTAGCGTGTATGTCAAGGCAATTTGAATTTATAGCCATCATCACCTCGTCAATTCCTGTGCAAATTTTATGCGAACCAACAACCCCGCTTTTTTCAAGGCTTAGATAATAAATCCCCAAAACCATATCTTGGCTTGGAACTGCTACTGACTTGCCACTTGCAGGCAAAAGGATATTCATAGATGAGAGCATTAAAATCTTACACTCGGCAATGGCTTCTTGGCTTAAAGGCACGTGAACTGCCATTTGATCCCCATCAAAGTCCGCATTAAAGGCAGCACAGACAAGTGGGTGCAGCTGAATAGCCTTGCCCTCCACTAAAATGGGATGAAAGGCTTGAATGGATAGCTTGTGAAGCGTGGGAGCGCGGTTTAAAAGCACAGGGTGTCCCTTGACAACCTCTTCTAAACACTCCCACACCTCGTTTGTGCGGCTTTCTATCATCTTTTTAGCCTGCTTAACAGTGGTAGCATAGCCCTTTTCCTCAAGCTTTGCAAGTAAGTGAGGCTTAAAGAGTTCAAGTGCCATTTTTTTCGGCAAACCACACTCATCCATTTTAAGCTTTGGTCCTACGACAATGACACTTCGTCCTGAAAAATCCACCCTTTTTCCTAGCAAATTTTGACGAAATCTTCCTTGCTTACCCTTGATAATCTCGCTTAATGATTTTAAAGGACGTTTGTTTGCACCCTTTACAGCATTTGCACGGCGTCCATTATCAAATAAAGCATCCACAGCCTCTTGAAGCATTCTTTTTTCATTTCGTATGATAATCTCTGGCGCGTCAAGCTCCATAAGCCTTTTAAGGCGTGTGTTGCGGTTAATCACTCTGCGGTATAAATCATTTACATCGCTAACTGCAAATTTGCCACCATCGAGTGCAACCAAGGGACGCAAATCAGGGGGCAGCACAGGCAAATTTGTAATCATCATCCACTCAGGGCGATTAGCTACATTATCATCGCTATCAGCAGAGTTTGAATTTAAGAAATTCTCAACTACCTTTAGCCTTTTGATGATGGTTTTTTTCTTTGCCTCGCTGTTTGTTAGGCTCATTTCCTCTTTGAGCTTGTTTAAAAGCTCGACAAGGTCTAAATTTTTAAGCAAGTCATAAATAGCCTCGCCGCCCATCCTAGCCTTAAAGCCATCATATCTTTGCATAAGGCTTTGATACTGCTCCTCGTTTAAGACATCGCAAACCTCGACCTTTTTGCTACCCTCGTTGTCATAGTAGGCATCGCCTGAGCTTTCAACTATGTAGGCTTCATAATAAAGCACCCTTTCTAAATCCTTCATCTTTATGCCTAAAAGCGTGCCTATGCGTGAGGGCAAGGAATTTACATACCAAATGTGAGCTACTGGCGTAACTAGCTCAATATGCCCCATACGAGAGCGGCGAACCTTTGAGCTAGCCACCTCAACCCCGCATTTTTCGCATTTTACGCCCTTAAAACGCATTTTTTTGTATTTACCACAAAGGCATTCATAATCCCTTATGGGTCCAAAGATTTTCGCACAAAATAGCCCATCGCGTTCGGGCTTTAGGGTGCGGTAATTGATGGTTTCAGGCTTTTTTACCTCTCCATAGCTCCAAGATTTAATCTTCTCAGGGCTAGCAAGGCGAAGTTGAAAGGCTTCAAAATCCCGCGGGCGGTTTTCTTCTTTAATCTCAATGACCTTGAATTTACTCATCTTTTTTTTCCTCGTTAAAAATTTCCACATCCAAAGCAAGCGATTTAAGCTCGTTTGTCAGCACAAAAAAGGTTTCTGGTATGCCGGTACTTGGCACATTTTCGCCCTTTGTCAAGGCTTTGTAAGCGCTAAAACGACCCTCAACATCATCTGATTTTATGGTAAGCATTTCACGCAAGGTGTGTGCTGCGCCGTAAGCCTCCAAAGCCCAAACCTCCATCTCTCCAAATCTTTGCCCTCCAAAAAGTGCCTTTCCGCCAACGGGTTGCTGGGTAACTAGGCTGTAAGGTCCTGTGCTTCTTGCGTGCACCTTTTCATCGACAAGGTGGTGAAGTTTAAGCATATACATACAACCTATATGCACCCTCTCAGCCATTTTTTCGCCTGTTTGTCCATCATAAAGCTCGCTTTTGCCGTCCATATCGACCTTTGCCATCTCAAAAAGCTTGGCAAATTCATCTATGCTAGTGCCTTCAAAGACAGGGGCTGCGAATTTTACTCCCTTGCTCCAATCCCTTGCATAAGAAATCAAGCTCTCATCATCAAGGCTTTTTACAAAATTTTGCTCCTTGCTAAATCTAGGAAGTGAGCAAATATCAAGCATCTTTTCTCTTAATTCTTTTATGAAGTTTTTTTGCTTTTTATTAAATATGGCTTGAATTTGAGCCCCTAGTTCTAAGCCCACCACTCCTAAATGACTTTCTAGGATCTGTCCTATATTCATCCTACTTGGCACACCGAGGGGGTTTAGCACTATGTCTATGGTGCGGCCACTTGGCAAATAAGGCATATCCATTTCAGGAACTATGTTTGATACTATGCCCTTGTTACCGTGGCGTCCTGCCATTTTGTCGCCTACTTTTAGCTTTCTTTTGGCTGCGACATAGATTTTTACAAGCTTTACAACTCCGCTTGGCAAGATGTCGTCCTTTTCGATGATTTCTAGCTTTTCATCGTGTTCGGCTTTTAGTTTCTTCTTTTCGTTTTGAAAATGTGTCTTTAAGTCCTCATACTCTTTTTGCACCTCTTTTGAGTAGGACTTAACCACTGAATTTAAGGCAAAACGGTTGATCTTTTCAAGCTCTTTTAACTCTACCTTTGCTCCTTTTTTATAGCTCTTAGTGCCTATCTTGGCCTCACTTACAAGGGCTGAGTTTGCAAGTAGGGCACATACTCTTAGAGTTTCTTCTTTATCCATCATTAAAAGACGGTCGTGGTATTCTTTTTCTAAATTTAATTTCTCCTCATTATAAGCCTTTATGGTTCTAGCATCCTTTTCATAGCCCTTTTTGGTAAAAATCTTCACATCAACTACCACTCCTTCTAAGCTAGCAGTGGCGTAAAGGGATTTATTTACCACATGTCCAGCCTTTTCGCCAAAAATAGCCCTTAAAAGCCGCTCTTCTGGGGTAGGCTTTACCTCGCCCTTTGGAGAAACCTTACCTACAAGTATCATTCCAGGCCTTATATGCGTTCCTATTCTTGCTATGCCACTTTCATCAAGATGAGCTATGTCTTCTTCTTTGACATTGGGAAGATCCCTTGTGATCTCCTCTATGCCGTCTTTTAATTCACGGGCTTCAACCTCTTTTTCATAGATATGAACGCTTGTAAATGTGTCCTCTCTTATCATCCTCTCGCTTATAACAATAGCATCCTCGTAATTGTAGCCATTCCAAGGCATAAAGGCTATGAGGGCATTTTTGCCTATGGCAAGCTCGCCCTTGTCCATACTTGCGCCGTCCGCGATGATTTGTCCCACTTCGATCTTATCGCCCTTTTTGACTATGGGATGTTGATTGTAAGCGGTATTTTGATTTGTGCGGAGATTTTTTTCCATAGAATAATGATCTATAAAGGGACCATTTTTATCCTCGCCAAGCACAAAGATATTTTTATTATCCACCTTTTCAACTATGCCAGCCCTCTTAGCCTTAATGGCCATCCAAGTATCCCTTGCGATAATCTTTTCCATACCTGTGCCAACTACTGGTGCTTCGCTTGTAAGAAGCGGCACGGCTTGACGTTGCATATTTGAGCCCATTAACGCCCTATTTGCGTCATCGTGTTCCAAAAAGGGTATTAGCGAAGCCGTAACGCCTACTATCATACCCGAGCATAAATCGATTAAATTCACCTCATCTTTCTTTGCGAGTATGGTTTCTCCGTCTTGCCTTGCCTCGACAAAATCATCCATTATAAGCCCCTTACTATCAAGCCTTGTAGAAGCAGGGGCGATCACAAGTCCTTCTTCTTGAGTAGCTGTTAGATACACGGTTTCGTTTAAAACCTTGCCCTTTTCTACCTTTTTATAAGGTGCTTCAACAAAGCCTAAGTCATTAACCTTTGCATAAGTAGCAAGGGTATTGATAAGCCCTATGTTTTGACCTTCTGGCGTTTCCACAGGACAAATGCGACCGTAATGCGTAGTATGCACATCCCTAACCTCAAAGCCAGCCCTTTCTTTTACGATGCCACCCTCGCCAAGTGCTGAAAGACGGCGTTTGTGAGTGATTTCGCTTAGAGGATTTGTTTGATCCATAAACTGGCTAAGTTGCCCTCCTGTAAAAAATTCAAGTATGGTTGTGGTTATGGTCTTTGGATTGATTAAATCATAGGGCATTACCTTGTCTAAATCCGTGCTAAGTGCTGTGAATTTATCCCTTATAGCCTTTTGCATTTTGGCAAGGCCTAGGTGCAACTCATTTGCTAAAAGCTCACCTATGGAGCGAATGCGGCGGTTTCCCAAATGATCTCTATCATCGATACGTCCCTTGCCGTTTTTTACCTTTATAAGATACTTTGCGGTTTTGATAATGTCCTCGTTTGTAAGAACAGTTATATACTCAGGCACGGTTAAGGAAAGCTTATGATTCATCTTCATTCGCCCAACCTTCGTTAAATCGTAACGTTCTGGATTAAAAAACAAATCATTTACATAGCTTTTTGCAGCATCCTTTACCACAGGCTCACCAGGTCTCATTACCTTGTAAATGCGAATGGCAGCTAGATCATTTTCATCCTCTATGCGCTCACTTTGCTTTAAGCTTCTTAGGGTCTCATTATCTTGCAAAAAAGAATTAATAATAGCCGCATCAACCTCAGCTGCTAAATCATTTGCTATGTCAAAACTAGTGAGATTATCCTTGATTTTGGCTAACTTGTTTTCTTCTAGCAAGGTTAAAGAATCATAAAGCATTTCGCCATTTTTATCAAAGACAGGCCTTGCAAGATAGCGGTTTGTAAGGATTTCAAGTGGGTATTCAACCCATTTTAGTCCAGCTTGAATGAGCTGATCTGCTTTTTTCTTTGTAAGGCGTTTGCCACTTTGCAAGATAAGCTCACCCTTTTCGTCTTTTATATCAAATTCAATCCTATCCATAAAGTCCTCAGGTCTAAATTCAATGAAAAATTTATCCTTTTTTATGTGTATGGTTTGGGTTGGATAAAAAAGCTTGATAATGTCTTGTTTTTTGTAGCCCAAAGCCCTAAAAAGCATAGTTATAGGCACTTTACGGCGCTTGTTTATGCGAACATAAAGCACATCTTTGGTGTCGTATTCAAAATAAAGCCAAGAGCCTCTATCTGGGATAATTTGAGCGGTATAAACTAGCTTGTTTGCAACTGTGGTGCTTTCTTCTTCTTTGAAAATCACCCCGGGGCTTCTGTGAAGTTGATTTACCACCACCCTTTCAACTCCGTTTATAATAAAAGAAATTCTATCTGTCATAAGAGGAAGCTCTCTTATAAAAATCTCTTGTTCTTTTATGTCCTTTATGCCTATTTTTTCGCCTGTTTTATCGTCCTTTTCGTGCAAGGTAAGGCGAATTTTCATCTTTAAATTCACAGCATAGGTAAGCCCACGCTCCATACACTCACGCACTGTGTATTTGGGCTTTCCGATTTGAGAGCTTACATATTCTAAGCTTAGTCTATTTTGTGGATCATGTATGGGAAAAATGCTTTTAAATACCTTTTCTATGCCACTTTCGCCGTTATTATTAATATTTAAAAAATAATCAAAACTCTTTTTTTGTAATTGCAAAAGATTTGGTATGTCAATGGAAGTTGATAAATTTGAAAAATCAATTCTTAGTCTATTTTGAGAAAACTGTGTGTTTCGCATTTTGTGCCTCGCATCTTGGTAGTGTAAAAGAAGGATCCTAAATTTAGGATCCGTTTGAAATAGTTTTAAATAGCTCTAAAAAAACTATTTTAACTCGCATTTTGCTCCTGCATCTTCGAGTTGCTTTTTGGCTGCTTCTGCATCCTCCTTGCTAACGCCCTCTTTAAGCACGGAAGGAGTTTGCTCCACAGCATCTTTTGCTTCTTTAAGTCCTAGTCCTGTTAAGGATCTAACAACTTTGATAACCTCGATCTTCTTTGCCCCACTTTCAAGCAAGACCACATTGAATTCGGTTTTTTCCTCAGCCGCAGCTGCTGCTGTGCCGCCACCTCCACCAGCTACTACAACAGGAGCAGCTGAAACTCCAAATTTTTCCTCAAATTCTTTCACAAGCTCAGAAAGCTCTAAAACACTTAAATTTGAGATATATTCTAAAACATCTTCTTTAGATACTGCCATTTTTTATCCTTCTGATTCTTTTTTTGCTTTTAAAGCATTTAGTCCGATGACAAAATTTTGTAACGGAGCATTCCAAACCTGCAATAACATTGCAAGCAACTCGTTGCGAGATGGCATCTTAGCAAGGGCTTTTACCTTGGCTAGATCTGCTATCTGATCCTCAATAAGGGCTGCTTTAATCTCAAAAAGCTCGTTGTCATCCTCAAACTTAGATGCTATCTTTGAAACACTAAGCTGATCCTTGCCCCAGATAAAGATATTAGTATCCTTAAGCTCTAAGCCTTCTTTATTAGCCTTTTTAAGGGCTATGTTAGCAAGGGTGTTTTTTATGATCTGAACCCTTACTTCATTTTCCTTGGCATTGTTTCTTAAAACCTCAAGCTTTTTTGTGCTAAGTCCCTTGTAGTTGCACACCACTATGGCTTCACTTGCTTTAAATTCAGTCTCAAGCTCAGCTATAATCTGCACCTTTTCGCTTCTAGTCATATTTCTCCTTTCCGACTAGTGATTTCAAGTGGAGAGGGTTGAATTTCAAGGACCTTGTCCTTATGATTTAAAATTTAATAAAACTCAAAAAGCTATGAATTTTAAAACAAGCTTTAAATCAAAAGAGACTTAAATTCACCCAAGGTCTTTATGCTAAATTTAAATCCCTTGTATGAATTAAGTTTAATTTTTATGAGACTGTGAATTTTTAGAATTTATTCAAAGTTAAGCTAACACTCACACAGCTAAAAACTAAATTTCGCCTCTAAATCAACCCAATTAAGCCTTAAACCTCACACTATCTCTAATCTAAGATAAGGGCTAAAAAACCTAAATTTCCTAGCCTTTATCTTAAAATCTTTACAAACCTTACGCCGTCATTGCGAGATTTGCACCAGCAAAGCTAAGCAATCCATAATTTAAAACGCAGTTCTTAGATAATGGATTGCTTCGGCGATAAACCGCCTCACAATGACGACACTTTCCGTGAACTTTTTGCAAAATTAACAAAAAATTCAACAACTTCAAATAAAAAATTCACATTTTTTAACATTGCGTGAATTTTCGCTGAATTTTAACCCAAAAATTCAGCAAATTCAGCCCAAAATTCACGCATTACAAAAAAACAAAAGTCTATTTTAAATCCAAAAGCTCCTGCGTTTCAAGGCTTACAGAAGGACTCATTGTTAAGGACAAAGCTGCGTTTTTAATGTAACGACCCTTTGCCGTGGCTGGCTTGTGCTTGTTTATAGCTTTTACAAAGGCACTGATATTATCATTTAACTGCTCTTTTGAAAAGCTCACCTTGCCAAGCCCTGCGTGTATGTTGCCTTGCTTATCTACGCGAAAATTCACCTGTCCGCTTTTTGCGTTATTAACAGCTTGTGCTACGTCCATAGTAACTGTACCTGTTTTGGGATTTGGCATAAGTCCTTTGGGTCCTAAAATTCGCCCCACCTTTCCTACAAGCCCCATTAAATTTGGAGTTGCGATCAAAACATCAAAATTTATACTACCCTTTTGAATGTCCTCAATAAGCTCATCGCTTCCTACTATGTCAGCTCCTGCGTTTTTGGCTGCATCAGCTTGTGCGTCCTTTGCGATTACTGCAACTCGCACCTTTTTTCCAGTGCCAGCAGGTAGTACCACAGAGCCACGCACCATTTGATCTGCGTGGCGAGGATCGACATTTAATTTTAATGCGATTTCAACTGTCTCGTCAAATTTTGCCGAAGCGAGATTTTTTACCACCTCTATAGCTTCAACAAGGGCATAATCCTTTGTGCTATCAATCTTTGAGGATAATTCCTTTAATCTCTTACTTGACATTTAAATTCCTTAATCCACAATCTCAACGCCCATAGAACGAGCAGAACCTGCTATGATCTTAGCGGCTTGTTCCTTGTCCTTGGTGTTTAGATCTGCTATTTTTTTATCAACTATCTCTAAGATCTGCTTTTTGCTAAGCTTGGCGATCTTGTTTTTAAGAGGATTATCAGTGCCTTTTTGTATGCCTGCTGCTTTTTTGATTAAATCCGTTGCAGGAGGCTGCTTTGTTATGAAGGTAAAGCTTTTATCTGCATAAACGGTGATTACAACAGGTATGTTAAAGCCAGCCATATCCTTTGTTTTTTCATTAAAAGCCTTGCAAAATTCCATTATATTTACACCTTGTTGTCCTAGTGCAGGACCCACAGGCGGACTAGGATTTGCCTTGGCTGCTGCGATGTGAAGTTTTATTTCTCCGACAACTTTTTTTGCCATCTTTTTTCCTTTCTATATAATCTTTTCAACCTGAGAATACAAGATCTCAACAGGGGTAGAGCGTCCAAAAATAGATACATTAAGTTTAAGTGAGCCTCGAACCATGTCATATTCTTCAACTATGGCTGTAAAATTTGCAAAAGGACCCTCGACTATGCGAACGCTTTCCCCTTCTTCAAAAGAGATCTTGGGCTTTGGAGCTGCCTTGTTTTGCACCTTTTCTAAGATAAGCTTAATGTCCTTTTCGCTTAGTGGGGTTGGCTTTTTACTCTCGCCTATGAAACGAGAAACCTTTGGTAGGGATTGAATTTTATGCCAAAGATCTATGTCCAAGTCAAGATGGGCAAAGACATAGCCTGAGTAAAGGCATCTTGGACTTATCTTTTCCTTGCCATTTTTAAACTCAATCACATCCTCAGTAGGCACCACAAGCTCTTGCAAACGCTCGCTTATGCCTATGTCTTTGATTAAATTCTCAATGGCTCTTTTCACTGCCATTTCGCTACCTGCGTAAGTTTGAATGGCGTACCATTTATACTTATCCATAACTGTCCTATCTTACTACCAAGGAAATGCTAGAACTCATGATCCAATCCACCAAAGCCAAAAACAAAGCGACCACAGTTACTACCACAAAAACTGTGATGTAGGCATTTCTCACCTGTTCTTTCATAGGAAAGATAACCTTTGAAAGCTCTGCCTTTGACAATTTAACATAAGCTATTAGATTCTTCATACTCTTACCTTAATTTTGGCAGGACCGGAGGGATTCGAACCCCCAACCATCGGATTTGGAATCCGGCGCTCTACCGTTGGAGCTACAGTCCTAACTCTTGTCCTCTAAGCTTGTCTTTAACAAGCACCTAATATTTCAATAAAACACCTTGCAAAGCTAAGCTACAAAAAATTCAATCTAAGCTAAAAATTCACAAAGCGTAAGGCTAAAATTCACAAGGCTTATAAATTTAGCTAAAAATCTTAAAAATCTAGCAAGAAAAAATTTAGCCCACAAACTAAGCTTTAAAGTAAATTTAAGGGCTAAATTTTATCCAAAGTTTCTAGCTTTTTAATTTTACCTCTTTGTGAATAGTATGTTTGTTAAGCCTTGGGCAATATTTTTTTAGCTCTAATTTTTCAGTTGTATTTTTGTTATTTTTGTAAGTGCTGTAATTTATATCGCCACTTTCTTCACATTTTAAGCCAATCTTCACTCTCATCTTTTATCCTTAATGTATGTCAAGCATAAAGCTTGACATATATTTATTTAACTATCTTAGATACAACGCCTGAACCAACAGTATGTCCGCCTTCTCTAATAGCAAAGCGAGTGCCATCTTCAAGTGCCACAGGAGAGATAAGAGAAACTGTAATGCTCACATTTTCACCTGGCATAACCATCTCTGTGCCCTCAGCTAATTTAATAGAACCTGTTACATCTGTGGTTCTAACATAAAACTGCGGACGGTAGTTGTTGAAAAATGGAGTGTGGCGTCCGCCCTCGTCTTTGTTGAGTATATAAACCTCAGCCTCAAATTCAGTGTGAGGGGTAATTGACTTAGGCTTTGCTAGAACCATACCACGCATAACCTCTTCTTTTTTGGTACCACGCAAAAGCACACCGACATTATCGCCTGCCTCGCCTTGATCCATTTCCTTTCTAAACATCTCAACGCCTGTAACTGTGGTGGTTTGAGTATCTTTGATACCTACTATTTCTATGGTATCTCCTACCTTAACTAGCCCCTTTTCAATCCTACCTGTTACAACAGTTCCTCGCCCTGAGATAGAAAATACATCTTCAATTGGCATCAAAAAGTCCTTGTCTGTGTCGCGTTTTGGAGTAGGAATGTAATCATCAACGGCATTCATAAGCTCCATAACCTTTGCAGACCATTCACCGTCTTGCCCTGCCTTTGCTTCTTCAAGTGCTTTAAGTGCTGAACCACTAATAATAGGAGTATCATCACCAGGAAAATCATAGCTACTTAAAAGCTCTCTAATTTCCATCTCAACAAGCTCTAAAAGCTCTGCATCATCAACCATATCAGCCTTATTCATAAAAACAACTATATAAGGCACACCAACCTGACGAGAAAGCAAGATATGCTCCCTTGTTTGAGGCATAGGACCATCAGCAGCTGATACAACCAAGATCGCTCCGTCCATTTGTGCTGCACCTGTGATCATATTTTTAACATAATCAGCATGCCCAGGGCAATCCACATGCGCATAATGCCTTTTTTCAGTCTCATACTCTATGTGTGAGGTGGCTATTGTGATGCCTCTTTCTTTTTCCTCAGGAGCATTGTCTATGTTGTCATAATCCTTTAACTCAGCCAAGCCCTTTCTTGATAAAACAGCAGAAATAGCTGCTGTCAAGGTTGTTTTACCATGATCTACGTGACCTATGGTTCCTATATTCACGTGTGGTTTGTTGCGTGAAAATTTTTCCTTTGCCATTTTAATCCTCCGAAAAAGTGAAGTTTTTAATAAATCTAAATTCTCATAATCTTTGCAAAAAATGGAGCTCATAGCGGGACTTGAACCCGCGACCTCTCCCTTACCAAGGGAGTGCTCTACCTCTGAGCCATACGAGCGCTCAGAAAAATTACAAGTAAATAGACAACGCTAAATGAGGGAAGATAAACAAACTGTGTCGGTAAAAACAGCTCCCAGTTTATCCTCTTTAAATTCATAAATGGAGCGGGAAACGGGGCTCGAACCCGCGACCCTCAGCTTGGAAGGCTGATGCTCTAGCCAACTGAGCTACTCCCGCAATGGTGGTGAGTCGTGGATTCGAACCACGGAAGGCGAAAGCCAGCAGATTTACAGTCTGCCCTCGTTGGCCACTTGAGTAACTCACCCAGCACCATATATCTCTGGTCAAACACTGATTGAAAATAATGGAGCTGGTTAAGAGACTCGAACTCCCGACCTACTGCTTACAAGGCAGTTGCTCTACCAACTGAGCTAAACCAGCAAAAATGAAACTATGATTATATCCAAAAAAGCTAAGCTTGTCAAGGAAAATATAGCTTTTTTATAAATTTAACTTTCCTTATTATAAAATTATAAACTGTGAATTTTACTAAATTTATCGTTTTTTGTTTTAAAATTTTAAAAGCCTTCATTTTGTAAAAAGTACAGCTTTTGTAAAAAGAACAGTTGCAAGGAAAATTCAAAGCAAAACTAAAATTAAAAGCCTTAAAAACTAAATATTCTAAATATTCTAAATATTCTAAATATTCTAAATATTCTAAATATTCTAAATATTCTAAATAGTATTTACTTAAAAATTCACGTCTTTGCGTGAATTTATCATTGAAATTCTTTGACTGAGTATTTCATTCTTTGGGCTTTGTATTTTCTTGTTATAATTATGCGTAAAATTCAAAGGATAAGACAGTGAAGATACTTTTTTCTCCAAGTGAATCCAAGAGCGAGTTAGGCACCTTGCCTCCTCTTTCTAAAAATTCTTTTATCTTTGAGGAGCTTTTTGATAAAAGGCTTGAGGTGCTTAAAATTTATAAGGATTTTATTGAAGGCTTGAATTTAGAAGAATGCAAGGCTTTTTTTGAATTAAAGGATGAAAAAGAGGTGAAAAAATTTCAAAAGGATCCCCTTAAAAGCCCAACTTGCAAAGCCATTGAAAGATATAACGGAGTAGCCTTTAAGCATCTTAATTTTCAAGCATTAGATGAAGAGGCTAAGTCTTATGTGCTTGAAAACACCCTTATTTTTTCTAATCTTTTTGGTCCCATTCTAGCAACAGATGAGCTTTGTAACTATAAATTCAAGCAAGGTGCGAAACTTGGCTCATTTAGTGTAGAAAAATTTTACAATACCCATTTTAGCAAGGTGCTAGATGGGTTTTTAAAGGATGAGGAGATCATTGATTTAAGGGCTGGTTTTTATGAGAAATTTTATAAGATTAAAAGCCCTTTTAGTTCTTATAAATTTTTAAAAAAAGGCAGGGTTGTTAGTCATTTTGCAAAGGCTTATAGGGGCATCTTACTTAAAAAGGCAGCACTTTGCAAGGCTAAGACAAATGAGGATTTAATTCAAAATCTTCCCTCAAATTTAAGGCTAATTGATATAAAAACCATAGGGCTTAAAACAGAACTTAGCCTTGAAATTTGCTAATAGCATTGGTTTAAGATACTTTAACAGGATTTTGGCTTATCAATCTTAATAAATTTTGGCTTATCAATCTTAATAAATTGTGATGAGAATATTGCCTTAAATGTTTAGTCTTAATGAATTTTTTTAAATGAAGGACACGATTTTCTTTCTTAATTTTACGAAATTGAGCACATTTAAATTTTGCAAGGACCTTTTTGCTTACAGTTGCGTGTTTGCAGTTGTGAGTGTGTAAGCATAAAACAAAAATATTCACAATTTCATTGATACGATTTTATGTCTTTGCAAATTCATTTGCACTATATTTTACAAAGTCTTGTGCCTTTGTTTATTCTTACAAAGTTGCAAGAAGCGTAACGCGAAATAAAAACACAGGTGTCTTTGTCAGCTCCACGCTAACGCACTTTGCTAGCCATTTCTATTACGCAGTTGCTAGCGCAAGGAAACAAAAAGTAACTTTTATTAACTTCAAGCTCAGTGCTAATTTTCTAAAAAAATTTTGCTTGTTGTCTAACAAAACTTCGTTTTGCTGATTTGCACACTCTTTAAGGGTTAAAATTCAAAGTTCTTACAAAACTCTATTAGCACAAGCAGAAGTTATTTTGCAAAATTAAGCGTTTTTTGCCTCTAAATCAAGGTTTCTTGCAAGAGAAGGAGTGTAAGGAAGTAAAAAATACCTTTCCCTTAGATTTGGCGAAATTGGAAAATGTATCATATATCTATTTTTGGCTCAAGATACTCTAATAGGATTTTCCCTTATCAACTTTAATAAAATTTGATAAAGATTTTGTCCCAAATTTTTTGTCTTAATTCTGTTTCTTTTAAATGAAGGACAAAATTTTCTTTTTTTATCCCACGAAATTTAGCAAGTCGAAACTTTGCAAATCCCTAGAAATTCACAATTTCGTTGATGTGATTATGTCCATTTGCAAACTCATTTTTAGAGTGTTTTACCCTATAATGTGCCTTTGCTCCTTCTACTACGCAGTTGCAAGACGAAACGAAGCAAAAAATCCACCAAGCTATCATAAGCTTTGAGGCTGTCGCTGTAAATTTCACTTTCTTTAAGCTTTGCAAAGTCTCTTATGATAGGTAGTAGCTCTTTGGCAGAGCAATGCTTGACGACCTGCGTATAAACTCGTGCGATTGCATTTTAGCATTCCAAACACAGGCGTTTTGCAACCAGCTCCACGCCCACGCTTACCACGCACACGCCTTGCTCCAAAATAACTTTTATCAACTTCGATTTCACCGCTGAGATTTTTTCGCACTCTTTGGCTATTAAAATGCGAATTTCACGCAAAATTCTATTCACACAAGTACGAGAAATTTTGCAAATTTCGGCGATTTTTTTCGCCTCTAAATCAAGGGCGAAATACTTCAAAATTTCCCTAAATTTATTTTCAGAAATTCGGAAGCGAATCATATGTTTGTTTTTCATTTTGCTCTTTATACCCTAAAATAATCTTGTGTCAAATTAAAATATCTTGAGTCTAAAATGTTATTAAAATGGCTTAGGAAAAATCCTAGCTCATTTTAGCTAAAAGTATCAATTGTATATTTGAAAATGTTCTTGTATAAAATTAAAATGCCTTTAAATACAGAATTTAAATATTAAATGGCTCAAGACAACTTAAGTTCAAATAAAGGAGTTTTAAGTTATGATTACAGCGATGAAAAATAAGTATATCAATCGTTTCAAAATTTCAGAGGCTAAATTTAAAGAATTGTAAAGTATTTTTTTACTTCGTTACACTCGTAACTTTTGGGGAAGCCTTGATATTAAAGCCTCTAAAATTGCAAAATTAAGCAACAATTCTTGCCAAAGCATCAATAAAATAATCAAAAATATTAGAATTTTAATCCTTAAAGAATGTGAAAAAATTTCAAAAATGCGAGATCGAAATAGATGATAGTTATTTCGGTGCAAAGCGTGTTCGTGCCAAGCGTGGGCGTGGGGCTGGCAAGAAAACACCAGTTTTTTTACTTCGTGCTACACACTCGTCCCTTTGCGAGAAGGAGCAAAGTTATAGAGTAAGACATAGGGAAAATGAGTTTGCAAAGGGCACAAATCACATAAATGGCATTGAGAATTTCTGGGGCTTTGCCAAGCATAGATTAAGCAAGTTTAAAGGAATTAAAAAGGAAAATTTTGTCCTTCATTTAAAGGAAACAGAATTAAGACGAAAATTTTGAGACAAAATATTTATCAAAATTTATTAAAGTTGATAAGCCAAAATCCGCTTAAGTTGTCTTGAGCCTATTAAATTTGAGTTAAAGCCTCTATGCAAGCACCCTCTCTTAGCCCCTCATCAACAACCACCAGCCTTTCTTTCTCAAACAAGGCATAAAGCAAAAAACACCCAGCAACTAAATAGTTTTTACGGTTTTTACCTACCCTTAAATTTGCTTCATCCTTACTCATTTGCCAAATTTTAAGCCCCCAAAACAAAAAATCCCCCCTCCTTAAAAACTTGCCATTAATAAGCCTTGCTTCATAATCCTCATAATTTATGCCCTGTTTTAAGGCTGAAACTGTGGTTGGCACACCAGAATTTAGCACCACAAAGTTAGCCTTAAATGACACTAGCTGCTTTCTTGCTAGCCTAATCTCCTCAAAAGCCTTAAAGGCAAGGGCTCTTAAAAGCTTATCTTCTAATAAAAAATGAAGTTTTAGCCTTTTATCCTTTTTTCTTGCAAATAAGGCTTGAATTTTATTTCTCTTTTTTCTTTCAAGCTTAGATAAATTATTAATTTTTAGGTTAAATTCAGGGCTTGAATTTAAAACAGAACTTACTCTCTCATAAAAAGAAATGATACCAAAATCAAAGCTTTGAAGCTCTTTATCAAAGGATAATTCGCAACTTGCACCCCCCAAATCACAAAAAGCAAGCCTAGTTTCTTTAAAGCCAACTTTCTTTAAGGCATTTTTCATACCCAAAATGCTTAATCTCGCCTCCTCTTTTGCCTCAATCACCCTAAATTTAATCCCAAACTCAGTCTTTAAATTTTCAAAAATTTCATTTGTATTACTAGCCTTGCGAAAGGCAGCTGTGGCTACTGAGTTGGCATTTTTTAGATCAAAGCCTTGCTTTTTAAGCTCAAATAAGGCATTTTTTAATCTTTCAAGAGCCTCAGTTTCTATGCGCCCTGTTTTTTCTAGATTTTTAGCAGCCCCTATTATAAACTCAGCCTCTTTAAGAGTTTGAAATTCCTCATTCATTTCAATGGCTCTTAGGGTATTTGAGCCTAGATCTATGCCAATCATAAAATTCCTTAAAATTCAAAACCGCAATATGCTTAAAAATAGGTTAATATTATACAAAAGTAGGCTAAATTCTTGTGCAAGTTAAGCTTAGATAAACACAAAAGTGCTACAATTACATAGCAAGTTGAAAGGATCCAAGATGAAAGATATACAAAAAACAAGCACTTCTATGGAAAAGATCAATGAATTTTCAAGCTCCTTAGGCATAAAAAAATCCGATCAAACAGTGCTTGAAATAATAGCTAGCAAGGATAAAGAAAAAACTCTAAGCCTTAAAAGCGGGCATTGGGATGCGCCTGAGCCTTGGTTTGTAATCGATGAGCAAGATAAAATTCACACAGTCATATCCATAGCAAGCCTTAAAAATATGCTTGAGGGCTTAAAGCAGCTTCAAAAGGAAAATTTTGAGCTAAGGCTTGAAAAGGCTATTTATCAGCACATTCCCATTGATTTTAATGATGCTTGGATAGTGGCTATGGATGAGATTAAAAGACAGGCTAAGGGAGGGCTTATGGAGATGAGCATTGATTTGGATAAATTATTAAGCGATCTTAGAATGCAACATCCTAATCTCTTTGTGGATATGGAGGCTATGATGTCAAGGGGAAATTTAGAGGGGTAGTTGATTTAGCTGAATTTGTGCGTGAGTTTTGAGTGTGTTTTGAGAATTTTAGTTTTTCTTGTGAGATTTTTGAATTTGGCCAGGCTTTGGGCTATAAAATGATTTTTGTGCGTTTATCAGACATTTTTTAGTCTAGCCTTCACGCACAAAAATCATTTTCTAACTCCAAATTCTGTGCCTTAAATTTTAAATTTACGGAAAATTCACACTATTAAACGAATTTGTGGATTTTACATTAAAAGGTGTAAATTTTCGCTGTGGCGTTTTTATTGCGGAATTTTATGAATTTTTTAGATGTTTTGCTTGAATTTTTTAAGGTTTTTAGAAAAAGTGTGAATTTTTTATAAGACTTCAACGAAAATTCACAAAAATTCAAAAAAACAAAGAAATATTTTAAAACAACAAGGATTATTAAAGTGAGAGATTATAAGGCTTTTGTAAAATTTTCTAAGCCAGGACCAAGATATACTAGCTATCCTACTGCTGTTGAGTTTAGTAAGGATTTTAGCTATGAGCAGTATCTTCAAATTTTAAGGCAGCAAAGCAAGGATTTATCGCTTTATTTTCATCTGCCCTTTTGTCGCAGTGCTTGTTATTTTTGCGGCTGTAATGTCATTTACACCTCAAAGGATGAAAATAAAGAAAGATATTTGGGATATCTTTTTAAGGAACTAGATCTACTTGAAAAATTCACAAACACCAAACGCAAAGTCGTTCAAATGCACTTTGGAGGAGGAACACCGACATTTTTTTCGGCAAATCAGCTTCAAAGGCTTATTGAAAAAATTAAGAGCATTTTTGTGAATTTTGACAAAAAGGCTGAGCTAAGCTGTGAGATAGATCCTCGCTTTTTAAATGAGGAACAAACAAAGGTGCTTACAGAAAATGGCTTTAACCGTGTAAGCTTTGGGGTGCAAGACTTTGATGAGAGGGTGCAAAAAGAAATTCATAGAATTCAATCCTTTGAGCTAACCCAAGAAGCCGTGAATTTAGTAAGGACTTATGGCATCAAAAGTGTAAATATGGATCTAATTTATGGGCTTCCTTTGCAAAGTCTTAAAAGCTTTGAAAATACCTTGAAAAAGGGCTTAGAGCTTGATCCTGATAGATTTGCGATTTTTAGCTATGCCCATGTGCCTTGGCTTAAAAAAAATATGAGAAAATTCAATGAAAAGGATCTGCCCGGACCCAATATCAAGCTTGAAATTTTAGAATTTTGCGAGCATTTTTTAGGTGAAAATGGCTATGAGATGGTGGGGATGGATCATTTTGCAAAAAAAGACGATGAGCTTTTTAAGGCTCTTAAAAATGGCAGTTTGCATAGAAATTTTCAAGGCTATACCACAAAAAAAGGAGCTGATCTACTTGGCATAGGCTTAACAAGCATAGGAGAGGGGCAAAGGCATTACGCACAAAATTTCAAGGATATGCCAAGCTATGAAAATGCCATTGATAATGGCTCTTTGCCCTTTGAAAGAGGGATTTTGCTTGATTTTGATGATGAGCTTAGAAAGGCTGTTATAATGAGTTTGATGGCAAATTTTAGCCTTGATATTAAGGGTGTAGAAGCTAGGTTTGGGGTGAGTTTTTTTGAGTATTTTAGAAAGGACTTAGAGCTTTTAAGCGAGTATAAGCATTTTTACACAGTAGATAAAGATAGCTTAAAGGTAAATGAAACAGGGGTTTTGCTGATAAGAAATTTGGCTATGTGTTTTGATAAATATATGAAAAAACTTAGCGAAGAAAAAAAAGTTTTCTCAAAGACGGTCTAAGATGAGCTACGAAGATATAACAAGAACCTGTGTTAAATGTGGAAAATGCGTTCCAGTTTGCACCATACACGACATAAATGCCGATGAGACCACAAGCCCTAGGGGCTTTTTGGATCTAATTGCTGCTGTTAGAGAGGGTGAGCTTGATCTTGATAAAAATGCAAAAAAGATCTTTGAATCTTGCTTTTTATGCACTAACTGCGTTCAAGCTTGTCCTACTGGAATTCGTGTGGATAGTGCCATTGAGGGCATTCGCTTTGAGCTAGCTAAAAAATACAAAATAGCTTGGTATAAGAGATTAGCCTTTTTTTTGCTTGGCAAGAGAAAGATCATGGATCTTGTAGCAAAATTTGGCTATGTTTTTCAAAGCTGTGGATTTAAAATTCAAGGTGCCAATAGCTTTGAAAATGTAGATAAAAACGGCAAACTTCATAAGAATTTAGGTATGAGGGCTAGATTTACTTTGCCTTTAATAAAAAGGGGAAGATTTTTACTCTCTTTTACCAAAAAAAGCTTTTTAAATACCCAGCCTAGCTTCATAGATAATGGAGGGGATAAAAGCATAGGGCTTTTTGTGGGCTGCCTTTCAAATTACGCCTACACAGCAACGGCTTTGGCGGTTTTAAAAATAGCCAAGGAATTAAAGATAAATGTGGATCTTTTAAAAGAACAGTCTTGCTGTGGTGCTCCTCAATACTTCACCGGTGATTTTGATAACTCAGCAAGGCTAGCCAAAAAAAACATAGTTTATTTTGAAAAAAAGCTTGAAAACTTAGAGGTTATAATAGTGCCTGAGGCTACTTGTTCTGCTATGTTAAATGTAGATTATGAGCATTTTTTTGAGCTAAATGGCCAAAGCGAGTGGGCTAAAAGGGCAAAGGCAGTAGCTGGTCGAATTTGTCTGGCTACAAAGTATTTTTACAGTCAAACAAAACTATTAGATCTACTTCAAAGCAAGGGCAAAAGTGAGCTACTTGTAACCTACCATGATCCTTGCCACGCAAGAAAGATGCAAGGCGTGTTTAAGGAACCAAGAACTTTGCTTAAGGCAAATTTTAAGCTTGTTGAGTTAAAAGAACTTGATACTTGCTGTGGCTTTGGTGGGGTTAGTATGCAAACAAATCATTTTGATCTAGCCTTAAAGGTAGGCATAAAAAAGGCAATAGACATCAAAGAAAGCGGTGCTAGTATAGTGAGTGCTGAGTGCTCAGCGTGTAGAATGCAAATTTCAAATGCCTTAGAGCATCAAAAGACTGGGGTTTTGTTTAAAAACCCCCTTGAACTCATAGCCTCTGTTTTAGAGCTCCAAGATGAACTTAAAGATTAAAAAGGTCCCACTTGCTAAAAGCCCAGCAGCAGGCAAGGTTATAACCCAAGCCAAGCCTATGGGCTTCATTATGCTCCAATTTGCACTCTTGCCATAAACTCCTATCCCTAAAACAGCTCCTATGAGTATGTGAGTAGAACTTACAGGTATGCCAAGCTTTGTGGCAAGTAAGATTATAATGGTAGCACCTAGCTCAGCTGAAAAGCCTGTGGTTGGGCGAATTTCAGCAAGCTTTGAACCAACAGTGCCTATGACCTCTTTTCCCAAAAACCAAAGTCCAACAACTAAAGAAACACCAAACATGATCATAACCACAAAGGGCACAGGGGTGGATGGATTAATAACCCCATTTTTAAAGACATCAAGTATAGCCGCAAAGGGTCCAAGTGCGTTGGCTATGTCATTTGCTCCGTGAGAAAAGGCAAAGGCAGAGGCTGTAAAAATTTGAAACCAAGAGAAAATTCTATCTATGGTTTTGTTTAGCTCTGTTTTGCGAACTATGGTAACCACGGCGTAGGTGATTATATAAGTGAGAGTGCCTATTATGAAGATGATCCACACATTTTGTGCTAGACTAAGGGTGCTTACCTTATCAAGTCCCTTAAATAAAAGCATAGAGGCGATAATCACAGCTCCAACACAACCTATAAAGGGTATATGCTTCTTAGCAGCAGCAAAGACATCAAGTTCTTTTTCCTTTTCCTTATACTCTTTCATCTTCTTTTTATAAAAGCTTTTTTCTCTTTCCTCCTCATCATCTAAGACTATGGCACTAAGTTCTTTTACTTGCTCACTTTGTGGCATTTGCTTTATGTTTGCAAAAAATTCTTCTTTGAATTCTTTTTTGCTAGCCTTAAGCTCTTTAAGCTTTTCTCCTAAAGAATCAGAAGGGGTTAGAATTTTTTTGTGTATATAAGCAAAGATGAGATAAGAAGCAATGCCTCCTAAAAGAGGAGAAAGCACCCAGCTTGAGGCGATCTTGCCCATCTCAGCCCAATTTACCATAGAAAGAGTATCAGTTCCGCTAAACTGTATAAAGCCCATGGTCATACTAGCACCAACTATCCCACCTACTATGCTATGCGTTGTAGAAACGGGTAGGGCTTTTTTGGTGGCTATGAAGATCCAAACCCCAGAGCTTAAAAGGGCTGAGAGCATAATCAACACGAAGAGCATAGGATTTAGATCATCAGGAAAGACAACTATCCCACTTCTTATGGTCTTAGTTACCTCCCCACCAGCAAATACAGCCCCACTTAGCTCAAAAACAGCAGCTATGATTAAGGCTTGTTTAATGGTAACTGTCTTTGCTCCAACGCTAGTGCCAAAGGAATTTGCAACATCATTTCCACCTATGTTAAAAGCCATAAAAACGCCAAAGGTGCTAGCTAGTATAAACAAGATCATATGATGATCAGGCACATAATAATAGCCCCATATATAAAAACAAACAGCACAAATGAAAAAAACCAAGACAGCTATAGCATTCTCTCTGACATTTTCCTTAAACAAAAGAACTCCTTTGTTAATAATTTATTTTCTTTTAATTATAACACAATTAATTTAATATTATAATAAAAATAAGATAAATTTTTGCTGAAAATGTATAAAAAGTGGGAAAAATATTGCTAGGATTTATCAACTGTTAATCCAAGCTGATAAATCCTAAGTGGTTAAAATACCTTGCCTGAATTCACTAGCTTGGTGTTTAAACGAGTAGCTTTTTTGATATGAGTTTGCATAGCTTTTAGATCCTTGCTACTAAGTGGGACAAGTCCGATCTTTGAAAGCTCTCCTCCTAAACTAGCCAAATCATCGCTCATATATAAATTAGCAAAGTCTAAGACCTCTTTGTTTTTAGCATTTAAATAGATAAAAAGGCTTCTTGCTAACTCATACTTGCCCTGAGAAATGCTCTCCTCGCTAGCAGCTATACCGTCTATGTTTACAGCATTAATCTTGTCTTTATTGCCTGCTAAAAAGCCATATCCAAAGAGTCCAAAGGCATTTTTATCAGCTGTAAGCTTACTTACTATGAGATTATCATTTTCTCCGCTTGGTATGTAGGCACTGTCTTGACGAATGGTTTTGTATTTTCCTTGCTGAGAGCCGTATTCTGTGAATTTAGCAGAAATTTTACTTAAAACAAGCTCCTCCACAGTGTCTCTGGTGCCTGAACTTGATGGGGGTCCATATATTGAGATCTTTCTATTTGGCAAGGATTTATCTATATCGCTCCACTTTGTGTAGGGGTTTGCAACTAGTTTGCCATTTTGAGGCACTTCCTTTGCAAGGGCTAAAAATAGATGCTCAAGCTTGATATTTATGGGTGCATTTGCTTTATTTTGAGCTAAAACTATGCCGTCATAACCTACCATAACGCCTACTATCTCGTTTACTCCATTTTTTTGACAAGTTTCAAATTCGCTTGATTTTATGGGACGAGAGGCATTTGAGATGTCCGTCTTACCCTCACAAAAGACCTTAAAGCCTCCACCTGTTCCTAAGCTTTCAACTATGGGGGTTTTCACCTTCTTTGTAATGGCATATTCCTCAGCCACAAAGCTAGTAAAGGGATATACTGTCGATGAGCCTGCGATTTTAAGCTCGGCTGCTTGGGCTGCTAAAAAACCGCTAAAAGCGAGTGTAAGTGCTGCTACATTAAACTTCATTTTGTCTCCTTAATCTTTAAATTTGAGCCAAAGTATAAGAGCAGATGGAAACTTTTTGGAAACAAAGGGTATTTTGAAGGCTATCTTAAATTAAAAAGGGCTTTGATTTAAACTAGGTTTAGTTTAAATTCAAGTTTAAATTTAGCCTTACAAGGACTATTTGCAAAAGGCTCAATTAAACTTAAATCAAGGGCTTGTTAAATTAACGACTATTAAAAACAAAATTTTGTTCTCAAATTTTGCCAAATATAAGAGAATTTTTAAAGTATTTTTCACTTCGCCTTTTAAGCCCTCACTTTGTAAGAAGTCTTTATTTAAAGGTAAAAAACCCTCTAAGTTTGTCAAAGTCCTCATAAAGGTTGTGTGTAAAAAAGTTTAGCTTAACTAAATTTTATGCAATTAACAAAAATTTGATTTTTCATTATAAAAGCAAGTAAATTAAGGTGAAAATTTGAGGAACAAATATTTATCAAAATTTATTAAAGTTGATAAGATTTTATTAGGTTTAATTTTAGCTAAAATTTTTACAAAAGATCTTTAAAAAGCAACTGTTTCAAATTTTCTCACTCAATGCAAAATCCTATTTTACCATAGTTTAAGCCACATACAAAAAAAAAAAAAAAAAAAAACGATTTTTTATAAAAATTTAAGTCAAATTTAGAGACAAAAATGCCATATTTTCACTGTGATTTATCACAAAATTATTCTTCAAAGGAGAAAAAATGAAAAAGGTTTTAGGTGTAACAGCCTTAGTTGCTGTTTTATTTACAGCTTGCGCAACCCCACTTCCAACAGGTCAGCTTTATACAGGCATAAACTTACCTATCTCGGGCAATGCAAACTCAGGTGGCAAAACAGGTGAGGCAAGCTGCACAAGCATACTTGGGCTAGTGGCTATGGGCGATTGTTCTGTATCAAAAGCGGCTGAAAATGGTAGCATTTCTAACATCCAAACTGTGGATTTTAAGGTAAACAACTTTTTTGGACTTTTTGGCACTTACACTACAACAGTTAAAGGCAACTAAACTCACTACCAAACGCTCTTTTTAAGGGCGTTTTTTACATTCGCTAAATTTTTTACATTAATTTTTTGTTGTGAATTTTGCGTCATTTTCACAAACTGTGTGCTTTGCTTGAGTTTTGTTGAATTTTGAGTGTTTTTGTGAATTCAGGCTGATTTTGTGGGCTAAAATTCACAAGATAAATTTGGCTTTTTTTAAGCTACTTGATGCGTTCTTGCAGATCGCAAAATGCTGACAAAAAATTTTTAATTTTACATAGTTTTATTTTTGCAAAAGTTTGTCCTCAGTTTTTTGTATGCAGTTTGAATTTTCCCTATATTTTAAAAGAAGTTGTGAATTTTATAGCTGACTTGAACTTTCTTTTTGTTCTTAAAAAAATTATGAGTCTTAGGTATTTTATAAAGAACTTTGTAAAATTTACAAATTGTAAAAGCTTGAATTTACACTTTTAAATTTGAAATTTTTAAAATGAAGCCTTGTGAATTTTTTGCTTGACAGTTTTATAAACTTTGAATTTAAAAAATGCCTTTTTATTTAAAACAGGTTTTTTAAATTTTTTGCCAATAAATTTTTTTTTGCAAATAAAAATTTACAAAAAGGGCTTAACGAAAATTCACTCAAAGGCTTAAAATTCACAGCTTCTCTATACACAAAAAGCTAGTATTTTTTGCAAATAACCCTTGTTAATGATAAATTTAAGCTTGAATTTAAATTAAACCCAGTTTAAGTCAAAAAGCTTCTTAAGACTCAATATAATTTAATTTGATACAAGATTATTTTAAAGTATAAATAGCAAAATGAAAAATAAATATATGCTTCATTCCCAATTATCTCAAAAGAAATTTAAGGAATTACGAAGTATTTTTTGCTTCGTGCGACGCACTCGCAACTTTTAGAGAAACCTTGATTTAGAGGCTAAAAATCGCCCAACTTTGCAAAATTTCTCGTACTTGTGTGAATAGAATTTTGTGGAAAATTTGCATTTTAACCATTAAAGAGTACGAAAAAATCTCTAAAATGAGTGGTTGAAGTTGATGAAAATTATTTTTACAATGCTAGGCTCGCAACTGCGTAGTAGAAGGCACAAAAAGAGTGCGTAGCAAAAGAAGCAGGAGGAACAACATCTGTTTTTTTACTTCGTGCTACTCGTTTTGCAATTTTGCAAGAAGTAGCAAAGGCACATTACCTAGTAAAATATTCTAATAAAATAAACAAAATTTAAATCTAATGCTAAAATCAAAGGACAAAATCTTGGCGATTGATACTTTTAGCTGATATAATTAGATCTAAAAAATTGGTAAAATCGATCTTAAACAAGTATATATTTTTGCCCTACATTTGGGAACGAAAATTTAATCAATTTTAAAGTGTTTTTGTGCTGATATTTGCGTAAGCAAAATCGCTGTTTTGTGCAAGGTTTCTCGCCCTTGCGTGAATGCAATTGTGCAGCAAGCTTTTAACCCTTAAAGAATGCGAAAAAATTAGCAAAACGAAGTTTCTTTAGAAAATGAGTGGTGAAATCGAAGAGGGTTAGAGTTATTTTTTGCTTCGTTTCGTCTTGCAACTGCGTAGTAGAAGGGGCTCGCAGAGTGCATAGCAAGCGTGGGCGTGGAGCTAAAAACGCCTGTGTTTTTACTTCGTGCTACGCACTCGTCCCTCTGCGAGAATGTATGCTAAAACGCTAGTCTAGCGTTTATACGCTAAAACACTTGCTCTGCAAAAGAATTATTGCCGATTATAAAGGACTTTTCAGAGCTTAAAGAAAGTGAAATTTACAGCGATGGACTAAAATCCTATGATGGTTTGGTGGATTTTTTGCTTCGTTTTGTCTTGCAACTTTGCAAGAAGGTGCAAAGTTATAGGGTAAAACACGCCAAATTCGAGTTTGCAAATGGGCGAAGCCACATTAACGACATAGAAAATTTCTGGGGACCTTACAAAGGCTATATTAAGGGGTTTCACGGCAAGGGAATTTTTCTATTTACACTTAAAGGAAACCGAATTTAGATCTAATGTCAAAATCAAAGGACTAAATTTATATAAAATCAAACTAAAAATGATAAGAGAAAATCCGCTTGAATTGTCTTGAGCCGAAAACAAAACTAAATTAAAAATCTATTGTCAGTATTTTGCGATCTGCAAGAATGCATCAAGTAGCCTATAAAAAAGTCCCAAGTTCTCCTTGTGAATTTTAACCTACAAAATCAGCCAAAATTCACGGCAAACACTCAAAATTCAACAAAATTCAAGCTCAAAGGCTTGTAAAAATTTCGCAAAATCTCAACAAAAAGTTAATATAAAAAATTCAGTGAATGTAAAAACGTCCTTAAAAGAAGGTTTAAAAGGCAAACTTCACACCTTCTCAATAACTATCTCCCCATCCTTTTCATCTATCAAAATGCTCTCATCCCCCTTTAACTCATCGCTTAAAATCATATCGCTAAGCTTATCCTCTATCAGATCATAAATTGCTCTTTTTAAGGGTCTTGCACCAAAGTCCTCATCAAAGCCCTCTTTGGCGATTAAAAGTGCAGCGTTTTCGCTTAATTCAGCCCTTATGCCCTTGTTTTCAAGGCTTTTTTGCAAGTCTTTAAATAAAAGCTTTACGATTTCAAAGGCTTCGTCCTGTCCCAAGGCATTAAAGGTGATTATCTCATCAAGGCGGTTTAAAAATTCAGGCTTGAAAAAGGCTCTTAACTCGCTTTTTATGGCATCTTCTTGCTCCTTACCCTTTAAGCTCATAATCGCATTTGAGGCTATGTTTGAGGTTAAGATGATGATGGTGTTTTTAAAATCAACCGTAACCCCCTTGCTATCGGTTGCCCGTCCGTCATCTAAAATCCCCAAAAGCACATTAAATACATCTTGATGAGCCTTTTCCACCTCATCAAAAAGCACCACGCTGTAAGGCTTGCGGCGAATTTTTTCTGTAAGCTCGCCTCCCTCCTCGTGCCCTACATAGCCCGGAGGCGCACCCAAAAGCCTTGAAACGCTGTGTTTTTCCATAAATTCACTCATATCAAAGCGAATCATAGCCTTTTCATCATCAAACAAAAACTTAGCCAAAGCCTTAGCAGACTGAGTTTTGCCAACCCCTGTTGGACCTAAAAACAAAAAGCTTCCTATGGGCTTGTTGCTATCATTAAGACCTGCCTTGTTTCGTTTTATAGCCCTTGATAACGCGCTTAGAGCCTTATCTTGTCCGATGACACTTTGCTTTAAATGAGATTCAACTTGCAAAAACTTTTGCTTCTCGCTTGTTAGCATTTTTTGCACGCTAATTCCTGTCCATTTGCTTAAAATCCCAGCCACTAAGTCCTCATCAACTTGATTTTTAAGCAAGACCCCAGCCTCGCTCATTTTACGCCATTTCTCATCATTTTCCACCAAAGCCTTTTCAAGGCTTGGAATCTTGCCATACTCAATCTCAGCAGCCCTTTGAAACTCCCCCTTGCCCTTGGCTAAATTTGCCTCATTTTTTAAAAGATCTATCTCTTTTTTCGTCTCGCTAATGGCATTAAACACAGCCTTTTCGTTTTCAAACCTTGAATTTAACTCGTTTTGCCTCTCTTTTAAATTTGCTAACTCCTTTTCTATCTCAATTAGACGCTTGTCATTGCTTTCATTTTGCTCCATTTTTAAAGCCTCATTTTCCACCTGCAAGGTTTCAATGTCCTTTTTAACCTTGCGAAGTGTGCTTGGCTCGCTTTCTATTTGCATTTTTAGCTCAGCAGCTGCCTCGTCTATTAAATCTATTGCCTTATCAGGCAAGAATCTATCGCTAATATAGCGTTTTGAAAGCTTTGCAGCAGCGACTAGGGCACCATCTGTTATGCGGACATTGTGATGAATTTCAAGCTTTTCTTTAATGCCACGAAGCATTGCCAAAGCCTCGCTCACGCTTGGCTCGGCGACATTTACGGGCTGAAAACGCCGTTGAAGTGCCGCGTCTTTTTCAAAGTATTTTCGGTATTCTTTAAGCGTTGTCGCACCTATGGTGTGAAGTTCGCCGCGCGCAAGGGCAGGTTTTAAAATGTTTGCTGCATCCATTGAGCCTTCACTTGCTCCAGCACCAACGATGGTGTGAATTTCATCTATGAATAAAACCACATTTTCGCTTTTTATAGCCTCCTTTACCACAGCTTTTAGCCTGTCCTCAAACTCGCCACGGTATTTCGCACCCGCGATTAAGGCACTCATATCAAGGGCGATGACTTGTTTATTTTGCAAGGAAGTTGGCACATCTTTTTTTATGATGCGTTGAGCCAAAGCTTCTACAATAGCAGTTTTACCAACGCCCGGCTCACCTAATAAAATGGGATTATTCTTTGTTTTGCGAATGAGAATTTGCATTACCCGCTCAATTTCTTCTTCTCTCCCAATAACAGGATCTAGCTTACCCTCGCTTGCCTTGGCTGTTAAATCAATGCCGAATTTTTTCAAGGCATCAAAGCTCTCATCGCTTGTTTTATTATCCACCCTTCGCCCAGCCCTCAAGGCTTCAAGCTCTTTTTTAAATTCAAGCAAATCTATGAATTTAGCCAAAATTTCTTTGATGACACCTTTTTCGCTTGCACTCATTAGCCAAGTATCCACGGCTAGATAGCTATCTCCCATTGAACTCATCAAACCCCTTGCCTCTTCAAGCGAGTTGATAAATTCAGCTCCAAAACGCACGCTTTCGCGGCTCACATTTGAGCTAGACGGTAGCTTTGAGATTTTACTTTTAATTTCAAGCTCGACAGCTTCTTTTGAAACGCCCATTTTGTTAAAAACTTGATTTAAAAGGCTCGCGCTATCCACGCTTAACGCCCAAAAAAGATGTAAAGGCACGACTTCACTATTTTTAGAATGTATAGCCAAGCTAGCCGCACTTTCGACATTTGAAAGCATAGAATTTGTTAAGAAATCTTGTATGTTTGACATTTTGTCTCCTTTGAATTTTACCTTCACGCCCTCTCACAAACCTTGCAACACAAAGCAAAATTTGCTGACCGAACGTGAATTTTTTAGCTTTATTTTTTAGCTTTTTTGTATAAATTTTAGTGAAAATTCACATAATTTTTCCTCATTGCTAGATTTGTGTAACAAAATCTTGACAATTCATAAAAAAATTCACAGCAAAAATTCACAAGCTAAGCAAAATTTAGCGTGAATTCTAGCGAAAATCCTTAAATTTTCCCAAACCTTTACACAAATGACATTATATACTTTTAGTCTATTAATGTCAAGTTTTTTAAATAAAAAAACTCAATTTTGTGAATTTTTTAAAAAATTTAGCCTTATTTTCAGCAAAATTTTAATTTATGCTGAATTTTGAAAAAAATTCAGCCTCTTATAAAAATGCTAAATTTTTTAGCATTGTTTAAAAACATTCTTAATTTTACACAGTTTCTTAAAAGCTCGTCAAAGAACTTAGGCTTAATTTGCGTAAATTTGAAACAAAATATATGCTATCAATGGGGGGGGGAATTTAAAAATTCATATATTTTAAGTTTGTTTTAAATTTCTCGTGTTAAACTGAAAATAATTTAACTCAAATTTAAGGAAAAAGCGATGAAAAACTCTCGTAGAATCTTCTTAAAAGGCTCTACCCTTGGCTTGCTAGGCTTATCCTTTGCAAGCCTTACAAGCCTTTTAAGCCAGGATAGCTTTGAAAAAGGTAGCTTAAATTCAAAGCCTCAAGCTCAGGGCTTAAATTCGCCGCATTTAAGCTATTTCATCAAGGACAAGGGCTGTTTAAATGCTAATTATCAAGACATTAAAGCTGATAGGGTGCTTGAGGTAGATAATGACATAGCTGAAATTTACGCCGAGCTAAAACAAGCCCTTGAAAACAAGGCTATCATAGCAAGTAAGAGTAGCGAAACGACCTTTTTTGTCATTCGCACTATGGCAGCTGGATATAGTCTTCGCGTAGTTTATAGCGAGGAAGAAAATGGGGTGCATTCTTGGATAATGGCACCTAAAAATGTGAATTTGAAAGGATAAAAGATGATTTTACCATACAATGTAAGCGAGGCAAGTTTCAAAAAGGCTTTAAACGAGCTTGAAGTAGCACTTGGAAAGGAATGGGTTTTAAGCGAGGTGGAGGACTTAGCCCTTTATAGAGATGCCTACTCGCCTCAGTGGGACGATGAGGATGAGCCTGTGCCTAGCTTAGTGGTGCTTCCGCAAAACACCCAAGAGGTGCAAAGGGTGGTGCAAGTGGCAAATAAATATAAAATTGCGCTTTTTCCCATCTCCACAGGCAAGAATTTAGGCTATGGTGCTTGTGCGCCACAAAAAAGAGGCGATGTGGTGGTTGATTTAAAGAGGATGAATAAGATCATCGAGGTTGATGATAAGAGAAATTTTTGCATAGTTGAGCCTGGGGTTAGCTATTTTGACTTATACGAGTATGTAGAAAAGCATAATTTAAATGTCTTTTTGGATATACCTGATCCTGGCTGGGGCTCACCTGTGGGAAATGCCTTAGATCACGGCTGGGGTTATAGCTATGGAATGTATAGAGATCATTTTGGCTCTCACTGCGGAATGGAAGTGGTGCTTGCAAATGGGGAGATTTTACGCACAGGTATGGGTGCTTTGCCTGGTGCAAAGACCTTTGCGGAGAATAAATACGGCTATGGACCCTACATAGACGGGCTTTTTGCACAAAGTAATTTTGGCATAGTTACAAAAATGGGCTTTTGGATGATGCCAAAGCCTGAATACTACTTGTTATTAAGCCTTACTATGAAAAGAAGGGAGGATTTAATCCCTGCTGTTGAGATTTTAAACTACCTTGAAGATAGCTTCATCGTAGGCTGGCCACTTTATAGAAGCCCTCTAAATCCCCCTCACGGCAAGGCTATGAACGAGGAGCTAAAAGCACTGCTTACAAGTAAAGCTGGACTTCCTGACATTGAGGGCATAGGCTCTTATGCTTTAAAAAATAATATCCCTTACTGGCAAGTGGATATACCAATTTATGGAAACTATGAAAGCTGTTATGCGAATTTGGCTTACATTAAAAAAAGATTTAGCATTATTGAAGGAGCTAATATCACAAAGGTGCAAGAATTTGCTCTGCCTTTGAGTTTGGAGCAAAAAAAGCAAGTAAAGCACAAGGTAAGCCTTGGCATTCCAAATATGGAAATCTTTTGGCTTAGCACTCGTGGAGAGACAACCGAGCCAAAAGACGGCCACGTGTGGTTTAGCCCCATAATCCCGCGTGATGGCAAGGAGCTTTTAAAATGCCAAGATATCTATATACAAACATTTCACGAGCTAGGTGTGCCAAGCCCCATTACCCCATTTGCCCATCCTAGAAGCTGGATGTATAGGGCTTTTTGCTTTATGCTTGCCTTTGATAACTCACGCACCGACAAGGAGCATAATTTGCAAATGAGAAAGGCTTACAGGGCTATGGTAAAGGTAGCTGCTGATAATGGCTGGGGGGATTATAGGGCTGCACCAACCTTTCAAGATGATGTTATGGCAACTTATAGCTTTAATGATCATATCTTGCGCCGCTTTTGCGAGCAGCTTAAAGACAGCATAGATCCAAATGGCATTTTAGCTCCGGGCCGTGGTGGAATTTGGGGAAAAGATACGAGAAATCAAAGATTTGCAAACAACAAACTTGACGAGGCTAGGCTTAGAGGGGGTGCAAAATGAAGAGGCTTTTGATAACTTGTGCGGTGATTTTTGCGGCAATTTTTACGCTAATGGGCTGTGAAAATTCAGCTAAAAAGGGGGCAAGTGAGCTTTCAAGCAAGGAAGAAGCCTTGCTATTAGCATCTGAGAGGGTTACAATGCCAAAGGATAAAGAATGGCTAGGGTTTGGAGAGAGTATAACTGTGGAGGATTACAGAGCAAATGATTCTAGAACACCTGCTAATTTTTCTCACATAAATAGCTCAACTTTGAATGCAAATCAGCAAAAGGGGCAAAAGATTTATGCTAAGTGGTGTAGTTCTTGCCACGGCATAGATATGCCAGCGACTAAGGCTTTACAAGCACTTTACAAAGGCGATGTGTCAGCGGTATTAGAGGATAGAAACGATTTAAGCCCTGAGCTGGTCGAGCTTTTTGTAAGAAATGGCAAACACTCAATGCCATTTTTTAGAAAGATTGAGATAAATGATGAGGAAATGAAGCTCTTGGGGGATTATTTGGGGCGAAATGTGAAGTAATGGCTGTGTAGTTTTTATCATCCTAGAAAGCCTACGATGGCTTGGTGGATTTTTTACTTCGCTTTGCTCGTAACTTTACAAGAAGGAGCAAAGGCACATTACAGAGTAAAACACAACAAAAACTAGTTTGCAAATGGACATAACCACATAAACGAAATTGTGAATTTCTAGGGCTTTGCGAAATTTAGACTTGCTAAATTTCGTGGCATAAAAGCCGATTGAATTATCCAAAAAATGTATCGGTAGGATTTGGTATATTAAGCGTTGTGTTTTGTATTGGGAATGGCTTTGGAGTCATTCCTAGCTGTTCGCACTTCGTTTTGAGAGAATTTGGGCTTTTATTTGTTGGCGATTTTGTTGCTGTGGCATTTGTTTGTGGATAAATAAGATATTTCTTTGCTTCTTGTATAGCCTTTTGCCATTTTCTTTTCTCTTCAACATCTATTTTGAAGCATTCACAATAACATTCAATAAGATAATTAAGCCAAAGCCTTGAAAATTTAATTTGACAAAATGCTGTTTCGTAGTCGGTTTTATTGCTTTTGCACTCAGCAAAAGCGATTTTAAGGTCGGTTTTATCTTGTATGATTATAAAATCACAAGATGAGGTTGTTTTAAATTCGTCTTTATTATCATCATTTTTAAATAATGAATGCTTGGGCTTATCTTTATTTTCTTGTCTTATGATAATGAAATCATCTTGTCCCTTGCCAAAGCTGATTTTAGAAATTTGATTTCTACCATCATCGTTTTCGTTTATGGATAGTCCAGCCACTAGACTCTTGTGCAATCTATCTTTAAAATTTCTTAATTTCGTTGTCATTTTTACTACCTAGCATAATTTTGGTTATTTCTTGGTCGATTTTTGCTGTCATATTGATTGTTTCATTAAAAGTTTCCATTGCTATGCCGTTTTCTTGTGTAATTTCTACAGGATTTAGCGTGTTCTTTTTCGTTTTTTTGTCGTATTTTGCTATATATGCCCTAACTTTTTTACAATCAAGTTTATAATGCTCGTTATAGTCGTATTTTTTAAGCATTGCAATTTGCTCGCTTTTTAATTGATTTAAAATAATGCAATTTCCAATTTCTCGCACTATATAATCACTATGTGTTGTGATAAAAACCTTCACACCAGCATTTACGAGCAAGGCTATGAGTCTGCCTATTAGGATTTGATTGTTTGGGTGCAAATTTAATTCAGGCTCGTCTATCATTAGAATGTCGCCTTTTTGAGCGATATTTAGAATGTAAAGATTAAGCATTAAAAGCGAACGCACTGAGCTTGAAGCTATTTCAATGGGATAATAATTTTTTGAGTTTTTGGGTTTAAATAAAATTCCTGCATCTGTTGCTTTATATGTTCCACCAACAAGTGTGTAGAATAGTTTTATAATTTCATTATACAAGGGTGATGAACTATTTTTAGCGATAAAACTATCTTGCTTGGCTATTTTAATACAAGAACTCGCAAAAGCCATATTATCTATTATAGGCAGTGGATGCATAAAAAAGCTATCTTGCAATTCATTTGTTACCTCCATTACATTTTCTAGGCTAGCCATTGAAATTTTTTCTACAATTCTACTTCTATTTCCAAAAACCTCCCTATAAAACATTGAGGCACCGGTTCTTTCGGTGCTTAAAATTGATACTCTTGGATAAAGCACAAAGGCAATATATCTCAATAAAAATGAAATAAAAGTATATCTTTTATGCTCAAAATTTTCTTTTTGTGTAGTTTCATTAGGCATTCGCTGGCTTTTCGCATAATTAAACAAATAATATGTTTCATCATTGATTATATCAAAATGCACAGCTCGCGAAAAGAAATTTTTTGTATTTTTGATGTGTGTGATTATAGATTTTGTAAATTTTATAGAAAAATCACTATTTACAAAATCGCTTTCTTTGCAGGCTAAAATTACAGGCAATTTTATTTTATATTCTTTTTGAAGTGTATCAAGTAGCTTTTTAACAATGCTATCCATATCTTTCTTTTGAATTTTAATTGTAGTTTCATCTAACATATCGATTTTTTTTAGGTTTTTTGCCAAATTCCAATAAATTTGATTGTTTATATCTCGTATAAAGTCCAAATACCCATACAAACTATAAGTAGCGTAGGTTTTGCCTGTATTGTTTTCCCCACAAATAATGGTCAAATCCCCCACTTCAAATTCAGCCTCATCAAGCATACCGACATTTTTTAGGCTAACTTTTAGATTTTGGATTTTTTGCATAGCTTTACCCCTAAACTAAATAAAGTATGATTACAACACAATTTGTTTTAGTTGTATCTAATTTTGATAAGTTTTAAGCCGAAAATTCTAAAATTCACGCAAAACACTTGAATTTGAAACAAATGCAACATTCACAAAGGCGATTGATACTTTTAGCTAAAATTACATAGGATTTTTCCTAATCAATTTTAACAAAATTTTATACAAATTTTCGTTTTTAACCTTGACATTATATCAAAATTCACTCTCCTTCAAATGAAGGTAGAAAAATTCCCTTTTAATCCCGTGAAACTGACCTAAGCTAGCCTTTGCAAGGTCCCCAGAAATTCTCTATGCCGTTTATGTGATTTCGTCCGTTTGCAAACTCATTTTTGCTATGTTTTACTCGGTAATGAGCTTTTGCACACAAATCAACCAAGGCACCGTAGGCTTTGAGGCTTTCTTATAAATCTCGCATTCGTTAAGCTCTGCAAAGTCTTTTATGGTAGCTAGTAGTTCTTTGGCAGAGCAAGTGTTTGAGTGTATAAACGCTAGCCTAGAGTTTTGGCATCCCTTCTCGCAAAAAAACGAGTGTGTAACACGAAGTAAAAACACAGATCTTTTCTTGTCAGTCCCACATCCACTCTTATCTCGCATTTTGTGAATCACTTTTATTACGCAGTTACGAGTGCAAGGAAACAAAAAATCACTCTCATTAACTTCAATCTCTCCACTCATTTTTTAAAGAAACTTCGTTTTGCTAATTTTTCACATTCTTTGGCTATCAAAATGCGAATTTCTTTGAAAAGTTCGTGCAAACTTTGATGACAAATTTGACAAAGTTAGAGAGTTTTTCGCCTATAAATCAAGGCTTCTTGTAAAGTTGAGAGTGCAACAAATTCTTTCAACAAGGGCGTGAATTTATTATAATTCACAGCTAAACTGCTTTTTGATGACAAATTTTTTGGCAAAAATTTTCTTTGCTTGAATTTAAGACAGTTTAAAAAATGGCTAAATAGTTTTGTTTGGCTAGATAAATTTAACTTATCATTTTGAAGATTTGGCTGAATTTAAGGCTTTTTGAAATACTATTCAATATAAAAAGATTGATTTATAATTCTTAAAAAAGAGCAGTTTATAAACGGTTTTAGGCTCTAAATTGAAGCTTTGGCTAAAACTAAGACGCAAAAAAGTGGCACACAATAGCTTTAAAGGGCTGTAATTTACTGCCTCTTTCTATAAGCATCAAAGGATACAAGCATACCTGAGAACAAGATTAAAGCTATGCCAAGGCTTGGCAAGAGATTAGGAAAGGCATCTCCTAACATAACCCCAAAAAATATGCTCCAAACTATACGCATATAGCCTATGGGCGAGACTATGCCAGGGGGTGCGAACATATATGACTTTGTCATAAACCACTGCCCTATCGCACCCATTATGCCTGTGAGTATGAAAAGCCCCCAATCAAAAAGGCTTGGCATTATGAAGCCTCCCATCTTGTCTATGTTAAGGCACATTCCAAAAATTCCAACCACAGACATAGTGATGCCATACCAAGCCACCACAGCCTCGCTAGTGTAAAAGGGCTTTAACTGAGGTATGGTAAAAAAAGCAGCTGCTGCACAAATAGCACCGATAATGCCCAAAATTGCATTTATGAGTGGTATGCCACTTTGCTCAGGATTTGCCACAAATAAAACGCCCAAAAAGCCTATAATAGTAGCCATTATGACAAAAAATGAGGGTTTATTTTTGGTAAAACAGGCAAAGAAGGCAACGAAAATGGGCGTAGATTGCAAAAATGCAGTAGCTATGCCAAGGGGAATGGTGGCAAAATTATAATAACACATACTCACAGCCACCCCTCCAAGCAAGCCTCTTAAAAGTATGTGTTTAAAGCCTCCCTTTTTTTTAGCCCTCAATTGTGGGGCTTGAAATTTAGGCACAAAGTGCTTAATAGCAGGGGCAAACAAAACTAAGCTATACACAGAAAGTAGCATAAAAAAGGCTCTAAAAAAGACATTTTCCATAGAGGAATAGCCCATTAAATTCAGGTATTTTATAATGGCATTCATAGCTGCAAAAAAGATGGTAGAAACAAACATTAAAAATATGCCATAAATTAAAGTAGAATTAAACATCACTTACCCCAAAATCTAAGGTGATTTAAGCTTTAAACTGTGTTTAAATTCAAGCTAAATCCTTTTCAATTTTAGCATTTTTTGATAAACACTCCTTTACAGCAAATAAAAGCTGGTTTTAAGTTGGTTTTATCGCTTACATCATCGCTGACAATTTCAAACACGCCTAAATCGCTATGTTGCCACTTTGAGCCAAGGCTTGATAAGATTTAAGCTTGGTTTTTAAGGCTTTAAAATGTTAAAGATTAAGAAAAAATTTTTGGCTCAATTAAACTTAAATCAAAGGGTCAGCTAAGTTCTATGAAAAACAAAGGCACATTTCTAAATTTAACCAAATATAAGGTAAATTTTGAAGTATTTTTTGTGTAGTTACACTCGCAACTTTGCAAGAAGCCTTGATTTATAGGCAAAAAATAGCTAAGCTTTGCAAAATGACTCGTGTGTGCGTGAATAGAATTTTGCAAAAAATTCAAATTTTAACCGTTAAATAGTGTGAAAAATCTCTAAAATTAGCGGTGGATTGAAATGAGCAAGGGTTATTTTTTTGTGTCCTTGCACTCAACTGTGTAGTAGAAATAACTTACAAAGTGCGTGGTAAGCGTGAGAGTGGGGCTGGTAGCAAATTTAACTTAAAAGAAACAGAATTAAGACTAAAAAATTTAGGATAAAATATTTATCAAAATTTCTTAAAATTGATAAAGAATAATCCTATTTAAAGTATCTTGAATTTAAATTTGGGCTTGATTTTTAAGGCTTTAAAATGTTGAAGATTAAAAAATATTTTGTTCTTAGTAAATAAAGCAAACTGTGTTAAAAACTTATCTTTTTAAAAAACATAGCTTTTTAAAGAGCTTCTTTTTTAAAAAAGTATTAATTTTAGACAAAATGTGTTCTTTGTCATTCCTAGTGCGTGCTAAGAATGTACGAATTTATAGAAAAATGCCTTGAATTTATGAATTCTTCGCCCATAAATTCGCCAACGACAGATCAATACTTTTAAAAAAAGCTTTAAGAAAAGAGAACTTTTGCACCTTTTAAATTACAAAGAAGGCTTGTCTTTATGATCATTGAAAATGACAAAATATTACTGTATTTATCACTGTGAATTTTATAGCCTAATTTTTTGTCTATTCTTTGCAAAGCTCTTGTGTTATTTTTGCCAAAGAAAAGCTTGTGTGAAATTTTCACACTGTTAAAAAAAGGCATTTAAAGATAAAATAATTAAGACAAATTTTCTTTTTTTAAGCATTAACTTATTTTATTTTGCTAATATTTCAATAATTATTATCTTGTCTTGGGACAGTCAATTTTAGATTAAAGAAAGTTATATGTTTTTATTTCGCTTAGATGTGTTAGCGCTCTTGCTTGTTTTACTTGCTTTTCTTAGCCTTTTTATAGGTGTTATTCACATTCCAGTGGCTCAACTTTTGCAACTTGGCAACAACGAGCTTGCCGTGCTAATTTCTGCTAGAATCCCACGAACGATAAGTATTATTATCACAGGAATGAGTCTAAGCATTTGTGGGCTTGTGATGCAACAGCTTACTCAAAATAAATTCGTCTCCCCAACCACAGCTGGAACTATGGACTGTGCTAAATTTGGCATACTTATAAGTATGATCTTTTTTGCTGGGGCTAGTTTTCTTACTCAGGTGTTTATAGCTTCTTTGTTTGCTCTTATTGGAAGCTTGATCTTTATACAAATTCTCAATAAAATTCAGGTCAAAGATATAATCTTTGTGCCACTAATTGGCATTATGTTTGGGGGGATCATAAGTGCTATAACCACCTTTTTTGCCTATCAGCAAAATTTGATACAAAATATGCAAGGCTGGTTGCAAGGCAATTTTTCAAATCTTATGGAAGGAAGCTACGAACTCTTATACCTCAGTGTACCCTTGCTTGTGCTTGTGTATCTTTATGCAAATAAGATTACCATAGTAGGAATGGGCAAGGATATGGCTTTAAATTTAGGCATTTCTTATAAATTTATAATGAATTTAGGGCTTATCATAGTTGCCATTATAAGCTCTGTTGTAATCCTCACAGTTGGGGTTATACCCTTTTTAGGACTTATCATCCCAAATATCATCTCTATCTACAAAGGCGATAATCTAAGAGATAATATAGCCCACATAGCCTTGCTTGGAGCTGTATTTTTGCTTGTGTGTGATATATTTTCCCGCCTTATCATAGCACCCTTTGAGGTGCCAATTAGCCTCACAGTTGGAGTTATAGGCTCTTTTATCTTTGCTATGATGCTATTTAGAAGAAGAACCTATGCTTAAAAGGCTTATAATTTTAGCCCTTGTGGCTATACTTTGCATACTAGCTTATATATTCACAGGACTTGGCAAGTATCCTGACTTTGCCATTCATAACAGAAGTCTAGCCATAGGTGCTATCATAGCTGTTGGAGTTAGCATAGGAGTATCAACCGTTATCTTTCAAACCATAACTCAAAATAAAATTCTAACCCCAAGCATAATAGGACTTGACTCACTTTATACCATGCTTCAAGCCTTTCTTGTATTTGCTTTGGGCTCAGCTCACATAAGCACCTACAATGAAAATGTGAATTTTTTAATCTCTACTCTAAGTATGGTGGTTTTTACCTTGATTTTTTATAAGATCTTATTTAAAGAGGGTAGGAATATATATTTGATCTTGCTTTTGGGGCTGATCTTTGGGACCTTTTTTTCATCTTTGTCTTTATTTTTTGAGGTTTTAATTGATCCTGATGAATTTTTGGTGGTTCAAGGAAGGATGTTTGCAAGTTTTAATAATATACAGTCTCAAATTTTACTCCTTGCTTATATCTTAATAGCCCTATCCTTCGTCTTTATCTTTAGGTATTTTAAGTATCTTGATCCTCTAAGCTTAGATAAGGATCTTTGCATAAGCCTTGGGGTTCCTTATCATCAGCTTGTGTCTAAATTAATGATCATAGTAGCTGTGCTTGTTTCTGTAAGCACGGCACTTGTTGGTCCCATTACCTTTTTAGGACTTTTGGTGGCAAATATCAGCTATGAGTTTTTTCGCACCTATAAGCATAGCATCTTGCTTTTGGGTTGTTCTTTTATTTCTATTATCACCTTGGTTGGTGGGATGTTAATTGTTTCTCGTGTCTTTGCCTTTGATACAACAGTTAGCGTGGTGATTAATTTTTTAGGAGGCATTTATTTCATTTATCTTGTTTTAAAGGGTGGTAAATTATGATAAGACTTCAAGGCATAAATAAAAATTACGGAGAAAAAAGCATATTAAAAGATGTAAGTTTAGAATTTAAGCCAAGGGCAATTACTTCTTTAATAGGAGCCAATGGAGCTGGAAAAAGCACTGTTTTAAGCATAGCAGCAAGGCTTTTAAAGGCAGACAGCGGAGAGGTGTTTTTTGATAACAAGCCACTTAAAAGCTATAAAAGCGAGCTTTTAGCAAGAAAGATTAGCATATTAAAACAGCAAAATCATGTCCATCTTAGGCTTAGGGTTAAAGAGCTTGTAGCCTTTGGACGCTTTCCTTACTGTGCTGGAAGGCTTGGTGAGGAGGATAGGGCAAAAATTCAACAAGCCATTGAATATATGGGACTTGAGGACCTGCAAGATAGATTCTTAGACACGCTTAGCGGAGGACAAAGGCAAAGAGCCTTTATAGCTATGATTATAGCCCAAGATACCGAGTATGTCTTGCTTGATGAGCCCTTAAATAATCTTGATATGAAGCATAGCGTTCAAATAATGAAGATGCTAAGAAACCTAGTAAATGACTTTAACAAGGCAGTTGTGGTTGTCTTGCACGATATAAATTTCGCCTCTGTTTATAGTGATTTTATCATCACTATGAAAGACGGTGCCATATTAAAAGAAGACACAAATGACAAGATCATACAAGAGGATATTTTAAAACAAACCTATGATATGAATATAAATATAAAGCTTATAGATGATAAAAAGATCTGTTTGTATTATGATTAAATTTAGGCTCTTTTATGAATTTTAAAAGGCTAGGAAGGGGCATTTTGCTTAAAATATAAGGCTATTGGTGTTGAAATCTCATATTAAGCGTTTATGCCTAGTAGTTTGCAAGGCTTAAGCAAAATCTTAAAAAGACAAGCTTTTTTAAAAAGATTAAAATTTTTTATAAAAGAGTTTAAATAAATTCAAAGGACCTTGAATTTAGCTTACAAAATAAAAGAACCTAAATTTAATTAGAAAGGATAAAAAATGAAGAAGATTCTTTGCATTTTAAGTGCAAGTTTGTTAGTTTTTGCCTTCATCGCTTGCGAAAAAAAAGGCACTCAACAAGATACAAATACCACCCAAGCAAGAGGTGAGGTCATTGTAACCCCCATAGTTTTAAGCGACAAGGGAGAGCATTTTGAGTTTAAGCACTCCTTAGGCACAACTAAGATTGGGAAAAATCCTGAAAGATTGGTGGTTTTTGATCTAGGAACCCTTGATACCCTTGAAGCCTTAGGATTAAGCGATAAGGTAGCTGGAACAGCGATTAGGGTTTTACCTGCTTATCTTTCAAGCTTTAAGGACAAAAAGCCCGTTGGTTCTGTGCAAGAACTTGACTTTGAAGCCATTAATGAGCTTAAGCCTGATCTAATAATAATCTCAGGAAGGCAAGCAAGACATTATGACAAGCTAAGTCAAATAGCTCCAACCATCTTCGTAGGCATTGACAATGCGAATTTTTTAAGCTCTTTTGAAAACAAAACCCTAAGTATAGCTAGGCTCTATGACAAAGAAGAAGAAGCCAAGGCGCAAATAGAGGCTTTAAATTCACAGATCGATGAATTTAAAAAGGATTTAGATGAGAGCAAAACAGGGCTTATAATCCTCACAAATGCAAATAGAATGTCTGTTTTTGGCTCTGCTTCTCGCTTTGGCATCATACACGATGTCTTTGGCATAAGGCCTGTTGATACAAACATAAAGGTAGGCACACACGGAAATAGCATAAATGCTGAGTATATCTTAGAAAAAAATCCCGATTACCTCTTCATCATAGATAGAAATGTAGTAGTTGGTAATCAAGAAAAAGCAAGCGATACACTAAACAATCCCATAGTTGCAAAAACAAAGGCAGCTCAAACAGATAAGATCATTTATCTAGATCCGGATTATTGGTATCTTTCAGGAGGTGGGCTAAGATCCTTAAAGGATATGAGCGAAGAGGTATTTAACGCCATAAAATAGCTAGAATCTTAAAATAAGATTCTTTTAAGCTTTTAGCAAATTTTAATAAAAGATTAATGCTAAAAGCTTTTTAAAAATCTTAGTTTCTTTGATCTGCCTTAAATTCAAAGGTTCAAACTCTTTTATAGCCTTGAATTTTAAAAGCTTTTTAAGGCTTAAAGGCTTTTTAAATGTAAATTTTGCACATTATTTCTAACAAGCTTCTTAAAGCATAGCTTTTTTAAAAAACCAAATTTATAAACCGCTTTGTTATTTAGCCTTAAATTTTTGCTTTGCCATCTTATACTTAGCTTTTATCTTTATGATGCTTTTATCATCGCTATGAAAAAAGGTGTCATATTAAAGAAAAGCTACGAGACAAGATTATACAAAGAGGATCTTAGGTAATAAATGCTAAAATAAGCCTTTATTAGCAATCTTAGCCTTGTGAATTTAGCTAAGCTGTTTTAGCATTTTTTGATAAAAATTAGCAGACAATACTAAATAAAACTCAGATCTTTTAGCAAAAAATTCACACACAAAGTGTAAAAATATCTTAGCTTACAAGTTCTAAAAAATGAACGCTTTTTGCAAAATATTACACAAGTTCTTAAAACACAAAATCCCACTCTTTTTAAAAATATCTTACAAAGTTTTAAAACACAAATTTGCACAAAAAATCTTAAACCTCATTTTTTTGCTTCACCCTAATTCTTGACAATGCTAAAAGCTAAAAAATTCAAACAAGGTAAAAAAGCTAAATTTTAAGGTAAAAATGCGAAAATTCAAGCAAAAGCAAACAAAAATCTTAAAAAAATTCACGCTTTCATACTTCACCTAAGTCCTTGACAAGACTAAAATAGCAAAAAATCTAGCCAAGCTCGCACACAAAAATCATTTCTTTGTGATTATTAAAATTTGTTTTGCCGCTGCTAAAGGCTTGAAAATTAAACTCATATTTATGCGTTTTGCCGACACTTTCTAAAATTTTAGCTATTTGTTCGAGCGTGATTTTATTGTGGCTTGAGCTTGATTTTGAAGTATAGGTGTTATTATAAGTAACAAGCAAGATTTTTGTAAATTTTGCCAAAGTTGCCACTAGCTTCTCAAAGGCAAAAACCGCCTCGCTTTTACAGTAAGCACTTATGAGCTCAGATTCAGGCTTTCTTGCTACTCCGTAAAGTGTGGGTTTGTCGTTTTTTGCAAGGGTTTCAAGCAAGTGATAAAAGCGTGAATACTGCCTTGAGTTATAAGGCGGGTCGATAAAGGCTATGTCAATGTGGCGTTTTTGCCCCACAAAATCCTGCACCAACGCATTAGAATCTTGCTTAAAAATCTCTACTTCGCAAAAAGGTTGTAAAGGCTCAATAAGCTCAAATTTAAGCCTATCTTGCAAGGACACATTTTTGCGCTAAATTTCATAATGCCCCACAGTATTTGCCACTCTATCAGCACTATAAATAAGACTAGCTAGCAAGATATAAAACTCTTTTTGCGTGATTTGCTTTGTGTGTAAAAGCGTGTCTAAATCATCTCTTATAAAGCCTAATTTTGTGGCATCATTTTTGCTAAAAAATAATCCGCCAAAGGCTTTTTCATAATAATTTGATTTTAAATCCTTGTGCTTTAAGGCATTATAAGCTTGTGCTAAATCTTGTAATTTTGCCATTTCAAAGTATCCTTTTTTAAAAAAGCCTTGATAAATGGCATAATTTGAATGCAAAAAATCATTGATTAAAAAGCGTGAAAAATGCGGAATTTTGGTGCTTGGATTTAAATTTTTTTGTGAATTTAATGTTGAGTTTTTGTTTGAGTTTATTTGTGAATTTTGCTTTGAATTTAAATTGTTTTGCGAATTTTTATTTGAGTTCATAAATAAATTTTCACTTGAATTTTCTTTTAAATTCGCATTTTTATTTGTAAATTCATTCATAAAATGCCAAGTAACAACCCCCGTTCCTACAAAGACATCAAAAAAACTTAAATTATCTTTGTCATTAAGCGTCTTTAAATGCTTTAAAAAACGCTTTGAATGTGGCTTAAAAGCCTTGTTTTTGCCCCTGTGTAGCGGCGTGATGGGAGTTTAAACATTGCTTTGCTTTATTTGAGTTATTTTTTCGCATTGTTTAAGATTTTTGATAAATTCCACAATACTAAGATTTCTAATGTCTAAATTTTCCCTAAATTTTATAAATTCAACATATCTTTGCGTGTCCTCAAAAATCTTTGGTGCTATAAAAATGGCAAAATTTTGCTTTTGTTTTGAAACCTTTATCACTTCTTTTAAGTGCCTTGGGTAACATTTCATTATTTACTTGCATTCTACCACAAATGAGACTTAGCTCAACTATACTCTCACTTTCCTTGTCAATGCAAACAATATCAGGCTGATTGCCACTTGCGTGATTGCGTGGCAAACCCTCATCATCGATTGCATAATTTGGCAAAACTTGTAAATTCACAAAATTTTGTTTTAAGGCAATGGCACTTAAAAACTCAAATCTCGTAGGTTCTGGGATAAATTTAAACACTTCATTTTCAGATTTTGCTTTTTTAGATTCTAAAATTTTTAATTCTTTATAAATCTGTTCTTTGGTATAAGTGTTTGCAAATTTGGCTAATACTTCGTATTTTAGACCTTCTTTTGTTTGCAAAGCCACGCTTTCTTTGATTTCTAAAATTTCATTGTCAATTTGCCCCATATACTCAAAATACGCTCTTTTATCAGTAAAGGTGTGAAATTGCGAGTAAATTTTTATCACATAGTCAATTTTTGGCATTTCAAAGGTGTTAAAGTCTAAAAATCTACCATTTCCACGAAGTGAGATAATGCCTGTGATTCGGGATATATTCATCTATGCTTGCGCCACAAATTTGAGAAATTTTAAAGCGTTTTTCATTTTTTGAGCCTAAAATTTGCAAACATTCCTTATAAATAATTTCGCTAGAATATGCAAAAGATGGGTAAATTTGCCTAAATTTTAAAATCTTTTTTGCGAGATTTTGTGCATCATTATCTCTCCAACATAGCAAAAACGAAATCTCATCTTTGTGAATTTTAGAATCGCCCACTTCTTGCCTTAAAATCATCATTGTATTTAATAATAAAAGCAAAGGCACATTTGCATTTAAAACTCGTCTAAAAGGATTATTGCTTTGATATTTCATCATACAATTTAAAAAGATATTTGAAATTTTTTTTGCTTGGAATTTCATTGATGGCATCTATGAGTAAATTGTGTTTGAGATAAGCAAAGATTCATTCATTGCATAATAACAAAATCCAAATTCCATAGGCAGTTTATACCAAGTATCAAATCTTGAGTCCCAACCCCCATCAAAGCCTTTTTCCTTGTGCTTTTGTGGCGAATTTTCAATGATTTCTTGCGTTTGACTCGTGCTAAAAATTTCATCGCTATCCAAAATTTCTTTAAAATTCCTACTCGCATACAACGGCACATAGAGTTTATTTGCGATTAAATGAGTTACAACTTGCATTATCACTTCGTGGCTTAATGTTTGATTTTCAAAAGGCAGTAACGCCTTTAAAAACTCCGCTATTCTTTGTGGATTTCTCATCGTTGTGCTAAATGATAAGATTTTGTATTCGGGCTTTCTTTCTTTACTCATTTTTTACCTTTTAAAATTGCTTACATAAAGTTCTTTTGAGTCTTTTTTAATGCTGTTGTCATTAAAGCTAATATAATTACTCACAATGTTCGTGCAGTGATATTTTCGCGCAAAATGTTCTAATAGGGCATTGTGTCTGCCTTTGTGGGTTAGCAAGTTGCTAAGCCCAAAGCACACACCTTTTAAATTTAAAGCGTCTAAAAATGCGTAAAATTCACGCTCTTTATCCTCACTCCAAAGTTTGTTATACTCGCTATCGCTGATGAGATATGGCGGGTCAAAATAGATAAAATCATCTTTATTAAATTCAAAATTCGCCAAAAATTCAGCATAATCTAAATTAAAAAATTCAATCTTGCGAGACTTTACAAAGTCAAAATATCCATTTAGTGCGTTAAAAACATTAGCATTAAAATCCACATTACCCACAGGCAAGTTAAAATCGCCCCTTGCATTAAATCTTAAAAAACGGTTAAAGCCATAAATTAAAAGCAAGTAAAGCCTTGCAATGCCTTGTTTATCAGCATTAAAATCCTCACGCATTTTAAGATAGGCATCTTTGTTAAATTTGGCAAAATAAGTCTTTTTGTAAGCCTTTCGCAAGGATAAGGGTGCGTTAATGCCAAGTAAAGAACAAGAAAGTTTATATTGCTTAATGATGGCAAAAAGTTCATCAAAAAAATGCTCTTTATCTTGGGCTTTGCCTTGCAAAAATTTGTGCAATAAAATGAGTTTGTTATCAATGTCATTGAGATAATAAGTCCTTGCCTTGACATTTAAAAACGAACTTCCTCCGCCACAAAAAGGCTCAAAATAGCTGTGAATTTCTTGTGGAAAAAGATTTATGAGTTGTGGCATAAGTTTGTATTTATCGCCAACATAAAAAAGTGGCGAACGCAGGGGCTTGTGAGTTGCTTTGTTTGGCTGAATTTTAGGCTCATCAAAAAGCTCGTCAAATAAGCTAGGATTAATAGGGCGTGGCAAAAGCTCGTTTTTTGTGAGATAATTATTAGACACCATTCTTACACCTTAAAATGAGTAACCGGTTTAAAATTAAATCTTAAAAAAGCCCTGCTTTTAGTGCTCATAAAAGAAACTTGCTTAAACTTCTTTAAGGGCTTCATTAGCTACCTACCACGCAGGTCCTTGAGGCTTTCTTTTGCGTCCTTACCCTCTAAGATTGCTAGCACCTCTTTTACTATGGGCGTGTAAATTCCTTGCTTTGCAGCGATTTTAGCTATGGCAAAGGCTGTTGGGACGCCCTCTACGACTTCTTTTAGCTCAGCAATTACCTCATCCTTGCTCTTTCCTCTTGCTAGCAAAAGCCCTGCTCTAAAATTTCTAGAAAGAGTGCTGGACGCGGTTAAAAACAAATCCCCAGCCCCACTTAAACCCAAAAAGGTTTCCTCTTTTGCTCCAAATTTCGCCCCAAAGCGGTGCATTTCAATCAGCCCCCTTGAGATAAGGCTAGCCCTTGCGTTATTGCCTAAATTCAGCCCCTCGCAAAGTCCGCTAGCTATGGCAAGGACATTTTTATAAGCCCCACAAATCTCAGCTCCACGCACATCCTCGCTTACATAAGCCTTGATAAAGGGTGGAAAAAAGCTAGCAAAGGTTTCACAAAGTGCTTTGTCATAGCCACTTACGCACAAGGCACAAGGAAGTCCTTGCATAACCTCAGCCGCAAAGGAAGGTCCGCTTAAAACGCAAAAGTTTTCTTTATCCACAAAATCCAAAAAAATCTCGTCCAAAAAGCGACAAGTAGCCGTGTCTATGCCCTTTGAGGCAAGTAGAATTTTTTGTCCTTTGTTTTTAAAATTTGCTTTTAGCCAAGAAGCTATGTTTTGAGCTGATAGGGCAAAGACTAAAAATTCACAGTTTAAAGCCTCCTCAATGCTTACAAAGTCTTTTATTTCAAGCTTTGAGTGAGGTGAGGCTATAAGACAGCTTTGTTTTTTTGATAAAGCAAAATGAAGCCCCTGTCCCCATTTGCCAGCTCCTATGACTGCTATGCTCATTTTTTGTCCTAGTTTTTTGAATTTGCGTGAATTTTTTATGCCTTTCTTGTGAATTTTTGTGTAAAAATTTACAAGGCTTGGCCCCTCTTTTTGCGAACTACTGACAACAACCTACAAACAACAAAGCTTTTACATAGCTTTATTTTATCAAGGAGATAGATTCTATTTTCTATCTTCCATAATCTATATGTGCCTTGAATTTTTTAAACTAAAAATTCACGCTTTTAAGTAAATTCGCAAATTTTTACTAGCAAAAACATGAATTTTCACTTGAATTTTAGCAAATTGGTAAATTGTTTGTTAAATTCAAACAAGAGTTTGAAATTTAAAAATTCAAACTTTGCGTGAATTTTCTAGCTTCTTTATTTAAATATGTTAGCTTAACTATCATTTTACTAAATTTTTGCTAATTTATTGTGGCTTAATAATTTCTCATCTTATATTCATACCTAAAAGAATCTATGCTGACAAATTTTTCACTCATTTCGACATAAAAATAGCTCCAACCATTGTGATTACTTTTATTTAAATGCTTTGCTGCCATTTTGTGAATGCTTAATGTCTCTTGTCCGTCCGTTACCTTGTCGTTTTCAAGTAGGGTGCAAATGAAGTTTTTATTT